>DXSD01000029.1 GCA_019410665.1 Fusobacterium sp.
CAACTGTTTGAGTGAAACGAGTGTTGTGTTTTTAGTGAGCTAAGCCGTACTTGCTCTTTATTCTTTGAACGAAAGTCATTCTTGAATTATTTATAATTTATATTTCTTAAGATTTCAATTTAAGAAAATTTTAAACTTTACTTGTGATGTCCACAGTTACAACTGTGCTCTCCCTCTTTGTGAGTTCCACAAGAACATCCTCCAGAGCTACATTTGTCACTTCCACAACTGCAACCCCCTTTTCCTGTAAACATTCTGTAAACACTCTTCAACGAGTAAAAAGCTATAATAGCAACTATGGCTAATATTATTATTGTTTTCATCTCTATCTCTCCTTTCATTGGAAATAGGGAAACTTAAAAACTAAAAGAATAATCTTCCTATTTGGAATACAAGTGTTGAAGCTATATAAGGAACTATCAACATTATTCCTATAATTTTTCCTAAATAACCCCATCCAAACTCATGTTTAATAGCTCCTAATGTTGCTACACATGGAACAACTAAAAGTATAAATACCATGAAAGAATAAGCTCTTAATGGAGCTAGCTCATCTCCTGGCCATAGGTTGGATGTAGCCTTAACAATTCCTGTTCCCTCTTCCTCTATCTCATCAGCATCTGGTGTAGCAAATAATCCTGTAACATTTAGACTTGCCATTCCTAAAACTGAATCTTTAACAGCTCCTCCAAATCCTGCTACTTGTCCAGCTAGATCTTGAGCAAATGTTGTTTCCTCCTCTGCTCCTTCCTCTTCTGCTACCTCTTCATTTTGTAGTGGTAGTGTTTGAGCTAAGAATCCAACTACAACCTCTTTAGCTGCTATACTAGGTGGAATAGCTGCTACAGTTTCCCATCTATCTCCAAATCCTGTTGGTTTCATTATTGGTGCAAAAGTATGTCCAAATTTTGCTATATATGATTTATTAGGATCTCCCTTTCCTGGGAAATATGTTAATGCCCATAGGATTATCATAATTCCTAAAATAACTGTTCCAGCTTTCTTTACATACTCAGAAGCTCTTGTCCAAGTTGAGTTTAGTATAACTTTTAAGCTTGGAATTCTATATGGAGGTAACTCTATTAAAAGAGCTCTATCTTCAGCTTTAAACCCTTTTACATTCTTTAAAATTAAACCTACTAATATAGCTACTACTATTCCAAATAGATATAATGACATAACAACTAGTCCACCTTTAGCTCCAAAGAATGCAGCAGTAAATAGTCCGTAAACAGGTAATCTAGCTCCACAAGACATAAATGGAGATATTGCTGCTGTTAACTTTCTAGAGTTTTCATCCTCTAAAGTTCTTGTTGCATAAATAGCAGGAACTGTACATCCAAATCCAACTACCATAGGAACAAAAGCTTTTCCATTAAGTCCCAATCTTCTCATTATCTTATCCATTAGGAAAGCAACTCTTGACATATATCCACTCTCTTCTAAAACAGCTAAGAAGAAGTATAGGAATAGCATTACTGGGAAGAATGTAAGAACTCCTCCTACTCCACCTACAATTCCATCTACCACTAAAGAACTTAACCACTCTGGTGTTCCCTCTACTAGCATTCCCACATATTTTCCTACAAAGTCTGCAAAGAATCCATCTACCCAATCAATAAAAGGAGCACTACCATTGAATACAAAAGCCATAACTCCTGCCATGATTACAAGGAATAACGGTAATCCTAAAACTCTATTTAACAGTATCTTGTCCACTTTATCAGTAAAATCTAATCTTGATTTCATTGAAGTAGTAAAAGTTCTAGCTAATATTCCATTAACTGATCCATATCTTTGTTCAGCTAATATTGTTTCACTGTCATTGTCATACTTATCTTCTAACTTTAAGATCTTATCTTCAAAGCTTCCATCTAAGTCTATCCCATAGTTATTCTTAAGTTTCTCTATAAGATGACTATCTCTTTCAATTAATTTTATTGCAACATACTCTTTCGAGTATTTTTTTAATACCTCTTTAAATCTCTCATCATTTTCTATAGCAGTTTCAATCTCTCTTACAAATTTTGTTAAGTAGTCATCAAATGGTAGGGAATAATCAATTGTCTTTTTACTCCCTTTAGCAATAGAAATTACTAAATCTAAAAGCTCATTTATTCCTGTTCCCTTTAATGCAGATACTGGTACTGCTTTTAATTCCATCAACTCTTCAAAAGTTTTCTTATCCAATTGATACTTTAACTTATCAAACTCATCATAGAAGTTAAGAGCCATTACTGTTGGCTTTCTTAACTCTTTAATCAAATAAGTTAAATATAGGTTTCTCTCTAAGTTAGTAGAATCAACTACGTTGATAACCACATCTGGATTTTCCTCTAAAATATAATCTCTTGTTATTTTTTCCTCTAAAGTATATGGACTTAAGCTATATACTCCTGGTAAGTCAATCAGTTCTATCTCTTCACCTTTGTAAGTAAATCTAGCCTCTTTTTTCTCTACTGTTACCCCAGGCCAGTTACCAACCTTTAATTTTGAACCAGCAATGGCATTGATTAAAGCTGATTTTCCAACATTTGGATTTCCTGTAAATGCTAATCTTATCATAACCCTTTTCTCCCTTTTATAATTATTCTTCTATTTTTTCCACTTCAATATTTTGTCCATCTTCTTTTCTAATTGCTATTCCTGTTCCTTTAACAATGTACTCTTGTGGATCTCCTAATGGTGCATTTCTTTCTAATTTTATTATCTCACCTGAAGTAACTCCCATATCAGTTAATCTTTTTTTCAACTCTCCAAGTCTTCCTATTTTTATTATTCTTGCTTTTTCACCGTTTTTTAAATCACATAATTTCATTTGCTTTCCTCCATATATAATTTTTAAACCTTTTGAATATCAAAATTTATTTCTCAAATAAAACAGCCTTTTCAGGCTGTCCTCTATATCTCTTGTAACATTATCTTATTTGCTATTCCAAAATTAAGAGCATATTTTATCTTGTCATTTACTTTTACAACGAAACAGTTATTATCTCCATTCATTACACGTACTTTATTTCCTACGCATAATCCCTTTTCTAACAGACAACATCTGTTTCCTCTCTGTCCCTTTATCTCTTTAATTAGGAAGTCTTTATTTAATTGTGCAAAGCATAAAGGTACCATATTGACCATCTCCTCTTTAAATACACTCACCTTTATATTACGTAACCATTATATTATAAAAAGAAAAAATTGTCAATAAAAATCCTTTGAATATGAAAATACTTTTTTATATTACCATAATAATTTTGATTAAAAAATAAGGTAACTATTCAGATATTAATCAACTTAAGAAAACTCAAAGAATTGTGTAATTAAGGTTATTACAATTTTTTTAATTGTGACACTCCTTTTCCTATTAAAGTAAAGAGGCATAAAGTATATATAAAGTAAGAGTATTTTAAATATGACAACCCTTGTAACTCCATCACTGTAGCAGGAACAAGACTTGCCAAATTCCATGGTATTATAGCAGCCAATACTATTGCACTATTTTCAATATCAATGGCAAATTTTTCCTTCACAATCCCTTTGACTTTATAAATATTCTTCATTATATCTATTGTCATTACTATAGCAATTGATTGATTGCAACCTAGCATTCCTGTAATTACACTTACTACCATAGTACTCACATATAAACTAGCTTCACCTTTACTTTTTAAAATAATCTCTTCAAACTTATCAAATAAGTGAAGTTTTTGAATTATTCCAGATAGGCAACAAGAGATAAAAACTATCATACAAGTTTTCCACATTGAGATTACTCCCCCACCTTTTAATATTGTATAGAGGGGATTATCTTTCTCAAAGAAAAAACCTAGTACTAAAGTTTTTAATATCTCTACAACCCCATACCCCTGCACAAAAAAACTTAAAATTATAGCTACCAAAATACTTATACTTAAAGATATTTTTACATTTGTTCTAAAGAGAGTTAAAAACAAAATTACAATTATCGGTAGAAAATTTAAGTGTGAGAGAGTAAAATTTTTCTCTAATAGATCCAACATAGATATATTTTTTACTATTTTATCTCCACCACTATTACAAAATACATATAGTATCCCTGTAACTATAAAGGGAAGAGTTCCTGTTTTAAACATATTTTTAATATTTGTATAGAGATTGGTTTCTGTAAGAGTAGCTACTAAACTTGCACTTGAAGAAACAGGGGAACATCTATCTCCAAAATATGCCCCAGAGATAACTGTTCCTCCCACTATACTTAAATCTGCTCCCAATCCCTTTCCAATTGCTATCATAGCTATACCAACAGTTCCAGCTGTTCCAAAGGAACTTCCTAGAAGGAAGGCTACCACAGAGGTAATCAAAAAAGATGAGAGATAGAAATACTCTGGATTCATCATCTTTACCCCTTGATACACAACAATGGGAATAGTTCCTGACATTATCCAAATAGATGAAACAGCTCCTACAAGTAAAAATATCTTCATTACTAAAAAAGCTTTCTTTCCACTTGAATATCCACTATCTATAATCTCCTCCAAAGTAAAACCCTTTTTTAAAGCCAATAAACTAAGTAAGATTAAAACTAAATTTACACCTATTCCAATATATGAGTTAGCTATTATACTCAAACCCATAGTTAAAATTACCACAAATACCCCTAAATATCTTTTCATTCTCTTTCCCTCCTACCAAATATAATTAGCTGCTTCTGTAAATCCTGCTGAAGTGGAAAAATATTTCGCATCAATAGGTTTTCCATCATTCATCAATACTCTTCCTGAGGTTGCTTCTATAGCCTTAGTAGAGTTTTCATTTTCATGAGCATTATTATACACTTGGCTCTCTGTTGTGTCTTTTACATGGAAGCCATCTTTAGCATATCTATTTTTTAAGTAATCACTTAAAGCATAAGTTCTAGCTGCTACTGCCTGAGCTTTTAAAGCTTCTACTCCAAAACTTTCTGGCATTTCACTAGGAACTACCTGCTTTAAATAATCCTCTATCTTTACTTGATTGATGACCCTTATTCCTTTTGAGTTTGTTTTAGATGGTTTCACTATCATATCCCCTCTATATTTTGGCATAGAGGTATGTCCCCTCTTAAGTCCTTCTAAAGTAATATAATATCCATAAGCTGTAATATCTAAAGGATTTACAGTTTTTACCCTATGTTTTCCATTTACACTAACCCACAATCTATTCCCCTTATTTACTATTACCACTTTTTGTCTTGGAGGAACATCTATCTTAAACCCAGCTCCATCTATTCTCATCTTTCCATTACTTGAAAGAACTACACTGCTGTGATCCATTCCCCTAAAAGAGTTAGTTATCCCTACATTTATTGTTTTTCCTACCCCTTTTAATGAATACATATTTTTTAACTCACTATTTGGATAGTTTCTCTTTAAGATATCCTTATAATCATATCTATGATTTTTAGCTAAGTCAAAGGCTGTGTACTGTCCCATACCTACTCCATGTCCATAGCCACCACCATAGATATTTACCCTACTTCCACTATATTCTAAAGCAAAATATGCAGATGGGAACAGAGTTATATTTCTTCTGATTGGATTATCTTGATATCTTCCAGCTCCACCTCTAGCTCCATACATCAAAATATCCTCTCTAGTTTCTGCTCTTTTCTTGTTGAGGGCAAATAACTTTCTAATATTTAACTCTTTAGCCACTAAATACCTATTTTTATTAGTTGTTACAAGAACATAGGTTACTACCCCTGATTTTCCTCTAGCAGCTATCTCAACATTTTTCACCTTTCCCACTGAGTTTGCAGTAACTCTTAAAGATTTCCACTCTCCCTTTGAAAGAGTTAAGACATCAGCAGGTCTTCCGCTATAAACACTTGGAAGATTGTTCTCTATTGCTGTGTAAAAATCATCTTTGTCTAAGCTTACTTTCCATCTCCAGTATGCTGAGTTATCTCCATACCCTCTAACCTCTAAATCTTTGTAAAATTTCAATGCTTTTTTCTCATCATAATCATCAAAAAAATCATATCCATACTTCTTCAAAGTATCATTTCTTGCAACTAAATACTCTGATACCCTTCCCTTAAAATTATCTGGGATAGGTAGCCCTCTTTTCTTAAAAAATGAGTAGTCTAATTTATAATCTCCACTTTCAACTCTATTCCTCTCTACCTTTACTGGTACACTTGTAATCTCTTTGTAATTACCAGTTGTTGAAGAGCAACTACTTAAAAGAAATCCCAATAGAGCTCCACAAAATAAATACTTTATTCCTTTCATAGTTCACTCCTCTAATCTAATTTTATACTGTTTTCCTTTATATACTCTCTAACCTTATCCAGTTCCTCTTGAGTATCTACACCTAAAATTTTATATGGAGTTTCCATTACTTTGATTTTATAACCATTTTCTAAAGCTCTAAGTTGCTCTAAAGATTCAGATAACTCTAAAGGGGTAGGCTCCATTTTAGCATACTCTATTACAAACTCTCTTCTATATCCATATATTCCCACATGTTTATAGTAGTTTTGTAGATCAAGTTTTCTAGGATAAGGAATTACACTTCTTGAGAAATATATAGCATACCCTTTTTTATCTGTAATAACTTTTACATAGTTGGGATTTTCTATATCTTCCATAGTGTCCAATTTATATTTTAATGTACTCATTGCAATTGTATCATCTTCTAAAAAAGAGTCTATTATAGAGTTTATCATATCAGGTTCTATAAGAGGCTCATCTCCTTGAACATTTACAATAACATCATAGTTACTATATTTTTCACAAACTTCTGCTATTCTACTAGTTCCATTTTCATGATCTTTTCTAGTAAGTACAGCTTTCCCCCCAAATCTAATAACCTCATCATATATTCTCTCATCATCAGTAGCTATTACTACTTCATCAAGTTTTGAAAGTTTAGCTCTTTTATATACCCATTCAACCATAGTATGCCCACAAATATCTTTTAATGGCTTCCCCTCTAATCTTGTAGATGCATATCTAGATGGTATCACTCCTAAAAATTTCATTTTACAACCTCCTTAAAATCAAGTACAATATATGATATAATTATATCAAATATCTTTTAATATTAAAATAGAAAGGAAAAAATTATGAAAATTTATTTTGTTAGACATGGGGAAACTCTATGGAATACCCTAAGAATATTTCAAGGAACATCTAACTCTCCCCTTACTGAAACAGGAAGAGAGCAAGCTAGAAGACTTGGAGAGAAACTAAAAGATACAGAGTTTACAACTTTTTACTCCTCTCCTCTTGGAAGAACTATTGAAACTTCACAATTAATTATTGGAGATAGAGATATAAAAATAGAGTTTATAGACGAATTTAGAGAGATCTCTGTTGGAGAGATGGAGGGTGTTGTTAGAGAGGAGTTTGAATCTAAATATCCTGAACAGTTTCACAACTTTTTCTTCAATCCTAAAGATTATAATCCTAAACCATATAAAGGAGAGAGCTTTCCTGAACTTGTAAAAAGAGTTGAAATTGGTTTAGAAAAGATAGTTAAAAAACACAAAGAAAATGATGTTGTAATTGTAGTTACTCATGGTATGACTTTAAAAGGAATATTTAAGGTTATTAAAAACATCTCTTTTGAAGAGTTAGGAGATGTAGAGGTTCCTAAAAATACTAGCCTTTCTATAGTAGATTATACAGATGGGAAATACACTATTGAGGTTTTCTCTGATACATCTCATTTAGAAGGGATGAAATAATGAAAATTCTATCTTTAGTATTCAACTCTTTTTTAGATTCTTTCAGAATAATTAGAGAAGCTAAACTTAGAAAGTTCTACTTTATTCCAGGAATTATTAGTATACTGCTATTTTTACTATTTGTATTTTTAGGAGATACTCTCTCTTTAAGCTTGGCTAATGCCTTAAGTGAGTTTTTTAAACTAGAGGAGTTCAACTCTATTCTATATATTTTAGTTAAAATTTTAGTGTGGGTATGCTCTATCTTCTTTTACTATCTAGTTTATAAATCTATTTTACTTGTTATACTCTCTCCTATACTTAGCTATGTTTCAGAAAGAGTTGAAACTCATCTAACAGGGGAGAAATTTGATTTTACCTTTGGAGATAACTTTAGATTTCTCTTAAGAGGTATTGATATAGGTATGAAAAGTTTTTTTAAACAGATGGTTGGAACTTGTGTGGTAATGCTTTTAGGATTCATCTTTCCTATAAATCTATCTATCCCTCTTCTTATCTTTATAATTCAGGGATATTTTACAGGTTTTTCCTTTATGGATTATACTTTAGAAAGATATAATCTGACACCTAAAGAGAGCCTTGAGTTTTTGAAAAAACAGAGGGTTTACGCCTTTTTATGTGGGGGAATCTTCACTATTCTATTTTTTATTCCAGTAGTTGGGATATTTATTGCTCCACTTGTTACTTGTGTGGCTACTACTAAGATAACTTTAGAACTTTTAAAGAGTAATTGAAATTACAATTTAACTTACTAAACAGAAAAGGAGAAAACTTTTACTTCCAATCGCTAGTGCTTACGCAATGCTCATTACAGTAAAATTTTCTCCTTTTAATTTGCTCATTCTCTAATTTGAACTATTTTCCTCTTGTATATAATTCATATTCACTTAAATCACAATCATCATTCCAAGATATTCCATATCCCCCAATATCAACAGTAACATTTTTAAATATAGAGTAATCTTTTAATTGTGAAAAAAATTCATATTGAAAGTTAGGTTTAAAATCATATATTTTAATCTCTCTATTGTCAAAAAATACTTTTAAAATATAATCTTCTAATACTTCTACTTTTTTAATTTTTGGATATTTCATAATTACCTCCCTATTTTAACTCAGGTAATTTTACAAAGGATTTTGTTTCCCACATTTTTAATAATTCAGTTTGATATTCTTTTGTCCACTCTTGCACTAATTTTAAAGCTCTTGAAGGTAAATCACCTTCTATCATTTCAAAACTTTTTAAATCTATAACTCCATTATATTCCCCATAAATAGCATGTAAATGCGGTGGAAGATGGTCATTAAAATACATTTTTATTATTATTCCATAAAATCTACAAATTACTGGCATATCATCACTCCTACCATTTTAACCTATTGATTTAAAGTAATTCTTGTTCCATCAGCTAATTCTATTATCTGAGTTTTTCCATCATCAAATATAACTCTTCCTCTTTGACTTGTATTCACTCTAACTTCTCTCTCATATCCAGCCCCACTATAATTATTAGCTGTAGGATATTTCAATCTAGCAGGAACTCCAGATCCACTATATTTCATGTGGGCATTTTCAGCAACTGCTTGTCTTTCATAATCTCTTCTTATTTGAGTATCTAATTTATCTAAATCTCTTTGGTGTTTTAACTCACTATTTTGATAAGAGTTATTTAGTAAAAGTGCTGAACCTCCCACTATAACTGCTCTTGTTCCTCCACTTAAATCTCCCCACCAACTAGCTTGAGCTATACTTCCTACTATTAACATTGATAAAACTATAAGTTTTTTCATAATTATCCCTCCTTAAAAATCTCCATCACTCTATCTAAGATTCCATTGATCTCAGCTATTGCCATACCAAAATTTGTAATTGAGATCTCTTTATCACTACACTCTCCTATTCTATTTAGAGTTTCTGCTCTATTTAACATACAAGAACCACAGTGTATAACTAAGTCATATTTTGAGATATCTTTAGGAAAATCCTTCCCTGAACAGTTATCTATTTGTAGTTCTCCAACCTTATTTTGTAACATTATAGGTAATTTTTCTCTAGCTATGTCCCCTTTTAATTGATGGTGGGTACAAGCTTCAGCTATTAGAACCTTATCTCCACTTTTTAAACTATTTATCTTCTTGGCACCTCTATATAAAATATCTAAATCTCCCTTAGCTCTTGCCATTATTATTGAAAATGATGTAAGTGGAACACTTCTATCTACCTTTTTATTAACTACTCCAAAAACTTGAGAGTCAGTTATTACTAAATCTGGTTTCCCATTAAATATCTTTAATCCCTCTTCTAAGTTATCTAAAGTAACCACAGTAGGTATTCCCCCATTATCTAAAATATCTCTAATAACCTGTACTTGAGGTAGGATAAGTCTACCCTTAGGAGCTTGAATATCTTGGGGAGCTACTAGCAGTATCTTATCCCCTATCTTTATCTTATCTCCTACAAGTTTTTCCTCATTTATAAACTTTGGTGAATACTCTATTAATTTCTCTTTTATCTTCTGAATATAAGTAGTTTCAAAGGTAGTTACCTCTATAATATCATCAACTAGCTCTTTTTTTAATATTGATAGAAACTCATCTTTTTTCTCTTTAGATACTAAATCTATCTTATTTAAAACTATAATAAAGGGCTTATTTCTCTTTTTTATCTCACTCAACCACTCTTTTTCATAGTCCAACTTACTTTCTATTAGCATAGTCTCACTAGATATTATTAAAAGAGCTACATCTATTTTATTTAGAATCTCTCTACTCTTTTCAACTCTTAATTTTCCAATCTCTGTAATATCATCTACTCCAGCTGTATCTATAAAAACTACAGGTCCAATTGGTAGCAGTTCCATAGCTTTATATACTGGGTCAGTAGTAGTTCCTCTCACTTCTGACACAAGGGATATATTTTGGTTAGTTAATTTATTAATAATACTAGACTTCCCAGCATTAGTTCTTCCAAAAATTCCTATATGTACTCTGTTTCCTCTAGGTGTATCTATCATAGCTTTAACTCCTTTTTAGTATTTTACTATTTTTGTATGTCCAAAATGTGTCATTATACCTCTTGTCTTCCATCTAAGGCTCTTGAAATAGTTGCACTATCAGCAAACTCTATATTTCCTCCCATAGGTATTCCACTTGCAATTTTTGTTACCTTTATTCCAAAGGGCTTTAATAATTTTGTTAAGTATAGTGCTGTAGTTTCTCCCTCTAAATCTGGGTTAAGTGCTAAGATTACCTCTTGAATATCCTCACTAGCCACTCTTTCTAATAAAGTTTTTATATTTAATTTATCTGGAGTTATCCCATTGAGAGGTGCAATTTTTCCCCCTAATACATGGTAAAGTCCTTTGTATTTTCCCATTTTCTCAAAAGAAACAATATCTCTACTATCCTCTACTACACATATGGTAAATCTATCTCTAAGTTCATTTGAACAGATTTCACATAGCTCATCTTCACAAAAATCTCCACACTTAGGACATCTTTTTATAAGATTTTTAGCTTCACGAAGAGCCTCTATAAAACTCTCCACCTGCTCCTCTCTCATCTCTAAAACATGAAAAGCTAATCTTGCTGCACTTTTTCTTCCTATTCCCGGAAGTCTATTAAATTCATCTATAAGTCTTTCTAAACTCTTAGTTGCCATCTCTTTTCTCCTTATTTATATTTTCTATATTATACCATAATTATCAATTTTATTCTATTTGAACATTAAAAAACTACACCCTCTATCTCAGTTACCCAAGATTTTAGGTGTAGTTTAATTCTACTATTTTTATTATCCCTCTTTAAGAGCTTTCTTTATCTCTTTTAAAGATTTATTAATATCTCTTCTCTCTTTTCCTAGTTCAGCATTTTTGATGATATAGTCATCTACTCTATCCTCATAATCTGATTGCATATTCTCTAATATATCTAAGAAATCCTCATAATTCATATTAGGTTTAACATACTCTCTTAAGTTAGATAGTAACTCAACTCTTTTTCTGTTATCTCTAATTTTTTTATCGTTATCTTCAATCTCTCTTTTTATCTTATTTTTTCTTCTCTCTTTTCTTACTAACTCTAATACATTATCCATATTAAGTTCCTCCCTAATTTATTTTGCTAAAAGAAGAGCTAAGTCATAGTCAGGTCTGAAATCGTAATTTCTCTCTCCATCCCAAGCATAAGAGATAGGGTGAGTTATAATTTGGTTGTTCTCAATACCAACCATTAATCCTCCCTCTCCAGCTTCTAATAACTCTATAGCTTTAGCTCCCATTCTAGTAGCTAACACTCTATCGAATCCAGATGGAGTACCTCCTCTTTGAACGTGTCCTAATACTACACTTCTTACCTCTGTAGTTATTTTCTCTTTTAGTGCAGCCTCTACATCTTGTACTCTTCCTACACCTTCAGCTACTAAAACTATATCATGTAATTTTCCTTGTTTTCTTCTCTCTTTAATTTGGAAAGCTAATAACTCAATAGGATTATCCATCTCAGGAATTAATAATCCATCTCCTCCACCAGCAAGACAAGCTTGTAGTGCAAGGTCTCCTGCATGTCTTCCCATTACTTCTACTAAGATAGTTCTCTCATGTGAAGTAGCTGTATCTCTTATTTTAGATATAGCATCTAAAATTGTATTTAAACAAGTATCAAATCCTAATGTAAAATCTGTTCCTTTAATATCGTTATCTATTGTTCCAGGAATACCTATAACTTTTATTCCATGCTCTTTAGATAGTAAATCAGCTCCACGATAAGAACCATCTCCACCGATTACTACTAATCCTTCAATTCCTCTTTTCTTAAGATTTTGAGCTGCTATTGCTCTAAATTTAGGATCTTTGAACTCTAAACATCTAGCTGTAAGTAAACGAGTTCCTCCTCTATCAATTATACCAGAAACATATCCTCCATCCATTGGGAATATCTCATCATTTAACATTCCTAAGTATCCTCTTTGGATTCCATATACTTTCATTCCTTTAGCCATAGCTGTTTTAGCAGCTGCTCTTATAGCAGCGTTCATTCCTGGAGCATCTCCTCCACTTGTTAAAATTGCTATTTTCTTTTCCATTATCAATAACTCTCCTTTAATTCTCGTTTACAATAAAAGAACCTATTTTTCTATACTTATTATACCTATTTTCCACTAATTCTTCCACAGATATTTTATTTAATTCAGAAAATGATGATAAAATGATATTTTTTAGGTTAAGAGCTATACATTTATGATCTCTATGAGCTCCTCCTATTGGTTCCTCTATTATACCATCAATTATCCCTAATTCATAGAGAGATTGTGCAGAAATTTTTAAATTTTCAGCTGCCTCTGGTGCTTTAGATGCATCTTTATATAGGATTGCTGCACATCCTTCTGGAGAGATTACAGAGTAAACAGAGTTCTCTAACATAAAAATCTTGTCAGCTACACTTAGTGCAAGAGCTCCTCCACTTCCACCTTCTCCTATAACTACAGAGATAATAGGAACTTTTACCCCTGACATCTCCATAAGATTTCTTGCAATTGCCTCTCCTTGTCCACGCTCTTCAGCTTCTAATCCTGGATAAGCCCCTGGAGTATCTATTAGACAAACTATTGGAATATTGAATCTCTCTGCCATCTTATAAAGTCTTAAAGCTTTTCTGTACCCTTCAGGATTTGGCATACCAAAGTTTCTATACAATTTCTCATCTACACTTCTTCCCTTTTGATGACCTATTATCATAACTCTCTGCCCATCAATTTTACAAAGTCCTCCTACTATTGCTGGATCATCTCCAAACAGTCTATCTCCATGTAACTCTATAAAATCTGTTGTCATATTTTCAATATAATCTAAAGTATAGGGTCTCTCTGGATGTCTTGATACAAAAACTCTATCCCAAGAGCTTAAGTTTTTATACTTCTCTTTTAATTTTTCCTCATAGACTTTCTCTAGTTTCTCAATCTGATCCTTTAAATCTATCTCGTTCTCTTCAGAAAACTTCTTTAAATCGGCTATCTTTTTTTCTAATTCTAAAATCTCTTTTTCAAATTCAAATTTCATTTTATTCCCCCTAACACTATCCCACTAGATTACTTAAAATAGTGTATAAAGTTTCTTTCATATTTTCTCTTTTGGTAATTACATCTACCATTCCACATTTTAGTAAAAATTCACTTGTTTGAAACTCATCAGGAAGTTTTTGCTTTATAGTTTGCTCAATTACCCTTCTTCCAGCAAAACCTATCATAGCCTTAGGCTCACTTACAATTATATCTCCTAACATAGCAAAAGAAGCTGTTACCCCTCCTGTTGTTGGATTTACAGGAATAGCTATGTATGGTACTCCAGCCTGTCTTAGCCTCTCTGCTGCTGCTGAAGTTTTAGTCATCTGCATAAGTGAAAACAATCCTTCATGCATTCTAGCTCCACCAGATGTACAAACAACTATTACAGGGATTCTTTGCTCTAATCCTCTCTCCATTGCTCTAGTTATTTTTTCACCTACAACTGAACCCATACTTCCACCCATAAAGTTAAAATCCATTGCTGCTATACTAACTTTTATACCATTTATATTTCCAGTTCCTGAAATAACTCCCTCATTCATATTACACTCTTCTTGAGCTTTTCTATTTTTTTCCTCATATTGAGGGAAATTCAATGGATTTTGTGAGAAGATATTAGCATCCTCTTCAACAAATGTTCCATCATCTATTAGTAGCTCTATTCTCTCTCTTGCTGTCATTCTAAAATAGTAATCACACTTAGGACATTTTTTTAAATTACTATCAATGTCCTCCTTATAGAGAATCTCCTGACACTCTGGGCACTTTGACCAAAGTCCAGTTGGATTATTATCTATATGTTTACTCTCTTGTTTCTTTTCATCTTCTTTACTTTCTACTGTTAATGTAACATATTTCTTTCTACTATTCAAAGAAAAGTTTTTTTTACTCAAAGAAAAAAATCCCATTTTTGCCTCCTCATATTTCTTTCTCTAATAATTAATTTTATCGGATTTTTCCAATTATTTCAATAAATATTTGCTTTTCCTTCATTAATATTATAAAATAAAATTAGGAAAAACTCTTTAAACATTTAAAAAATGGGGCTTTATAGAATACAGTTGTATTTTAAAAAAATAAAAAAATTTTTATGGAGGAAACTTTTTATGAAAAAATTGTTACTTTTTATTTTAATATTTTCTTTTCTATTAACAGGATGTTCATCCATCAATAATTTTATTGATGAAAATCTTCCTAAAAAGAGCTCTGCTATTCCAGTGGCACTTCAAGAGCAGATTGCTACTAAAATAAATCCAGAAAATGAGCTCTTTTCTGTAGGATATTCTAGTATAGATAGAAGTGGATCATTAATAGCTCAAGCTAAAGCTAACAACAATGCTAAGGATCTACTAAAGTCTGAGATAAAAAAAGAGGTTAAGATTAACTTTGATACTTTTATGTTAAATACTGACAACTATTCAAAGGGGATAATCTCTCCAGTTTTATCTGATCTTTCTGAATATGCAGTAGAACTAGCTTTAAAAGCTGCCACTCAAAAGGGAGCTTGGGAAAATGATTCCTCTGTATACTCACTATTTTCTGTAGAAAGAGAGCAGATAAATCAAATTTCTAAACAGGTATTTACTGGTTACCTTGGAGATATTTCAGGAAAATTAAATAACATAAGAGATAGAATAGGAGATATACAAGTAGGTGCCCCTATAGGTAATAGTTCAAATCTTAATTCAACTGAAGATGGGATTGTTGACTAATTTAGAACTAAAATCTAAGAATAAAGTGTGGAGGAATATATTTTGAATATAGATAAAATAAATTTGGAAAATATAAAGGAGAGAGAGGAAGTCAAAGAGTTTTTACAAAGTTTTGAGCTCCAATATGACACCTCAGTAGACTACACTATTGTAGCTAGAGATAGTGGAAAAATAATAGCTACTGCCTCTAAAAGTAAAAATATAGTTAAGTGTTTTGCCATTGATAATCATTATCAGGGGGAGGGTTTATCTACTCAGCTTTTAACTAACCTTATTAATAAGATGTTTGATGAGGGGTACTACCACTCTATGGTGTTTACAAAACTTACTAATAAAGATCTGTTCAAAGGTATGGGATATAAAGAGGTGGCTCATACTGATAAAGTAATATTGATGGAGATGGGAAATAAATCTATTGGTAAAACCTTAGATAAAATAATCAAAAAATACAGTATAGACACTAATAAAAAAAGAGCTATGCTTGTTATGAACTGTAACCCTTTTACTTTAGGGCATCAATATCTTATTGAAAAGGTTGCTAGTGAAAATGAAGAGGTTCTAATCTTTGTAGTTGAAGAGGATAGATCAGTATTTCCCTTTAAAGTTAGGTATGATTTAGTTCAAAAGGGAACCTCACATCTTCCCAATGTAAAAGTAATCCCTGGAACTGAGTATATTATATCCTCAGCTACTTTCCCTAATTACTTTTTGAGAAAGGAAGATGATTCTTTAATAGAGTACACAAAACTCGATGCTTCTGTTTGTGGAGAGCAATTTGGAAAGTTGCTAAATATAAATAGGAGATATGTAGGAGATGAACCTTACTGTCCAGTTACTAATACATATAACAACACTTTGAAAGAGATTTTACCAAAATATGATATTGAGGTTATTATTGTTCATAGAAAAGAGATTGAAAAGAGAGCTATCAGTGCCTCTTATGTAAGAGAGCTATTAAAAGATGAGAAGTATGAGGAGATTAAAAAATTTGTTCCCTCTACTACCTATGATTTTTTAATCAGTGAACAAGGAAAGGAGATTGGAGAGAAACTTAAAATAAGTAATTCTCCTCATTAATATGTTTGATATAAATAAGTTTTTAGAAGATAGAGAGAATAGAGTTGAGCTACAAAATTCACTTATAGGGAGATTTAATCTCCCTCTTCTTACAGTTAGAGCAAATTACCCTGGAGAAAATAAATGGGAGTCCATTCCCATTGAGATAACTGAAGTAGTTACTAAAGAGATGGAGTTACTTTTTAACTCTTCTATTGTTCATAAAGAGGTTTTAAAAAATCTTGAAGGAAAGATATATCTTTTTTTAATTGATAAACCAGCTTATGAGATAAAGAAACTTACTATACATTTTGAAGAAAATCATATTTTAGGAAGGTGTGTAGATTTAGATGTATATGATACCAACTACAAGGGGTTATCTCGTAGTGACTTTAATCTCCCTAAAAGAAAATGTCTTATCTGTGATGATCTAGCTTTTATCTGTGGAAGAAGTATGAAGCATTCCCATCAAGAGATAAAAGATAGAATAGCTAGTAAATATATAGCATACCAAAATTTCTTAAAAGAGAGGGAAGAGGTTATCTCTAAACTTTCAGATCTCTCTTTAGAGGGTATGATATTTGAGGTTTCTAGTTATCCAGGATTTGGACTTGTAACTCCCCTTACCTCTGGCTCTCATAAGGATATGGATTTTTTTACTTTTTTAAATAGTTCCTTTGTACTGAAAAAAGGTTTTAAAAAAATGGCTGAAGTTATGTATTCGTACCTTCCTTTAGATATTGCTTTTAATCTCACTAGAGAGATAGGAAAAGAGATTGAAGAGGAGATGTTTAAAGTTACTCATGGGGTAAATACTCATAAGGGTATGATTTTTCTAATGGGTATTGCTGTAGGAGCTACTGCTAGAGTTCTTTATGAGAAGAAAAATTTTATAGATATTCAAAATACAATTTGTGAAATGACTAAGGATATCTTAAAGGATTTTGAAAATATTGATTCCTCTAGGAAACTTACCCATGGAGAGAGACTTTTTCTTGAGCATGGGTTTACTGGGATAAGAGGAGAGATAAAAAATGGTCTTGATATAGTATTTAATGGTTCTTTAGAGGTTTTTTCCTCTGCCTTTGAAAAAAGTCAAAATATAAATACCAGTGCTTTGCACACTTTAATCTTTCTTATGAGTGAGGTTATGGATAGTACTATTGTTTATCGCCATAATTTTGAAGTCTTAGAGAAAGTTAAAAAAGAGATGGGAGAAGTATTTACTAAGGGAGGAGCTTTTATTCAAGATGAGGAGTATTTTAGAAATCTTGAAAAAGAGTATATCTCTAAAAATATTAGCCCTGGAGGTAGTGCTGATTTACTTGCTGTGACTATTTATTTTTATAAGACTTTTTCTATGTTTTTTAAATAAAAATTTTCTCTTTCGTAAAAGTTAACTGATAAGAATAAATAGAGCAAGTCAGTGAAGGCGAATACTAAAAAACACAACTGTTTGAACGAAAGCCATTCTTAATTTTAACTCTTTCAACTTCTTGTAGTCTGGAGTAATTCTTTAAGTTTTCTTTAGTTGATTTCTACCTGAATAGTTACGATAATACAATCAAGTTGAAAATTTTTGATCTCTATGGTATAATGTAGTTAATAAAAGAAAGATTTTTAGGAAACCAAACCTAAGTTTTTAAAAATGCGGTGTGATCGGAAGTTAGGAAACCAAACCTAAGTTTTCAAAAATGCGGTGTGATCGGAAGTTAGGAAACCAAACCTAAGTTTTCAAAAATGCGGTGTGAAAGAAAAAGTCCTATTAGGGACTTTTTTTTATAAGAGGAGGGAAAATGTCTTTAGTAAATAATGGAGTTTATACTTTAAAAGATGAATTTTTTAAAATACATTATGATGAGTTTTTAAGTAAAAATAAAGGTTCTGGTAGACCCTTCTATTATGTATATAAAGATAAAAAACTTAAAGATATCTATTGGTTAATTCCTATGTCAAGTAAAGTAGAAAAAGCTATCAATAAAATAAATACTCAATATGGTGGTAATGAAGATAAGTGCCCTTTTTATGTGATAAACACTCAACAAAGAAACTCTGTTTTCCTCATAGGGAATGCTTTTCCTATAATTGAAAAATATATTGAGGGAGAGTTTATAGAAACATTAACAAATAAACCTTTAGTTATAAAAGATAGTAAATTAATTCAAAAAATTGAAAGAAAAACAGCTAAATATATAAATTATTCTATGAGAGTATCAAAAGAAAATACTGTTAACCTAAAGAAATTACTAAATGAATTAATAGCTGAATTGAAAATGAATGAAAAATAAAAATTTAGTTTATTAAATAGAAAAGGAGAAAACTTCTACTTCCAATCGCTAGTGCTTACGCAATGCTCATTACAGTAAAATTTTCTCCTTTTAATTTGGGATTATATAAAAACTCTTAACATTATTATTTCAATTATTAGAAATTAAATTTATATCCAAATGATAAAGTTACTCTTGAGTAATCTAAATCTCCTGAAATTTTTTCATTTCCAACTGTTACTTCTACATCAGCTTTATTAACCTTATACATTAGCTCTACCATAAAGTTGTTATATTCAGCTCCAGCTCCTATTCCATAATACATACCATTATCTATACTTGTATTAAAAGTTTCTGAAAGAGTCGCTGCAACTGGTGTTGTCCCATTTATTTTACCACTAACATTATCTCTATATTTAGTATCTGTTTCATCAAAATTAAAAGAATATCCTAAATCTGCTTTGATATATGGTTTTACATTACTTTCTAAAGGTATATTGTATTTACCTGTTATGTAAAGAGGAATTGATTTATAACTTCCTACTTTAACTTCTTCTGATGAAACTCCATCAAAAGTTGTATCAGGACCAAATTCAGCATTAATTATATCATCATAATCACTCTCATCTACAGTATAAGGAGAAAGTTTTTTATATTTAGTATCTCCATGGTCTTGGTAAGATAGTCCAAGCCCTAACTCAAAATTAGGTAAAACCTCTCTTGTTACCTCTACCCCAATCTCATATCCTAAAGAGTCTGCTTCATCATTTGTAACAGTTTCTCCATAATAAGATACAGTTTCATAATCTTGCCAAACATCTACACCTGCTTTTAAATATAGATTAGTTCCTTCAAAATAATTTTCAGCCATAGCTACTGCTGATAGAGCAAATAACCCTAATAATACTTTTTTCATACTCATCTCTCCTTTATATTTTATTATAAATTCGTCAACTTATGAAAAAGAGAATTTTTTCCAACAATTTTATTTACTTCTTGACAAAAATTCTAAAAAGTATTATTATCATATTAGAAGTTGTTATGTTTTTAGAGTATTTAAGTTCGTTCTTTCATAAAAAAACGAACTTTTTTATTTCTTTTCTATTTCAGTTACAAACTCAAATAACCTCTCTTCTAACCAATAATGTTCCCCAAACAATCTAGCATAACCTACATGTCCACCATACTTAGTTATTTCCAATGTTATCTTCTTATTTTTCTTAGCTTCTTTTATAGGATAACAACTTTCTGACATTATAGGGTCATCTTCAGCCATAAGAATAAGTGTAGGAATTTTTATATTAGGTATAGAGTGTTTAGGACTTACCTTTTCATAATAATCTAGAGCATCTCTATATCCATATTGTGGTGCTGTAAAAATATCATCAAACTCCTCTATTGTTTTACACTCTAGTATCCCATCTAAATTTATTTTTCCAGGATTCAATATATTTTTTTCAACTATTTTACTCTTTAATTTTTTCATAAAATAATCTCTATAGATTCTATTCTCTTTTTTAACAAAGGTTCTGGCACTTCCTAAAGGATCACAAGGAGCTGAAACTGCCATAGCACAATGTATATTTGTGGGAAGAGTTTTTTTACTTCCTAAATAGTTTAATACCAATCCTCCTCCTAAGCTAAACCCTGCAAGAACCACTTTTTTATAATCCTCAGTTTTTTTCAATACTTCTTCTAAGTCCTCAATCTGTCCCATATTGTAAAATTTTATTTTTTTATTTATCTCTCCACTACACCCACGATAATTCATAGCTAGTATATCCCAACCTCTTTCTGAAAAATACTTAGCCATCCCCTGAATATATTTACTTTTCGAACTTCCCTCTAATCCATGGCACAATACTATAACCTTATTATTCCCTTTTTTTATCCAATCTATGTCTAGAAAATCCAAATCTGGAGTATTTATTCTCTCTCTTCTATATTTTACCTCAATTTTTCTAAAAATAGTTGGAAAACATGTATTAATATGTCCATTTTTAAATATAAAACTTGGTCTATAATCCAATCTTAATCCCGTTGCCAAAAATCTATAAAAATATAGAAATTTGTTTATTTCCTTCTTCTACAA
>DXSD01000003.1 GCA_019410665.1 Fusobacterium sp.
CTAGCGATTGGAAGTAAACTTTTTTCCTTTTATATTATTAAATATTTTTATTTTAATCTTTTATAATACTCTTTTCTTTTTTTTATCTTTTCCTTAACTAACTGATACCTTCTAAACTTATAATAAATCTGTGAAAAAGTAGAAACCATAACTATTCCAACAGTTATAGCAATAGTTTGAATTAATGTATCTATCCCTTTTTGAGTAGCCTCTACTGTTTTATTTTGTACAAAATAAGACATAGTGAAATATACTCCACTTCCCGGAACCAAGGGAATCAAACTAGCTATCAGTGTAGACGTCACAGGGGTTTTTAAAATTCTTGCCATTATTTCTGAATATATAGTTATTCCTATGGATGAATAAAAAAGTGAAGCAGCCTCTGAACTTCCAACATGTTTAAAAAATACATAAATAAGCCAACCTAAAACTCCTCCAACTCCTGCAAATATCAATTTTTTTCCCTTAAGGTTAAATACTACACCAAAAGCTAAAGTACTTCCTGCAGATGCTATTATCTCTATTAAAATACGTTTAGTCATACTATATCCCCTCTAATTTCAATATTAAAAATAGAGCAAATCCTGTTCCTGAAGCTAGAGCAACTCCCACTAAAAAAGCTTCTACAGCTCTTGACATACCTGATAGTAAATCTCCAGCTACTAAATCTCTAACTCCATTGGTTAAAGCGATTCCTGGTACAAGCAACATAATTGTTCCTATGGTAGAGTAAGAAACTGTTTCTGTAAATCCAATTTGTACACTTAAGTATGCTAATAAAGTACAAGCAAATCCACCTAATGTATTAAGAAAAAAAGTATTAGTTTGAAGTCTATTTGCAAAATCAGAGATTAAAAATATTATACCTCCACCTATAAAGGCTGTTATAGCATCATTCAATCCCCCTTTACATAATAAAGCAAAGGAAAAAGCTCCAAAACAGTGGGCTAGGAAATATATAGTTTTATTATATGGTATCTCTCTATCTATTCTTATTACCTCTTCAGTAAAACTCTCAAAATTATGCTTTTTTAAATCTCTTACTAATTGGTTTATTGCATGAACCTTATTTAAATTTGTAGTTCTTGCAGATACCCTTTCTACAGAGGAAAAAAGCTCTCCCTTATGATTTCTTACAGATGTTATTATACAAGTAATTGACACAAAGCACTGAGCATTTAAACCATAGTGTTTACATATTCTAGAAATTATATCCTCAACTCTATAAGTTTCAGCTCCACTTTGTAAAGCTATTTTTCCTGTCATATTTGCTAAGGTTAATATCTTATTTTCATTAATCATATTTCCCTCACTACTTAAACATCTCTAAAATAGTTTTTGAATAGCTCCCATCATCATCATGAGCAATAAGAGGTGGTAGAACCCTAAGCCCTGAATTTCCATTTTTTACTCCCTCTATAAGTAAAATTTTTCCCTCTTTTTCTAGTTTAGTATAACAAAATTGTATTCTCTTTGGCTCTATCTTGTATTTTTTCATAGTTTCTAGTATATCTAAAAGTCTATCTACCCTATGTACCATTACAAAATATCCCTTGTCTTTTAAAAGACTTGAAGCAGTTTCTATAAGAGAATCTAAATTTATACTGATCTCATGTCTAGCTAAAGAAAGCTGATCTAAATCATTCAGTTGCTTCTCTTCTCCATGAAATTTAAAAAATGGTGGATTAGTCACAACTAAATCAATACTTCCTCTTCTTAAATGTTCACTCCAATTTTTCATATCATCATTTATTATCTCAATCTGTTCTTGTAGGTTATTTAACTCTATATTTCTTTTAGCTAAATTAGCAGATATCTCCTGTATCTCTATTCCAATTATCTTAGCCTTTGTTTTTTTAGAGAGAAAAAGTGGAATTACTCCATTCCCAGTCCCTAAGTCTACTATTGTTTTAGTAGTTCTTGTTATTGTTGAAAATTCTGAAACCAATAATGAATCAATTGAAAAGGAAAAATGATCTGCTCTTTGAATTATCTTCATATCTTTTTGCAAAAGATCAATTACTGTTTCAAACTTATTTTCTTCCATTAAAAATTATCCCCTCCTAAAGAGTTTTTATTTATGATCAACCATTACTCTCACAGCAGAAAAACCTAGTAATCTACAAAAAGAAAACACAGTTTCTTGCATAATTCTATTTATATTATAAAAATCTCTAGCAAAAATTATAGTAGAAACTGGAGCTTCTGGTATATTACTATAAGCTTCCTCTAACTCAGGAACTAAATCCTGTCTAAATTTTTCAATCTCTTCATTGTTAGTAAAAACCTCTCCTAGTACAACTAAATCCTCTCTATGAAAGATTTTATACAATGCTGTTCCCTCATACCCTGTTATCTCCATAGTAAAATCTTTCATTCCCACAGGAGATAGAGATAGTAGTTCCTTATGTTTAAAAAGAGCTTCATGGTTATTTTTTAATTCCAAATACATAGCCTCAATGGCTGGTTCCATTATCAATGAAACATCTTGTTCAAATCCCTTTCTAGTTAATGGATTGTAGATATTAATTTTTTTTAGTAGCAAAAAAATCCCCCCTATAAAGCATATTGAGTATTATACATAGTCTGATAGAATCCCCCTAAAGCCATCAGTTCTTTATGTGTTCCCTTCTCTATTATAGCTCCATCTTTCAATACCAAGATTAAATCTGCATTTTTTATTGTAGAAAGTCTATGAGCAATTACAAAACTTGTTCTATTTGTAGTTATATTTGCAATAGCTTTTTGAAGTCTTAACTCTGTTCTAGTGTCAACTCCACTTGTAGCCTCATCTAATATTAAAAATTTAGGATTAGAAGCTATTATCCTTGCAATAGTTATAAGTTGTTTCTGTCCTTGAGATAATACCATATTATCCTCACTCACTATTGTATCATATCCCATAGGTAATTTGCTAATAAAATCATGGGCACAGGCAAGTTTTGCACTATTTATTACATCTTCTAAGGTAATATTCTCATTTCCATATCTTATATTCTCTTCTATTGTTCCCGTAAACAACCAACTATCTTGTAGCACCATACCAAAAAGTTTTCTTATATCAGATTTTTTATATTCATCTATATTTATTCCATCAAGAGTTATACTTCCAGAAGAGATATCATAGAATTTCATAAGTAAGTTTACTATTGTTGTTTTTCCTCCTCCAGTAGGTCCAACAATTGCTACTAACTTTCCCGCCTCAGTTTTGAAAGAGAGATCTTTTAAAACTGTTACCTCATCATTATATGAGAAATTTACATTTTTAAACTCTATATCTCCTCTTATTTTTTCAGGGAAAAGCTCTCTTTCTCCACCTAAACTATCCTCTTCTAACTCCATAAAATGAAAAAATCTCTCTGAACTAACTATTACTGTTTGAATGATATTATATGCTTCTGAGATACTAGCAATAGGTCTATTAAATAGTTTTGAATAAATTATAAAACTAGATAACTCTCCTAAATCAATCTTCCCTTTAAGCATAAATAAAGCTCCAGTAAAAATTATAAGAGAGTATCCTATATTATTGATAAAATTTAAAGTTGGAAAATTAAATCCAGAAAGAAAAAGAGATTTTATAGCATTCTCTTTATAATCTCCATTTAATTTTTTAAATTTCTCAATAGCTCTCTCTTCATATGAAAAAGATTTTACCTCAGCCTGTCCTGTAAGAATCTCATCTACATAACTATTTAATCTTCCTAAATATCTTTGTTGAACTCTTCTCTTCTCTTTACTCCTCTTAGTTATCTCTTTTAGAAATACTCCTGTGATAGATACAAGTGCCAATTGAATTATAGTAAGAGATGGACTTATATATATCATTATTCCTAAAGCTGTAAATATTGTCAAAAGATTAACTACAATTCTTGTTCCTATTTGAGATAGAGAACTACTTATATTATCAATATCATTTATCAGTATAGTTAAGATATTTCCCTGTGACATTCCATTAAAAGCTTTTAAAGGAAAAGTATGTATTTTGTTAAAAGCATTTTTTCTCATTACATTTACAATCTCTTGGGATATAGTATTCATTCTTATATTCTGTGTAAGGGATAAAAAAGCCCCTGAAATATAGGTAAAAAGCAGGGCTATAGAGATTTGCCCCAAATAGATGAAATTCTCTTTACTCATACTTACTTTAATCTGATTTATAGCTTTTCCTACTAAATAGGGTCCTATCAATGTTAAGATATTTCCTATTATTGCTAAAAAAACTAGAAATAAAAACTTATATCTATATTGATAAAGATAGGGAGTCAATTTTTTTAATATGCTTTTATTCATAATTACACTCCTTTGTTGTACAGATCTCTTGAGATTCACATATCTCTCTATATACTCCGCAATCTTTTATAAGATTTTCATGAGTATCAAAACCAACTAATTTCCCATTATCTATAACCATAATTCTATCCATCTTTATCAAAGAGGAGATTTTAGGAGATATTGTTATTGTAGTCACTGTTTTCATATAGGTTTTTAACTCCTCTTTCAGCTTATGTTCAGTAATAAAATCTAGAGCACTAAAACTATCATCAAAGATTAAAATATCCGGTTGTTTAAGTAGTGTTCTAGCTATGGATAATCTCTGTTTCTGTCCTCCAGAAAGATTATTTCCTCCCTTAATTAACTCTGTATCATATTTTTCAGGAAGTTTTTCTATAAACTCCTTTCCTTGAGAGATCTGTGCCATTAACTCCATTTTCTCCTGGGAAGCATTTTGATCTCCCCACATTATATTCTCCTTTATACTTTGAGAAAATAGAAAAGCTTTCTGTAATACAAGCCCTATTTTCTTTCTTAAATTTCCCTCTTGATATCTTTGGATATTTATTCCATCTACTTTTATCTCTCCCTTTACAACATCATAAAACCTTGGAATAAGAGAGACTAAAGTGGATTTTCCAGAACCTATTCCTCCAATTATACCAATGTTCTCTCCTCTTTTTATTTTAAAGTCTATATCCTCTAAAACATATTTATCACTTTTATCATAGGAAAAATATACATGATTAAACTCTAAAATATTGTCTGTAAGAGATTTCTCAAACTCCTCTTGATTAATTTCTTCAACCTCTTCCCCTACTATCTCCTTAACTCTTCTATATGAGATACTTGTTTTACTGTATAGTGTAAATAAGAAAGATAAAGCATTCATAGCAAAGAGTATCATATTTAGATAGTTAATAAAGGCTACTATCTCTCCTAGATGCATCTTTCCATAGTGAACCCTTATTCCTCCAAACCAAAGTACTGCTACAACTCCTAAATTCATAATGAGAGTTATAAAAGGTAATTTACTTATCATTAAATTATCAGCTATGATATTTTGTTCCTTTAACTCATCATTTTTTCTATCAAATCTCTCCTCTTCTATTTTCTCTTTAGATAGAGCTCTTACTACCTTCAAACCAGAAAGATTTTCTCTTAAGATAAGAGTTAAATTATCTAATTTTTTCTGAACAAGATCATATAGACCAAAAGATTTTTTTACATAGTAAAGAGTTAAGTATATTATTAGAGGAGTTATAACTATAAAAACAACTGAAAGAGTAGGATTGATAATTATTGCCATAATCACAGCCCCCACCCCTGTGGTAAGTCCTCTCAATACCATTCTTATACACATCAAAAACATATTAGTTATTTGATCTACATCTTTAGTTATTCTTGTTATTAAAGATGCCTGAGAAAATTTATTCAATTGATTAAAGGTAAAGTGTTGAATTTTTGTAAAGATACTCTCTCTTAAATTAGCTCCAAACTCTTGAGAGGCTCTTGAGGAAAAATAGTTAGATAGTATAGCTGATAAATATCCAGCTCCAGCTACTAAGATCATCTTTCCCCCCATTGAAAGAATATAGTCAAAGTCCCTATTTGAAACTCCAATATCTATTACCTTTGCCATTATAAGTGGAAGTGTCAAATCTGCAAAGGACTCCCCCATCTTAAAAAGAGCAGCTACTATCCCCCTAGGTATGTAGGGCTTAAAATATTTAAACATTACTCCTCCTAAAATAATAAGAATTACAAAGTATTTTCAAAATAATTTTATCATAAATTCTACTGAAATAATAGGTTAATCTTTTATTCTTTTCTCCATATCCTCTTCTACTATCTGTAAAAATTTAAAAATACACACTCTCTCCTCTTGAGAAAAATTTTCAAATAACTTATTATCTCTCTCCTCTCCCTCTCTATGTAGCTTCTCATGTTTTTCAAAAGTTTTTATCCCTTGAGGTGTGAGAGAAAAATATTTTTCCTTTTTGTTGTGTGGAAGTTGAAATTGCTCAATCTCTCCTCTATCTAAAAGTTTTTTTACTATTTTCAAAGCTCCACTTTTAGTTATTTTCATATGTTTACTTATTGTTGTCAAATTACAATTTAAATTTTTCCCAATACACTCAATTGTGTGTACATCACTCATATTAAGTCCATTATACTCTTTGATAAAAAGTTTTTTATTCATCTCCTCTACCAATTGAAAAACATCAATCAACTTATTTAAAATCTTTTTACTCTCCATACTACTTTCCTTTCACAAAAATTCTTACTGGTAATCCTGTTAAAAGTGGAGTTCTGTGCCACACAACTAAAGTATCTACAATCCCCTCAAGATTTTCTAAAGAGTTAGAATCTAAATTCTCTATCACAAACGTTTTTCTCTCTTCACACTTTTTATCAGCCTCAATATGCTCCTTCCCTCTTCTTATTCCAGCACAATCAATCCCTATAAAACTAACTTGTAAATTTAACAATTTTTCTATTAACTCCCAGCTCAATTGATGATGCTCTTTAATATAAATCTCCTCTCCATACTTAGATATTTTTTGAATATCAGTAAAAAATATTACAAAATCCCCTCTCTTTATCTCAAGATTTTTTATTACTTCTACATCTATCTCACAATTATGAGTATATCCTCTACAATCTATGACTACCCCTCTTCTCTCAATATACTCTTGGGGTATCTCACTTTTGTTATACACATCTATATGTGTTCCAACATGTCCACTCATCATCAACGGATTTTCATTATTTCTTACAAAATCCCACACCTTATCACTATCTAAAATTTTCATACTTATCTCTTTCATTTTATCCACCTCTTTTTTAGTTAACTAGTTAACTAAAATTATATTAAAAAATTTTATCTAGGTCAATATTTTTTTGTTTTTGTAATATATTTGCCACAATTATATGATATTACCTAAGTATAATAAATCTTTCCCCAAAATATTTTATATAGAGTAAAAATAGCAGATAAGGTAGTCTGCTATTTTTATTTTTTGCAATTTGACAGAAAATAAATAAAATAGTATAATAACAAAGGAATAAAATACAAAAAGAAGCAGATGGGCGGCTTATAACCCACCTGCTTCTATTTTTTTGTAAGAAATATTTTTAGGAGGAGTTTATGTTAATTGATTTAAAAAAAGATGGAGTATTTTTTAAAAATCTTCTAATCCTAGCCATACCAATTATTTTACAAAACTTAATTGGAGCTTCATTAAATCTACTTGATAACTTGATGATAGGAAGTCTTGGAGAAAATGCCATTGCTTCTACAGGGATAGCTAACCAATATTATATGCTTTACTACAATACTACCAATGGTATAGTTATGGGAGCTGGAATATTTATGGCTCAATATTGGGGTAAAAAAGATGTAAATAGTATATATAAGTTTATGGGAATCTCTCTTCTTTTCTCCTTAATAACTGCTCTACTTTTCGCTATTGGAGGAGTATTCTTTTCACAAAGTATAATGGGAGTTTTTACTAAAGAACAAATTGTTGCTGACTTGGGAAAAAATTATCTTGCTGCTGTTGCTCCAAGTTATATTTTTACAAGTATATCTTTGACTTTTGGTATGGCTTTAAGAAGTGCTGGTTATACAAAAATTCCTATGTATGGTAGCTTAATTGGACTTGTTTTTAATGGTATTCTAAACTATATTTTTATCTTTGGAAAATTTGGGGTTCCTGCTCTTGGAGTTACAGGAGCTGCCCTTGGAACTACTGTAGCAAGGCTTATGGAAATGGGGTTTATCCTATACACCATCTATGTAAGAGATAAAAATATCATAGCGGGAAAATTTAAAGAATTATTTACTTTCTCAAAAGAGTATATACAAAAATTTATAAAAACTGCTACTCCTGTGGTTTTTAATGATGTAATGTGGATAGGAGGAATCACAGTTTATTTTATAGCATATTCTAAATTAGGAACCAATGCCACTGCTACCATGCAAATAGCTAATACTATTAACAATGTTTTTAATATATTTGCCATAGGTATTGCAATAGCTTCAAGTATAGTTATTGGAAATAAAATAGGAGCTGGAGAAGAGGAGGAAGCTAAGGAGATTGCTATTAAAATAAATATTTTTGGAGTACTTTTAGGAATAGTTGTGGGAATAGTTTTCTTCATTGTTTCTCCATTTATTCCACTTTTATTTAAAATTACCCCTGAAACAAAAGCTAATGTAATCACTGTTCTTAAGATAATGTCAGTTTTTGTTCCTATAAGATTCTTTGGAATCGTTCAGATTATTGGTGTTCTTCGTGGTGGTGGAGATGTTGTCTATGCTATATTAGTGGAACTTATTGCTGTTTGGGGAATAGGTGTTCCTCTATCTTTTATTGGAGCTACCTATTTAAACTATCCAATTACTATAGTTTATGCCCTTGTTTGCTTAGAAGAGCCATTTAAAATGATAGCTACTATACCTAGACTTATATCTGGAAAATGGATTAGAAATTTAGTTAAATAACTTTCACAAAAAATATGCTATAATATAAAATAAAACTTAAGAAAGGAGAGATGATGAAAGCCACAGGAATAGTAGTGGAATACAACCCTTTTCACAATGGACATAAATATCATCTTCAAAAAGCTAGGGAGTTAAACCCAGAAAACATCATCATAGCTGTAATGAGTGGGGATTTTGTTCAAAGGGGGGAGCCTTCAATTATAGATAGATGGACAAAAACAGAGATGGCTCTAGCTAATGGAGTTGATATAGTAGTAGAACTTCCTGTCTTTTACTCTTGTCAAAGTGCAGAGATATTTGCTAAGGGAGCTATTGGTATTTTAAATGAATTAAAGTGTCACTCAATTGTTTTTGGATCTGAAAGTGGAGATATTGAAGAGTTAAAAAGAATATCTACCCTTCAAGAGAGTGAAGAGTTTAAAATAAAGTTAAGAGATAGATTAAAAGAGGGGCACTCATACCCTACTGCTCATAGTTTAACTATGAAGGAGGTTTTAGGAGAGAGTGAGTTAAACTCCAACGATATCTTAGGACTTGAATATATCAAAGCTATCAGATATTGGAATAGCGATATTATTCCTATGACACTTAAAAGAGAAAAAGTAGGATACCATGATACAAATATAGTGGGAGATTTTGCTAGTGCTACTAAAATAAGAAAACATTTAAGAGAAAAAGAAGAGATAAAAAATATTGTTACTGATAAAAGTTACAATATTTTAAAAGATTATAATGACTTTACTTATATGGAGAATTTTTATCCTCTAATTAGATATGAACTAATAAAAAATTATAAAAATCTTGCTAGTATTCAAGATATGGAAATAGGATTTGAAAATAGGCTCTATGAAAATGCAGTAAAATCTCCAAAGTATGAAGATTTTTTCTCAAGTATTAGCAATAAAAGATATACTATGGGAAGAGTTCAAAGGGTACTTACTCACATACTTTTAGGACTTACAACAGAAATTACTGAAGAGGTAAAAAAATCTATCCCCTATGTAAAAGTGCTTGGTTTTAATTCCAAAGGTAGAGAATATTTAAATTTCTTAAAAAAATATGAAAATAATAAAATTATAACTTCATATAAAAAGATGAATGAAAATTTTTCTCCAGAGATTTGCTCTTTGATAGAGTTTAATGAGGAGAGTTCAAAAATATATAGACTTATAAATAATTATGTAGATTATAAGTTCCCTATAATTTTTAAGGAGGACACTAATGAATAAAAGATTACCTACAAGTATACAGATTTTTTATGGACTTGGTGTAAGTTACGCTATTGTTGACCAAATATTTGCTCAATGGATACTATATTTCTACTTACCACCAGAGAGCTCTGGATTAAAACCTGTAATGGCTCCACTATTTATCTCTTTAGCTCTTGTTATCTCAAGATTTGTAGATATGATAACAGATCCAGTAGTAGGATTTCTGTCTGACAAAGTTAATACTAGATGGGGAAGACGTATCCCTTTTATAGCAGTGGGAATTATTCCACTTGCAATCTTTACAATTGCTTTTTTCTATCCCCCTATGAGTAATGAAAAACTAGCTTTTATCTATTTAGCTGTAGTTGGTTCTTTATTCTTTACCTTCTACACAATAGTAGGAGCTCCATACAACTCTCTTATTCCAGAGATTGGGCAAACAACTGAAGAGAGATTAAATCTTTCCACTTGGCAATCTGTTTTTAGATTAGTTTACACAGCTATTGCTATGATAATCCCTGGAGCTTTAATAGGGATAATTGGAAAGGGAGATACTCTTTTAGGAGTGAGAGGAATGGTAATCTCTCTTTGTATTCTTGTAATAATCGGGGGATTGATTACAGTATTTTTAGTTCCAGAGAAAAAATACTCTCTTGGACAAACTTCACAAGCTAACTTTAAAGATACAATGAAGATAGTTTTCAAAAATAAATCTTTTATCAATTATCTTTTTGGACTTCTATTTTTCTTTATAGGTTTTAATAATTTAAGAGCTATAATGAACTATTTTATTGAAGATATAATGGGAATGGGAAAGGGAGCTATCACTATTGCCTCAGCACTTCTTTTTGGAATGTCAGCACTATTTTTCTATCCTACAAATAAACTTTCTAAAAAATATGGATATAGAAAAATTATGCTTACCTGCTTAGCTGTGCTTACTTTCTTTACCCTTTGTCTATTCCAATTGGGTAAACTTATCCCAACTTCTATGGGATATCCTCTTTTTGCTCTAATTGGAATACCAGTAGCTGGAGCTGCCTTTATATTTCCACCAGCTATGCTCAGTGAAATAGGAAATAAAATTAGTGAAGAGAATGGAAATAGAATAGAGGGAGTTTGTTTTGGAATACAGGGATTTTTCTTAAAAATGGCTTTTATGATATCTATATTAATTCTTCCAATTATTTTAGTAGCTGGAAATGGAGATATATTATCAGCTATTACTACAGCTCCTAAAGGAGTGGAGAAATCTGGAATTTATCTAACTTCCTTAGTTTCTGCAGTATCTTTTATAATCTCATTTTTCTTCTATTATAGATATAAGGAGTAAGTAACCATTCAGTTATTTTATATCTTAAGAAGAAAACTAAGGGCTGTTGCAATTTAAGAAATTAAAGTAATTATAACTAATTCAAGAATGACTTTCGTTCTTCGTCATTCTTGAAGTTTATTATCTATTCTAGAAAATTTCTTAAATTGAAATTGGGATAATAAAAGAGTAAAGGAAAAGGAAAAAATTTTACTGTAATGAGCATTGCGTAAGCACTAGCGATTGGAAGTAAACTTTTTTCCTTTTATATTATTAAATATTTTTATTTTTTGATTTCAATTTAAGAATTTACAATAGCCCCTCTATTCAATTTATTTAATAACTATAATTAAACTCTACCTCTTTACCTCTAAAAGCAATCCCTATCTTAACTATATCAGTTACACCTCTTCTTCTTAGTTCTGTTTCATATTTTTTATCATCTATCTGCTTATTTGCTCTACTTGCTAAATTGCTAAGTATCTGTTTTTTCTTGCCTGCTTTTATCTCTAAGATATACCCCACTCCATTTCTATTCTTAGGCTCTAGTAGTATATCTGCTCTACCTAACCCACTCTCCTGCTCTGGAGTGACAAAGAATTTATCTCGCACAGAGGTTAAAAATCCTAACATAAACATTTGATAAGGAACCTCTTGAGTACTATTTTTTTCCTTTCCATTTAAGGTTGTATTGTAAAAACTAATACTCTCTAGTACCAACTGTTGAAAAGCATTTTCAAATAGTTCTAAATCTTTGGTAAGTAAAGCTTTTTTTACCTGCTCCACATACTTAGTTCCTCTAAAAACCATTCTGATAAAAGAATCTTTGAAAAATGTTTTAATCTCTTCATTTGGTATCTTAATGATATAGGTATTTCTATCAATTTTTTCCTTAATAGTTAGATATCCAGAGGATAACATCAAACTCCAAATATCACTATCTATCAAACTTCTACCTACATCAAGCTCTAGGTTAATAGGAGTTTCTAGTTCCCTCTCATTAAAAAGTTTTTCTAAATCCTTTAACACACTATCATCACTATTAGCTAAGATATTTAATATCAGATCATTTCCAGAGGTATTTATCCAATATGGTTCTAACTCTTTCTCTTTAATATATTTTAAAATACTTAGTGGATTGTACACCTCAGTTCCTGCAAAGTTATATCCATCATACCAAGATTTTACCTCATCTAACTTATACTCTATCCCAAAATCTTGCAGAGCCTTTTCTACCTCCCTCTCTAGCAATCCAAAGTGTTGAGAGTAGGATTTTTTTAGAATAGTGTAGTTCTCTATATTATTTAAGTCAGAGAATATTCCAGCTTGTGTAACCCTAATTATTCCTGTTAGTACTCCCATTTGTAGATACTCATTAGTTTTAAATACATCTCCATAAAAAGCTTTAAAAAAATCCCTCATCTCACTATAGTATCCCTTTTCAAAGGCAGAAAGTATAGGGGAATCATACTCATCTATTAATACAATAACCTTTTGATTATGATACTTAAATAAAATTTTAGTCAAAAATAGTAAGGAGTTTTCTAAACTACTTTTATCAATTTTTTCAGTAATATAGTTTTTAAACTTTAAAGAATCAAACTCATCTAACTCATTTAGCATATATTTATAATTATCATAGAGATTTGAAACTTTTTTCTTAATTCTATTTAATGCCTCTTCAAAATTAGAACTATTGATCCCTTTCATACTAATAAATATAACTGGATATTTCCCTTGCTCTTTAAAACAAGGAGAGTTCTCAATATATAACCCCTCAAATAACTTTCTGTTCTCCTCTCCATTTCTTACATCAAAAAAATATCTCAAGGTGGACATATTTAAAGTTTTTCCAAATCTTCTAGGACGACAGAAAAGTTTTACCTGTGTTCCATCTAATAAAAGCTCTTCAATAAATTTTGTTTTATCTACATAGTAGCAGTTTCTTTCTATTATATCTTTAAAATCTTCTACTCCTAATGGTATTCCTTTTAACATGCTCTCACCTCTTCTCCAATATACTTACTAATATTATACCATCTTTTTTTTATAAACAAAACTCCTAAATATCTGGTAGATTAAATTCCATATATATAGTAAAATATAGGAAAAGAAAAAAGGTGGAAAAACTATGGAAATAATCTATATAATAGCCTTAGAAATTACAATCATATTAGGGATACTCAGGTTTTTTTCTTTAAATTTTGGAATACTCCTCAGTTTGATTTTTATCTTTGGAGTATTTATATTTAATAATAAAAAAAATATCTTTTTACTTTTATTACCTATACTATTTTTAATAAGAGCTCTTTTTATTTTTAATAATTCTTTTGATATAGGGGATATTAAAAATTTTCAGCTCTCTCTTTATGAGGGAAAAGGAAAAATTGAGAAGATAGAAAAAAGTTATCCTCTTACAAATTCATACCTCTACTTAAATGGTTATCCTAATGGAAAGTATGAGGTTATAGCTAAGATAAAGGATATTGATGAAAAATATGGAAATAGCTATTTCAATGTTCAAATGGAGGGGATCTCTTCTCTCCCTGAAAATAGTATCACTAAGTATTTTCAAGAGAAAAGTGAAACTCTTTTAAAAAATTCTAGTTATGATCTAAAAAGAGTATATGATGCTGTAATTTTAGGTAAAAGTTATAGACTTACACAGGAGATGAGGGAAAAATTCAACTATATTGGAGTATCTCATCTTATGGCACTTTCTGGCTTTCATATTAGTTTGATTATTTCCCTTATCTCATTTATTTTGCCTAAGGGATTACCTTTAAAAAAACGTGGAAGAAATATTTTTCTACTTACTGCTCTAACTATTTATTATTTAGGAATAGAGCATTCCCCCTCTTTAAATAGAGCCTATATTATGGGAAGTATCTATTTATTAGGAAAAATTTTAGATGAGAATACTGAACTTTTTAAAACCTTAGTGGTTAGTTATGTTTTTTCATTAATTTTAAATCCTGCATCTTTTAATACTATCTCCTTTCAACTTTCCTATGGAGCTGTATTTGTAATTGCAGGAATTTTTCCATATATTAAAACTAAAATTTATAAAGGGAAGTCTAAGATAATAGATGGAATTCTTCTTACAATGAGCATTCAATTTTTTCTCACACCATTACTTATTTATGAATTTGGAGTGATACAACTTCTCTCTTTCATTAGTAATATAATTGTTGTTCCTGTAGGAAGTTTATTTATCTCTTTAGGTTTTATCGGATTACTTTTAGAGAATTTTTCATTGGGATTTTTAATAATTCCAGCTCTCAATAGTAGCTTTAAACTTTTTTCTCTATTGGTTAATTTTCTTAACTCGATTCCTTTTATGAGTATTAGTTATAGAAATGAGAGTTCCCTTATCCCTATTTTCTATTTTTTACTTATAGGGATAATATTTATTTTAAAATTTAGAAAGGATTTTACACAAAATGAAAAGATTTATAAACGAACTAAAATATCTCAATAGAAATATGCCTACTTCTACAAAGATAATAATCGGAGTTATTGTAGCATATTTTATATTAAGTTTTGGACAAAATATTTTGTTCAATCCATATATTTTTATAAATATAATTATACTATTATTTTCACTGCTTGTTCATGAATTATCCCATGGAGCTATGGCTTATATCTGTGGTGATAACACAGCAAAAAAATATGGTAGACTTAGTCTTAATCCATTACACCATTTAGATCCACTTGGAACTATTTTTCCAATACTTCTAATCTTATCTGGATCATCATTTATTTTTGGTTGGGCTAAACCTGTTCCAATAAACTATTATAGATTAAAATATGGTAGAGTTGGAGAGTTTCTTGTAGCTATTGCTGGAGTACTATCTAATATTTTACTTGCTATCATAGGTATTTTTATGTTTAAATATATGTATGAAATACTTGCCTCTCTTCATCTTTTGAGAGCTGTACTTTATATGATTAATTTAAATATCTTATTGGCTGTATTTAATATTATGCCTATACCACCTCTTGATGGTTCAAGAGTTTTAGCCTCTATAGGGAATTACGATTTAAGAGAGAGTATATTTCATATGGATAGATATGGAATTTTCATTATTATGATTCTAAGTTGGACTGGATTACTTTATAGATTCATTAGTCCTGCTTATGATTCTATCCTAACTTTTTTAGATAAAATTATTTAATGGAGAAAATATGAAAAGTGTTGCTAGAGAGTATATTATAGAATTTGAAGAGAGAAAATCAAAATTTATAGGTTATGTAAAACCTGTAGGAAGTAAGGCAGAAGCTGAAGAGTTTATTCAATCTATTAAAAATAAACATCCTGATGCTACACACAACTGCTCAGCTTATAAAGTTGTGGACAATGGACAGGAGTACTTTAAAACTGATGATGATGGAGAACCAAGTGGTACTGCTGGAAAACCTATGGGAGATATTATCACCTATATGGAAGTTACAAATCTTGCTGTTGTAGCTACTAGGTATTTTGGTGGAATAAAACTAGGAGCAGGAGGGCTTGTTAGAAACTATGCTAAAACAGCTAAACTTGCTATTCAAGAAGCTGGTATAGAGGAGTATGTAGAGAGAAAAATCTATCTAGTTGATTTTTCCTATGAAAGAATTGGAGATGTAGAAAGTATTATCAATAGTGGTGGAGGAGAGTATTTAGATAAGGGCTATAATGACAGAGTAACCTATAAAGTTAGAATTGATACCCCTACCTTTGAAAATTTACAAACATTGAGAGATATAATGATAATAGACTTATAAAATTAAGGAGAGAAGATGAATAAAGAACTTACACCTAAAAAAATTGTAGAGGAATTGAATAGATATATTGTTTCTCAAGAGGAAGCTAAAAAAAATGTAGCCATCTCTTTGAGAAATAGAGATAGAAGAAAAATGATAACTGATGAAAACTTAAGAAAGGAGATTACTCCTAAAAATATTATATTAATAGGGTCTACTGGAGTTGGAAAAACAGAAATTGCTAGAAGAATAGCTAAAATAGCTAATGCTCCTTTTTTAAAAGTAGAAGCTACTAAATATACTGAAGTTGGATATGTTGGTAAAGATGTAGAGAGTATTATAAAGGATTTAGTTGCTCTTACATATAGAAAGATGAAAGAGGAGAAATATGAAGCTTTAAGAGAGAGCTCTATGGAAATTGCCATAGATAGAGTGGCTAAGATTTTAAAACCTTATGACTCTTTAAATGATGATGAAAAAGAGAAGATAAAAGAGGACATTGTTAAAGGAAAATATGATGAAATAGAGATAGAAATAGATAAACCTAAAAGAGATGAGGGATTACCTATTATAGAGGTAGTATCTGGTGGAGAAGATATTGGTAATTTTATTGATCAGATGATGTCAACTCTTCCTGGTAAATTAAGAAAAATGACAACAAGTGTAAAAAATGCTATATCTATATTTTTAGATGAAGAGGTTGAGAAAAAAATAGACTTAGACTCACTAGCTTTTGAAGTAGTGGAAAATGTAGAAAATAATGGTATTATCTTTATTGACGAGATAGATAAGATCACTGAAAGAGAGGGAAGTGGAAAGGGTGATGTTTCTAGACAGGGAGTACAAAGAGATATTCTACCAATAGTTGAAGGAAGTACAATCATGACAAAATATGGTCCTGTTAAAACTGATCATATTCTTTTTATAGCTGCTGGAGCTTTCTCTCAAAGTTCTCCTTCAGATCTTATGCCTGAACTTCAAGGAAGATTTCCTATCAGAGTTAAATTAAAAAATCTTGAAAAAGAGGATTTTATTAAGATATTAACAGATGTAGAATATAATCTACTTGATCAATATAAGGCTATGTTAGCAGTAGATAATGTAGAGCTTAATTTTACAAAGGGAGCTATTGAAAAGATTGCTGAGATTACTACAATTCAAAATGAAAAAATTGAAAATCTTGGTGCTAGAAGATTAGCTTCTGTTGTTGAAGAACTTTTAAGGGATATTATGTTTGAAGCTCCATTTAAAAAGAAAGAGAAAATAACTATAGATCTTAATTTCATCAAAAAGATATTTAAGAAAGATGAAAATGATGAAAATTTAGATAAATTTATTCTGTAGTAATAAAGTATAAGCTGTTTTATTTATAACACATGTATTTTTTATATTTCATAATTTTTTGTATTTTTTTCAAAAAAATATATTTTTATGAAATTTTGTCACATATTTGTCACAATACAATGGTATTATTATAGCATAAAATCTTTCCCCAAGATGTTTTATATAGTGAGAAAAGGGCTTGAGTAATCAAGCCCTTTTCTTATTATTCAGAGAACTATTCAGTTATTATCCAACTAAAGAAAACTCGAAGAATTGTGTAATTTATGAAGAGAAGTTAGATTAACTCAGCGAAATCAAACGCTAAAAAATGCAATAAGTCAAAGACTTAACCCTTGCATTTTTAGTGAGATGAGCCATAGTTAATCAACTTCTTGGAATATGGAGCAATTCTTAGTTTTCTTCTTAAGAGATAAAATACCTAAGTGGTTACATTATTTAAACAACATATAATTTGTTAAAGCTAGTGGTGCTATATCATAGATCTTTTCAAAAAATTCAGATCTCTTAATTTGATAGTTTTGCTCATCTAAAGTCAATTTTTTTATCTCACTTAGCATACTTGTAAATATATAATCACTTTGAAATAAATCTCCATATATAATTATTTTTTCAGGATTTATTACTGAGATTATCATATCCAAAGCATGAGCTATATAATGAAGAGCTTCCATAGTAATATTCAAACTTACCATATCTTTCTCTTCTACCCCTTTAATTATATCTTTTATTTTAAGCATACCATCTTTATCTAAGATTTTTTTCAAAGAACTATACTGATTATTTATTTTTATACTTGCTACTACTTTTTTTATTATTGCTCTATTTGAAACCTCTGTCTCTAAACATCCTCTTTTTCCACATGAACATTTTTCTAAACTATTTCTTTTTACTACCATATGTCCTAACTCTCCAGACATAGAACCATAACCATGATATAGCATATTATTCAGATAGATACTTCCTCCAACCCCATCTTCAACATTTAAAACAACAAAATTGTTATTTTCCTTACATAAACCATAGACCTTTTCAGCTAGTGCCATAGCTCTAACATCATTTTCAAGTAGAACTCTTTTATTAAATCTTTTACTGAATCTTTCAACAATAGGAATATTTTTAGTATTGTAGTGTGGGGAAAATATAGAAACTCCTCTCTCACTATCTACCAGTCCATTCATAACCACAGATATTATATTTATATCTAAATTTTTCTCCAGTATTCTCCCAATTATTTTTTCACTTTCCCCTATTATATCTCCACCTAAGTCACTAACTCTAAATCTTTTACTGAAAAAAACTTCCCCATTTATATCTCCAATATTCATTTGAACAAAGGTAGGAGCAAAATATACTCCCAAAACCCTTCCTATCTTTTCTCTATTTAAAGTCAAAAGTAGTGGTTTTCTTCCTCCAGTAGACTTTCCCTCTCTCTCCTCTAAAATTATCTTGTCCTCTAAAAACTCACTTACAATCTTTCCAACAGCTGCTGGAGTAATTCCAAATCTTCTAGATATCTCTATCCTTGAAATCCCATCTTCCTCTTTTATTAGTTCCAATATCTGTAACTTTACATTCTCTTTTTTCAAGCCTTACTCCTCCAATCTATTTTATATTAACTATATTTTACAAAATTTTTTTGAATTTGCCAAACTTATTTTATTAAGTTAAATAAGTTTCTGTTTTTTTAATCTTTTTAACTTGATAAAATATAAAAATATTATATACTAGTGATAGGTAATTAGATATTTTAATCGGAGGTTATACATGATACAAGATTTAATAAAAGAATTTAAAAGAATTTTTAACTATGAAGGAAAGGTAGAAGCTTTCTTTTCACCTGGTAGAGTAAATCTTATTGGAGAGCATACTGACTATAATGGTGGTTTTGTTTTCCCATGTGCTCTTGATTTTGGAACTTATGGTATTGCAGTAAAAAGAGACGACAATAAATTTAGAATGTACTCATTAAACTTTGTAAAAGAGGGAGTAAAAGAGTTTTCTTTAGATGAGTTAGTTTATAAAAAAGAGGATAACTGGGCTAACTATCCAAAGGGAGTTATTAAAACTTTTATAGATGCTGGTTTTAAAATTGATTCTGGATTTGATATTTTAATAAACGGAACTATCCCTAATGGTGCTGGACTTTCATCTTCTGCCTCTTTAGAGTTATTAACATCTGTTGTTTTAAAAGATTTCTTTAATTTAGATGTAGATATGGTAGAGATGGTAAAATTATCTCAAAAAGCAGAAAATCAATTTATCGGAGTAAATTGTGGAATAATGGACCAATTTGCTATTGGAATGGGTAAAAAAGATCATGCAATCTTACTTGATTGTAACTCTTTAAACTATCAATATGCTCCTATCTCTTTAAATGGTGCTTCAGTTGTTATTGCTAATACTAACAAAAAAAGAGGACTTGCTGATTCAAAATATAATGAGAGAAGAGCTTCATGTGAAGCTGCTGTAAAAGTTTTAAACGAAAATGGAATAGATATTAAATATCTAGGAGAGCTTTCAGTAGAGAGATTTAATGAAGTAAAACACTTTATAACTGATGAAGAGCAATTAAAAAGAGCTACTCATGCAGTAACTGAAAATGCTAGAACTGTAGAAGCTGTACAAAAATTAAAAGAGGGAGATATTAAAGCTTTTGGTGAGCTTATGAATGGTTCTCATATCTCTTTAAGAGATGACTATGAAGTTACAGGATTTGAGCTTGATTCTTTAGTTGAAGCTGCTTGGGAAGCTGAAGGAGTAATTGGAGCTCGTATGACAGGAGCTGGATTTGGAGGATGTACAGTTAGTATCGTTAAAGATGAAAATGTAGCTGACTTTATAAAATCAGTTGGAGAGAAATATACTGCTAAAACAGGACTTGTAGCTGACTTCTATGTTGCTAAAATTGGAGATGGAAGTAGAAAGTTAGGTGAATTTTAATGAATATATTTAAGGATATAAAACTTTTACTTGCCTTTGCTTTAAAAAACAATTTAATAGGTAAGTATGATAAAATAATAGCTAGAAATGAGATTTTACATCTTTTAAAAATAGATGAGTGGGAGGATGTTGAGTTTTCAGAGGAGGAAATTCCTGAGTACCCAACTGAAATCCTTAATAGAATTTGTAACTATGCAGTGGAAAAAGGTATCTTAGAAGATACTATCACTATGAGAGATCTTTTTGATACTGAAATAATGGGAAAATTAACTCCTACTGCTACTCAAATTATAGATAAATTTGAAAAAATCTCTCAAGAAAAAGGAGTAGAAGAAGCAACTAATTTCTATTATGATTTTGCACAAAAATCTAACTATATTAGAAGTGATAGAATAGCTAAGAATATGCACTGGTATTCTGCTACTGAATATGGTGATATGGAAATAACAGTAAATCTTTCTAAACCTGAAAAAGATCCTAGAGATATAGCAAAAGAGAGATTAATGCCACAGTCTTCATACCCAAAATGCCTACTTTGTTATGAGAATGTGGGATACTCTGGTAGGGTAAATCATCCTGCACGTCAAAATCACAGAGTTATTCCACTAACTCTAACAAACGAGCCTTGGTTTATTCAATATTCTCCATATGTATATTACAATGAACATACTATTGTATTCTCTGGAGAGCACAGACCTATGAGAATTACTAAGGAAGCTTTAGATAGACTTACAAGTTTTACTGAGCAACTTCCTCACTACTTCTTAGGTTCAAATGCAGATTTACCAATAGTTGGAGGATCTATATTAAGTCATGACCACTATCAAGGTGGACACCACGAATTCCCTATGGCTAAAGCTGTTGTAGAGAAAAATATTACTTTCAAAGGTTATGAAGATATCACAGCTGGAATTGTAAAATGGCCTATGTCTGTAATTAGAATTAATGGAAAAGATAGATTAAAACTTGTAGAGTTGGCTGATAAAATTTTAAAAGCTTGGAGAGAGTATAGCGATGAGTCACTTGGAATATTTGCTTATACTAATGATACTCCGCACAATACAGTTACTCCAATAGCTAGAAGAAGAGGAGAAAACTTTGAACTAGATTTAGTTCTTAGAAATAATAGAACAAGTGAAGAACATCCACTTGGAATCTTCCACCCTCATGCTGATGTTCATAATATCAAAAAAGAAAATATCGGACTTATTGAGGTAATGGGACTTGCTGTATTACCTGGAAGATTAAAAGAGGAATTAGAACTTTTAAGTAAATATGTAGTTGAAGCTGACTATGAAGATAAGATTAAAAATGATAGTAAAGTGGAAAAACATTTAGAGTGGATAAAAAATATTATGAAAAAACATGAAAATATATCTTCTCAAAATGCTCATGATATATTAAAATCTGAAGTAGGAATTACTTTCTCAAGAGTTCTTGAAGATGCTGGAGTATATAAAAGAGATGAGAAAGGACAAGCTGGTTTAATAAGATTTGTTGACCATGTAAATAGTATTTAATTTTAAGGAGGCTGTAAAATGGCAGTATTAGTATGTGGAGGAGCTGGTTACATAGGAAGTCATGTAACTAGAGCTTTAATAGATAGTGGAGAAGAGGTTATAGTTTTAGATAACCTTATAACAGGACATGTAGATGCAGTTCATGAGAAGGCAAAACTTGTTCTTGGAGATTTAAGAGATGAGGAGTTTTTAGATAAAGTTTTTACAGATAATAAAATTGAAGGAGTTATCGACTTTGCTGCTTTCTCTCTTGTTGGAGAAAGTATGACTGAACCATTAAAATATTTTGAAAATAACTTCTATGGAACTCTTTGCTTATTAAAAGCTATGAGAAAGCACAATGTTAAAAACATAGTTTTCTCTTCAACAGCAGCAACTTATGGGGAGCCAGAAAACATCCCTATATTAGAAACTGATAGAACTTTCCCAACTAATCCATATGGAGAGAGTAAGTTAGCAGTAGAAAAAATGATGAAATGGTGTGATGTAGCTTATGGAATAAAATATACAGCACTTAGATATTTTAACGTTGCTGGAGCTCATCCTACTGGAGAGATTGGAGAGGATCATAATCCTGAAAGTCATCTTATCCCTATTATTTTACAAGTTGCTCTTGGAAAAAGAGAAAGTATAGGAATCTATGGAGATGACTATCCAACTGCAGATGGTACTTGTATAAGAGACTATATCCATGTAATGGACTTAGCTGATGCTCATATACTTGCTTTAAAAAGACTTTACAATGGTGGAGAAAGTACAGTATTTAATTTAGGAAATGGAGAAGGATTCTCAGTTAAAGAAGTTATTGAAGTTACTAGAAAAGTAACAGGACATCCTATTCCAGCTGTAGTATCACCAAGAAGAGCTGGAGACCCTGCAAAACTTGTAGCTACTTCAGAAAAGGCTATGAGAGAGTTAAATTGGAAACCTAAATATAACTCTTTAGAGAAAATTATTGAAACAGCTTGGAACTGGCATAAAAATCATCCTAATGGATATGAAGACTAAAAATAATTAAGTTAAAAAGAGGTATCAATCACTTCCACCTTCTCTTATTATCTGATTGATACCTCTTTTTTTATTACTCTCTTAATATTGTTTCATTAATTCTCTAACTTTAGAGATAACTTCATCTTTAGATATTTCAAAAGTTTCTCCAGTTTTTCTTATTTTTAACTCTACAATTCCCTCAGCAGCTTTTTTACCACAGATTACTTTAAATGGGAATCCAATAAGGTCTGCATCTTTAAACTTGAATCCAGGTCTCTCATCTCTATCATCAATCATTGTATCTATTCCATCATCTAATAGAGCATTGTATAACTCTTCAGCAAGAGCAACTTGCCCAGCATCTTTCATATTAGCAGGAATTACATCTACTACATATGGAGCTATTGCAGATGGCCAAACAATTCCAAACTCATCATTATTTTGCTCAATAGCAGAAGCAAGAGTTCTAGAAACTCCTATTCCATAACATCCCATTATAATTGGGTGAGTTATACCTTTCTCATCTATAAATGTAGCCTCTAATTTCTCAGAATATTTAGTTCCAAGTTTAAATATGTGTCCTACTTCTATTCCTCTAGCAGAAGCAAGAGTTCCTCCACATTTTTCACAAACATGTCCAGGTTTTACAGTTTTAACATCTTTTACTATGTCAGCTTTATAATCTCTACCATAGTTTACATTTACATAGTGAGTATCAACTTTATTTCCACCAGCTGTATGGTTAGTAATTTCAAGTACAGTATCATCAGCTACTACTTTAATATCTCCTAACTCTATTCCAAATGGACCAATAAATCCTTTTACAAGTCCTTTAGCTTCTAATTGCTCATCAGTTAATAACTCAACTTCTATTGCATCTACTGCATTTTTAAGTTTAGTTTCATTAACTTCATAGTCTCCTCTAATTAAAACCATGTATATTTGATCTGTTCCCATATCTCTATACATCATAGCTTTAACAGTTCTCTCAACTGGAACTTTTAAATATTCTACTACATCTTCTATTTTAGATACATTTGGAGTATCAATTAATTCAGCTATCTTTAACTCCTCTTTTTCAGCATGGAATACTTTACTTACAGCAGTTTCTACGTTTGCTGCATAGTCACAGCTCTCACAATAGATGATCTCATCTTCTCCAGAGTCTGCTAATACGTGGAACTCTTTTGATCCACTTCCACCTATTGCTCCAGAGTCTGCTTCAACAGGTCTAAATTTTAAACCACAACTAGAGAAAATTCTCTTATATGTAGCTTCCATATTATCAAACTCTTCATCTAAAGACTCTCTTGTTGAGTGGAATGAGTAAGCATCTTTCATTATAAACTCTCTTCCTCTCATAAGTCCAAATCTAGGTCTGATTTCATCTCTAAATTTAGTTTGAATTTGGTATAAATTTAGTGGTAATTGCTTATATGATGCAACATCATTTCTTATAACATCAGTTACTACCTCTTCATGAGTTGGTCCTAATACGAAATCTCTTTTTGCTCTATCTTGTAATTTCATCATAAGAGGTCCCATTACTTCCCATCTTCCACTCTCTTTCCAAAGTTCAGCTGGTTGTAATACTGGCATAAATATCTCTTGAGCTCCTGCTCTATCCATCTCTCTTCTTACAATATTTTCTACTTTTTTAAGAGCTTTTAATCCTAACGGTAGGTAAGTATACACTCCACTAGTTAATTTTTTAATCATTCCAGCTCTCAAAAGAAGTTTATGACTTGCTATCTCAGCTTCTTTTGGAGTTTCTTTAAGTGTTTTAATATAACTCTTACTGAATCTCATTTTTTCCTCCATTTAAATTTTATTTTACTCCATATTTTACCACAAAATCCCTTATTTTGTCTAAATAATTTTAAAAATAAACTACTTTCCCTCTTTGAATTTTTCTGAGATATCCTCTACCAAATATGGATTTTTTATCTCCCCATGATTTTCTTTTAAATACTCATAGCAGATATCCTTAACAAGCTTTATTGTCTTAACATCATGAACTATATCTACAAATTTCAGATCACTTAACCCACTCTGTTTAGTTCCAAAAATCTCTCCAGATTTTCTAAGTCTTAAATCCTCTTCAGCTATTTTAAATCCATCTTGAGTCTCTTCCATAACTTGAAGCCTTGCCTTAGAAGTGGCATTATCTGTTGTTGAGACTAAAAAACAGTAAGATTGATGCTGACCTCTTCCTACCCTTCCACGTAACTGATGAAGAGCAGAAAGTCCAAATCTTTCAGCATTATTAATAACAATAATTGACGAGTTTGGCACATCTACCCCTACCTCTATAACAGTTGTTGAAACTAATATATCTAACTCTTTATTTTTAAATCTATTCATTACCTCATCTTTTTCAGCATTTTTCATCTTTCCATGAAGTACGCCAATTTTGTAGTTTGGTAGATGAGTTGCCACCTCTTCCATTAACTCCTGTGTAGATTTAGCTGAAAGTTTCTCACTCTCTTCAATAAGTGGAGCTATAAAATATGCTTGTCTTCCCTGTATCAATTTCTTATCAATAAACTCATACATAGTTTCTATCTCCTCTTCTGTAGCTATCCACTTAGTACGAATAGGTTTTCTTCCTGGAGGCAATTCATCTATAACTGATACATCTAAATCTCCATAAATACTTAAAGCTAAAGAACGTGGAATAGGGGTAGCACTCATAACTACTAAGTTTGCAAGCACTCCCTTATCTCTTAGTGCCTTTCTTTGCAACACTCCAAATCTGTGTTGTTCATCTATAATTACTAATCCAAGTCTATTAAAAACTACATTTTCCTCTATTAAAGCATGGGTTCCTATAACTATTCCCACATCCCCACTTGCTATATCTTCTAGTAACTTCTGCTTTTTCTTTCCAGTAAAACTTCCAGTTAAAAGCTCAACTCTCACACCTAATTTCTCAAATTTCTCCTTTACTGAAAGATAGTGTTGTACAGCTAGTATCTCTGTAGGTGCCATAAGTACCCCTTGGTAAGAGTTTTCTAACATGTAAAGAAGTAGTACCATTGATACAGCAGTTTTACCACTTCCCACATCTCCCTGTACCAATCTATTAACTATTCTACCATTGGATAAATCTTTATATATCTCAGTTATAACTCTTTTTTGTGCTCCAGTAAGCTCAAAGGGAAGAGAGGATAAATACTCTTTTACTAAAGTTTTTTTATCTTCTAAATGATATTTTTCTCTATTTTGACTATCTATCTCAAATCTTTTTTGAAGTATTCCCATCTCTAAAACTAAAAGCTCTTCCACAGCAAAACGTCTCTTTGCTTCTTCAAGGTTTTTACTATTTTTAGGAAAATGTATCTCTTTAAGTGCCTCTTTTCTCCCCATAAGCTTATATTTTTTCATTATCTCTTCAGGAATATTCTCTTCAACTATAGCCAAAGTTATTTTTAAAACTTTTTCCATCAACTTTCTTAAAGAGTTTTGAGGTAGTTCCTTACTAGAACTATAAATTGGAAGTATCTCCCCCTCATCTAGTCTTTTCTGATTACTGCTTAACTTAAATTCAGGATTGACGATTTGAAAGATATACCCTCTTTTTATCTGTCCAATGAAGATATACTCCTCACCTATCTTTAAAGATTTTCTTAAATATGGCATCTGAAACCAAACAAGTTCTATAACTCCTGTTCCATCAGTGGCTGTAGCTTTAACCATCTTGAGTCCTGATCTAGTTGGAGGAGCTGATACTGTTAAAAGAGTTGCTTTTAAAACTACATATTCCTCTCCACGTAACTCTCCAATTTTTTTTATATTAGTCCTGTCATCATAAGCTCTTGGAAAATAGTATAACATATCAGCTATTGAATTTATTCCTAACTTTTCTAATCTCTTTATATTTTTAGCATCTATACCTAAGTCAATATTCTCTAGGGGCCAATATATAGTTCTGTATCTTTGCACTCTTTTCACTCCCTTTCTTTCACTAAATATCTCTTATTATATCACAATTAATATGAAGTTTCTAAAGAAAAATTCTCGATAAAATGATATAATAAATTAAAAATTAAATACTGAGGAGGTTCATATGAGTAATCCTAAAACAGCACTTGAACTTATGAAAGCTAGATATGAAGCTTATACTAAAGGGAATATAGAATTTATAAAAAAAACACACGATCCTAAAACTGCTAAAGGAATAGATTGGAAAGAAGCAGAAGAATGGTCTAAAAATTCTAAATGGTTAGGACTTGAAATTATTGAAACTATAGCTGGAACTCAATTTGATAAAGAGGGAATAGTTGAGTTTAAAGCTAGATATATTGATATACCTAGTGGAGAAGAGATAACTCACCATGAAAGAAGTTACTTTGTAAAAAAAGGTAGACATTGGTACTATAAAGGGTGGTTACCAATAGAATAGGAGGGGATAGTTATGGAAATCTATTATTTTACAGGAACAGGTAACTCATTATATATTGCTAAGAAAATTCAAGAGAGTATCAACTGTAATCTTATTCCTCTTGAAACACTGATATCAAAAGATAAAATTATTCCTAACTCTAATGAGATCGGTTTTATCTTTCCAGTTTATTTTGGTGATGTTCCAGAATTTGTTAAAAGTATAGTTAAAAAATTTGATCTCTCAAATGTAGATTATATATTTGTTCTGCCAAATTGTTATAGCCTTATAGGAGCCACTTTTTTAAACTTTAGAAAAATTTTAAATTCCAAAGGAAAAAATATAGATTATGAAAATACTCTTTTTATGCCAGATAATGCTATTCTTTTTCCTATAGAAAAAGATATGGAGAAATTAGAAAAAGTTAAGATAGATATTCTACCAATTATTGAGGATATTAAAAATAAAGCTAAGAAAAAATCAGTTACCAACTGTTTTCAAGTTCTTCAATACTATTTTATGAAGCTCTTTTCTAATTGGGAATTTTCTCCTAAAAAATTTGTTGTAAATGATAGTTGTATAAGTTGTAGTATCTGTAAACAAGTATGCCCAACTAAAAATATTGAATTAAAAGATGGAAAACCTATCTTTCATTCCAATTGTTCCCATTGCCTTGCTTGTTTTCATTGGTGCCCTCAAGAGGCAATCTCTATGAAAAATTTTACTATTAAAAATAGAAGAAGATATCATAATCCTAATATTAAGTTAAATGAAATTATTAGAAAATAGCTAGCTAAAAAAATGAGGAGCTTTTTAGATAAGAACATCTTAAAGCTCCTCAAGATTTTAATAATTTTAATTACTCATCTAATTCAGCACAAGCTTTTTCAAATTCTAATTGACTCTCTTGAAAACCTTTCTCTTTGTATGGAAAATTTTTATCAAATTCCTCAACCTCTTCTGGAGTAACCTCTAAGTCATCAGAAAATACAGCATAACCAGATATATTTTCCAAAGCTCCCTCATATAGTGGTAGTACTAGAAGCCCCTTATAAAATTTCATATCTGGCATAGAGATTCCATATTTCTTTCCTCCTAAAAATCCATATGGTTCATAGTGGTAAGGGTAACCTAAGGTAAGAATTGCTCTATATCCTATCTCTTTAGCTTTTTCTATTGTATAAGTTATCAACTTTCTTCCTAATCCCTGTCTATGAAATTTTGGAGAAATAAACACTGGACCAAAAGAGATAGTTTTAATCTCCTCTCCCTTTTCATTTACAATCTTTGAATGAGAGTAAAAAATTCCCCCCTCTACCTGTCCATCTACCTCTATTACATAAGTTAGTTCTTTTATAAAATCTGGACTTCTACGCAGTTTATTTACTACTGCATGTTCATTAGCTCCAGGAAAATACAGATTCCAAAATGCTTCCCTTGCTACCTCTTCAACTCTTCTATAATCTTTTTCCTCTTCTCTTCTTACAACTATATTCATCTTAATAACCTCTTCTCTTTTGTTTGTCTTTAATAAAATTTCTAGCTTTTTTCATTCCACCAACATCTTTAAACATATAATCTAACTTCCGCTTTTCTAACTCTTTCCCACTTAAGCCATCATAGGAATTTTCTCTTTTTATTTTAAAGTAATTTTCAACTCTTCTCTCATCTAAAATTCCTAATTCAATAGCTTTTCTAACTTCACAACCTGGCTCATTAGTATGAGTGCAATCAGAGAAACGACATTTTTTTTCTAATTCTTCTATATCATCATAATATCTCTCTAAATTTATATCCTTTACTCCTATCTCTCTCATTCCTGGAGTATCAATAATAACTCCACCATATAAACTTATTACCATCTCTCTATTAGTAGTTGTGTGTCTTCCCTTATCTCCTTTTCCTATCTCTTGAGTAGACAAAATTTTCTCTTCAATCAACTCATTAATTAGAGTAGTTTTTCCAACACCAGAAGACCCAATAAAAGCAACTGTCTGATTTTTAATTAGATATTTTTTAAACTTCTCTTGGTTGTTCTCCTTGTTACTAGTCAATATAATATCTGAAAAAGCTGAAACTAACTCAACCTCTTGAATTTTTTCTTGGATATCTTCACATAAATCTGATTTAGTCAAAACTATTACAGGAGTTGCTCCACTATCCCAAGCTATTGACAGATATCTCTCCAATCTATTTAAGTTATAATTTTCATTTAAAGACATACATATAAATATAGTATCCACATTAGTTACTATCCCTTGTTTATTATCCTTTTTCTCATTTGAAGAACGAAAGAATATACTTTTTCTTGATAAAATTTTATTGATAATCACATTTCCCTCATTTTTAGAAACCATAACATAATCTCCTACTAAGGGTAACTTTAAACTATCATCTATCTCATATCTCAATTTTCCAGATAACTCTGCTAACTTTTCTCCACTTTCTAAAGCAATTTTATATATTCCCTTATATTGTGCAATTACTCTTCCTAGCTCAAAATCTGGAAAATCTTTAGCCTCTATAATATAATTTTCTTTTATACCATAATCTTGTAATGTATTCAATTTTTCCTCCTAAATCTCTAATTATTCTAATTTTTATGACAAGGAGACTTAGAATATCTATCTACTCTTCACCTCCCCTTTCATTACACTCTCTAATACACCTCTATTTTTTAACATAAATTCATCAACTCCTTTCCTATTTTTTTCTTAATATATAAAATACATAGCCATACTCTTTAGAATATTTTTTGTACATCTCCATATCTATCTCATTCTCTTTTATCAATTCCATTAACTCTCTGTTCTCTGGCTCTGTTCTTTTAAAAAATTCACATCTTTCTTTTAAAGGCAGATAATAATTTTCCCACCAACTCTCCTCTGGTAAGATAAAACTACCTATAACATCATATCCATACTGTTTAGCTAACTCTATATTTCTTTCAACTAAGTTCATGTCTGGATAATTAATTTCCCAATACTCCTTAACTTCTTGAGATATTTTTTCCTGTAAAAAACTACATTCACTAACTACTAAGTATCCATCTTTCTTTAAAAAATTTTGAAAATAATCTATTCCTTTTTCAAAACCAATTATATATATTGCTCCTTCACTCCAAATTATATCAAACTCATCTTTTGAAAAATATTTTTCCAACTCAAACATTGAACCTTCTACTAAAGTTATCTTTTTATCTACTCCATATCTTTTAGCTGCTCCCTCTAACTCTAATAAAAAATGTTTATAATAATCTAAAGCAACTACCTCTCCAAATATATTCTTAGCTAGTTGAATAGTTTGCATACCTGGTCCACAACCAATATCTAATACTTTCAAATTTTTTCTATTTATTTTTAATAAATCATAAGCTTTTTGAGTACTTTGATTATCCCCTGGTCCTTGCCTTAACATCTCTCTATGTAATTTAACTATATTTTCCATCTCTTTTCTCCTCTTTAATTCATTTTACCAATTACAAGGAGGTTTTTTTATTTCTATCTGCTCTCTACCTCCCCCCTTACTACACTCTCTAATTCAACTCTATTCTTCAACATAAATTCATCAGCTCCTTTCCTATTTTTTATCTATTTTATCATTTTATTAGAAGTAAGTAAATAGAAAAGGTGCTGTTGCAAATTCTTAAATTGAAATCAAAAAATAAAAATATTTAATAATATAAAAGGAAAAAAGTTTACTTCCAATCGCTAGTGCTTACGCAATGCTCATTACAGTAAAATTTTTTCCTTTTCCTTTACTCTTTTATTATCCCAATTTCAATTTAAGAAATTTTCTAGAGTAGATAATAAACTTCAAGAATGACGAAGAACAAAAGTCATTCTTGAATTAGTTATAATTACTTTAATTTCTTAAATTGCAACAGCTCCTCTAAACTTAATCAGCTAAAACTCTTTCTAATTCTTTCTCTAATTTCTTCAAAGCATTAGCTCTATGACTTATCTTGTTTTTTATCTCTGGCATCTCAGCTAAAGATTTTCCATACTCAGCTACATAGAAATATGGATCATACCCAAAACCATCTTTTCCTTTTGGTTCGTACAATAACTCTCCCTCTATCTCACCTCTAAAAGAGTAAGCTCTTCCATCAGGTTTACCTAAAGTTATCACACTAACAAAGTGGCATTTTCTATTTTTTTCATCTTTCATAACTTCCATAAGCTTAGCATTGTTAGATTCATCAGTAGCATCTTCTCCTGAGTATCTTGCTGAATATACTCCTGGAGCTCCCCCTAAAGCATCTACACAAAGTCCAGAATCATCTGCAATAGTTATCATTCCTGTAAATTTCGCTATCTCTAAAGCTTTCTTAGCTGAGTTAGCTTCAAAAGTATCTCCATCTTCTACTACCTCTGGAATCTCTATTCCATCTTTTATAGATAGTATCTCTACATCTTTTACATTAGCAAATATTGCCTTTATCTCTTCTATTTTATGTTTATTCCCTGTAGCTAAAAATATCTTCATTTTTTATCATCTCCAATATTTTATCCTTCAATTATTCTATTTTGTAACTCCATTATCTCCTTTAATCCCTTTTCAGCTAAGTCTAACATCTCATTTAGCTCTTTTCTTGTATAAGTAGCTTCCTCTCCTGTACCTTGTACCTCTACAAATCTTCCTTCACCATTCATAACAACATTCATATCTACTTCTGCTGCTGAATCCTCAGTATACATAAGATCTAATACTGGAGTTCCATTTACTATTCCTACACTTATAGCTGCTACATTTGAAATAATAGGATTTTCAGCTAAAACTCCCTCAGCTACAAGTTTTTTCATAGCCAATGCTAAAGCTATATACCCTCCTGTTATAGAAGTAGTTCTCGTTCCACCATCAGCTTGGATTACATCACAGTCTATAGTAATTGTTCTCTCTCCTAACTTTTCTAAATCTACAGCTGTTCTTAAAGCTCTTCCTATAAGTCTTTGAATCTCCATAGTTCTACCTGTAAGTTTTCCCTTAGCAGATTCTCTTTGATTTCTCTCTCCAGTAGCTCTAGGAATCATAGCATACTCAGCTGTAAGCCACCCTTTTCCTTGATTTTTTAAAAATGGAGGAACTTTATCACTTACAGTAGCTGTACATATAACCTTAGTATTTCCACACTCCATAAGCACAGAACCTTCTGCATATAGATTAAAATCCTTAGTGGCCTTTAAAGGTCTAAGCTCGTCTACATTTCTTCCATCTTCTCTTAATTTTAATGTTCTCATATCCTCTTCGATTATCATCTCTTTTACCATAATATCTCCTATACCCTCATTTCATCTCTCTTTTTTACTTCTTTTCCAAATTGTATATCATAAAAATGTTTATAAAGTCCATTTTTATCTAATAGCTCTTGATGTTTTCCAATCTCTTTTATCCTTCCATTTTCCATTACAACAATCTTATCAGCATTGATAATTGTTGAAAGTCTATGGGCAATTACAAAGGTAGTTCTATTTACCATAAGTCTATCTAAGGCATCTTGTACAAGTCTTTCTGACTCAGTATCCAAAGCAGATGTAGCTTCATCTAGTATTAATAGTTCTGGATTTTGAATCAAGGCTCTAGCTATGGCTATTCTCTGCTTTTGTCCCCCTGATAGCATAACTCCTCTCTCTCCTACCTCTGTTTCAAATCCCTTCTCTAAATCTTTTATAAACTCATAAGCATTTGCCATCTTTGAAGCTTTTATAATCTCATCCATAGAAACATTCTCTTTTCCAAAAGAGATATTTTCTGCTATTGTTCCAGAGAATAAAAAGCTCTCTTGAGGAACTATTCCTATGAGATCTCTATATTTAGATAGTGCTAGATTCTTTATATTTTTTCCATTTATTAAAAGTCTACCTTCAGTTGCTTCAAAGAATCTTGGAATTAGGTTAACTATTGTAGTTTTTCCACTTCCACTCTTTCCAACAAAGGCCACTACCTCTCCAGCTTTTATCTCTAAATTGATATTTTTTAAGGCATTACTCTTAGCATCCTCATAAGCAAAGGAAACATTTTCAAATTTTATATCTCTTATATTTCCATCTAAGATCTCCTCTTCTCCTTCAAACTCCTTCTCAATAGGAACATCTAAAATCTCGATTACCCTGTCAGCAGAAGGAATAGCCTCTTGTAAGTCATTATTTTTAGAGATAAGTCTTTTAAGAGGTTGACTCATAAGTCCTAGAGCAGTAACAAAAGATATCAAATCTCCTGGAGACATAGTTTTTGTAATTACAATTTGATATCCTCCATAAGCAGCAACTAAAACTACCATTAGAGTAGTTATAACCTCATTTATTGGAGAAACCTTAGCTTTTATCTTAGTACTTTTATATGATTTTTGGAATTCGTCCATACTTATCTCTTTATATCTGTCTATTATCATATCACTATTATTAAAAGCTTTAATTACAAATATTCCAGCTAAACTCTCTTGAATAAAAGCAGTTACAGCTCCAGAAGTGTCCTGTCTAATTCTTCCTGATTTTCTAATCTTTTTAGTATATTTTCTTACTGTACTGATTATTAAAGGCATAACTGTTAAAGATACAATAGCTAATATCCAATCCACTTGAAACATTCTAAAGATAAGAGCTACTACTGTTAAAAACTCCTTTAACATATCAAAAAGGATAAAACCTATTCTTCCAAGAGTGGCAGAATCCCCAGAAAGTCTAGCCATTATATCCCCTAACTTATTTTTTCTATAATATGAAATAGGTAGTTTTTGCAGATGATTAAATACATCTATCTTAATATCTCTCTTTATTGTTTCAGTTACATAGTTTGAAGAGATATTTGCATAGTAACCTGACACAACTTTTATCACAGTAGAGATAAATATGGCAGATATTACTATGACCATCATCTTAGGATCTTTTTTTACAAGAACGTCATCTATTAGATATTTACTTAACCAAGCAGGGACAGCTCCCATAGATGAAGTAAGTACAGACATTAAGATTACAGCAAACATCACCCATTTATATCTTAAACTATATTTTAAAAAACTATTTAACGATTTATTTTGAAGTATTTTTAGTTCCATCTCTCTCCTTTCACTAGAAAGTCTCCATAACTCTCTACTACATTTTTTCCTGAAAGTCTTTCCCTTACCATTTGAATATTTTTATCCATCTCTTCTCTATTTTTTTCTATTTTTTCCAACTCTTTTTCTATCTCTTCTACATTACATCTCTCTTGTAGAAGCTCTGGGAATACCTCTCTGTCCAATGTAAGATTTGGAAGAGAAACAAAACCTATCTTTAAAATATGTCTAGCTATAAAGGCATTGATAAATCCTGTTTTATAAATTACTATTGTAGGAAGTCCCATTAAAGCTAATTCTAAAGTCACAGTTCCAGAAGCTGCAATTGCTACACTAGATACCCTTACACACTCAGGAAGCTTTTTCTCAAACTCCAATACTAAATTTGGATATCTCTCTAAATCTTCATCAATCCATTTAAGATGATCTTTACTAGACAATTTTAACATAAATCTCTTATTTGGCACTCTTTTTACTAAATCTAACATAGTAGAAATTAAAGATCTTATCTCTTGCTTTCTACTTCCTGGTAAAAGTAGAATATACTCTTCCTCTCTTTTTTCTACAACATATTTATCTACAAAGGGATTTCCAAAATATACAGCATCTACATTGTGCTTCTTATAGAACTCTACTTCCCAAGGAAAGATCACCATAATATGATCAGCTTTTACTAATTTTTTTATTCTCTTTTCTCCCCAAATCCAAAGTTTTGGTGGAATATAGTAAAAAACCTCCACTCCCTCTATCTCTTTTTTTAAAAGTTCTAAAAATTTTAGGTTAAACCCTCCATAATCTACAAGAATAACTTTTTTTATTCCCTCTTTTTTTATAAATTCTATATACTCATTAGCCTTTCTTTTCAAAAAGCTATATTTTTTCAAAACCTCAGTAAATCCCATAATTGCAAGTTCATCAATATCTTGGATAACCTCTACTCCAACAGCTCTACTATGTCTACCTGCAACTCCATAAAATTCCACATCTTTATACTTTTTTTTAATAGCTTCTACTAAATATGAAAGATGTAGATCTCCAGAAACCTCTCCAGTTGATACAAAAAATTTCATAACTATCTCCTATCAAACTTTTATTCCAAGTATAAATAGAGAGTTTTCCTCAGCTAACTTTATAGCTTCATCCCTATTTAAAAAAAGCATTCTTCCAGCTTCTCCTACAATTCCCTTAGCTCCTATCTCTATAGCTCTTTTTATTGTATCTATTCCAACAGCTGGAATATCTACCCTCATATCCTGTTGGGGTCTAGACATTTTTACAATAATACACCCTTCCCCAGCTAACTCTCCAGCTCTTTTTATTGTTTTATCTGTTCCCTCTATCCCTTCAAGAGCCACAACAGATGAATCCTTACAAACAACTGTTTGTCCAGCATCTACTTCACTTAAAGCCTTAGCTGCCTCTATTCCTATCTTTATAGTTTTTTCATCCTCTATACTAGGTTTAATCTTAGTATAGCACTCATCTTTAAACATAAAATTTTTTAAAAGATGGTTTTGAGGAAGAACCTTTATCCCATTTAATCTAAAAAATCCTATAACTGCAAAAAGGAGAGTTTCATCTTTTCTATCTGGTAATCTCTTAAGAAGTTCCTCTCCAAATCTATCTAATTTCATCTCTTTAAATATTATATCTTTTTCTACTTTTCCAAGCATAACTATCTCATTAATACCATTAAGTAGGAAATATTTTACAATATTTCCTACCTCTCCTATATTAAAAGACACAAAATTTTTATGTGCTTTTATTCTTTCATCTATGGTATCAAATAGCCCTAGTGGAAAAACATCTATATTCTGTTTTTCAGCCTCTTCAAGAAAATAGAGGGGTAATTTTCCATTACCAACTATTATTCCTATTTTTTTCATTATTTAGCTATACCTCTATTACTATTTTTTATAAAATCTACAAAATAAGTTATATTTTTATCTTGTTCTATCTCTGCCTCTATTTGAGCAAGGGCATCTTTTAAAGGAAGTCCACTTCTAAACACGATCTTATAAGCTTTTTTAATTCTTCCTATCTCTTCATCTGTAAACCCTCTTCTTCTAAGTCCTACACTATTTAGCCCTCTAGGAATAGCCTTATTCCCCTCTGCTAACACAAATGGACAGATATCTTGATTGATAGCACTAGCTCCACCAGTCATAGAAAATGATCCTATTCTACAGAACTGATGAACAGGAGTAAGCCCCCCTATTATTGCAAAACTATCAACTACTACATGCCCAGCTAATGTTACATTGTTAGCAAGAATACATCCATCTCCAACTATAACATCATGAGCCACATGTACATAAGCCATAAGTAAGTTATTACTTCCTATTCTAGTTTCCCATCTGTCATCTGTTCCTCTATGAATAGTTACAAACTCTCTAATTGAGTTATTATTCCCAATTATAGTTTTAGTTGGTTCATTTTTATATTTTAAATCTTGAGATGCCTTTCCTATAGAAACGAAAGAGTAAATAGTATTATTCTCTCCTATCTCTGTAATTCCCTCTACAACTACATGGGATTGTAAAACAGTATTTTTACCTATTTTTACATCTTTTCCAATTATACAGTATGGACCTATTTTTACTCCCTCTTCTATAATAGCACCCTCTTCAATTATAGCAGTATTATGAATCTCTATCATAATTGCCTCCCGTCTATTATTTGTCTGCTATACAGAAAGTAAAACTTGCCTCACAAGCAACATTTCCATCTACTAAAGCTTTTCCATGAGCTTTTACAAAGTTTCTTTTTATTTTCTCAACTTCAACTTCATATACAATTTGATCTCCAGGTCTTATTGGACTTTTGAATTTTGCACTCTCTACTCCAACAAAGTAAGGAACTTTTCCTTCTAATCCTTCCATTACAAGTACACCTAAACATTGTGCCATTCCTTCAACGATTAATACTCCTGGCATGATAGGGTGTCCTGGGAAATGTCCGTTAAAGAACTCCTCATTTATAGTTACATTTTTAATTCCTCTTATTTTTTGCTCCTCTTTGTTTACCTCAATAATTCTATCCACTAATAAGAACGGATATCTGTGTGGTATTCTTTTCATTATTTCTAAAGTATCTAACATTTTTTTCCTCCTCAAGTAATCTTAATCTGATATTATATATTTTACATGTTTTTTAATAATTTTGCAAATTCTATATCTAAAGCATGTCCTGCTTTTATAGCTATAATATGAGCTTTTATAGGTCTATTCAATATTTTAAGATCTCCTATAATATCTAACATCTTATGTCTTACAAACTCATCTTCAAATCTAAGTCCATCTGGATTTAAAACTCCATCTTTTTTTACAACTATGGCATTATCTAAAGTTCCACCTAAAGCTAGATTATTTTTCTTTAGATACTCTATCTCATAATCAAAACCAAAAGTTCTAGCTGGAGCTATCTCTTTTTTATAATTCTCTAAATTTACTTCAAACTCTGCTAATTGTGATTTTAAAAATGTGTGCTCAAATCTTATAGCATAAGTTAATTTGTACCCATCATATGGAAGAGCTACTATATTTTTATCTCCTACTGTTAAGTATATAGGCTCTTTTACTACTAAAGGCTCAACCTCTAATTCTAACTCTTTTAATCCTACCTCTTCAATAATATCTATAAATACTCTTGCACTTCCATCACAAATAGGAAGCTCATTTCCATCTAATTCTACCACTAAATCTGTAATATCTAAAGCATATAGTGCTGATAAAAAGTGCTCTATTGTATGAACCTTTGCCCCATACTCATTTTGTAAATTTGTTCCACGAGTTAAATCAAAAGTGTTAGCTATATCTAAAGTTATCTCATTTTTTCCATCTTCTAAATCCACTCTTTTAAAGATTATTCCATTCTCACTTGGAAGTAATCTCATCTTTATATTTTCACCTTTGTGGAGTCCAATACCGATATACTCTATCTCTTTAGCTATTGTTCTTCTTTTCATCTCTACCTCCCTTTTGTATTGAAATTATAATTGGTTTTCTTTCTAACGAAGTGTTTTAACACTTTGTTAAGAATTTCTCTGCTACTGCCATAGCTATCTCTCTTTTTCCATCTACAAAGTTTATCTCAACTTTTTTATCATTTACAGCTTTTACTACTCCAAGACCAAATTTTTTATGCATCACCTTTTCTCCTATTGAATAAGGAAAACTCTTAGCAGTTTTATTCAGATCTTCTATAGTAATCATCTTTTTAAAAGCTCTCTCAGTTATAAAGCTTCCTTTCTCCTCTTTTGGTTTATATTCAAAAGTTTTAGCTCTCTCTATTAAATCTTTAGGTATCTCATCAATAAATCTTGAAGGTTCTCTTCCCCAATCTTCATTTCCATACATCATTCTAGATTTAGCATAAGTTATATAAAGCTTTTCCTCTGCTCTAGTTATGGCAACATAGCAAAGTCTTCTCTCTTCCTCTAACTCATTAGTGTCAAAGTCTGCTCTACTTCCTGGGAAAATTCCCTCTTCAGCCCCTACTATAAATACAGTTGGAAATTCAAGTCCTTTAGAGTTATGTATAGTCATAAGTTTTACATAATCCTTTTCATCTTCTAAGTTATCAGTAGCACTTACTAAGGATATATTTTCAAGGTACTCTCTTAAGCTTAGATTCTCTACAACCTTTTCTAACTCTACAATTGAAGTTTTTAACTCCTCTATATTCTCTTTTCTAGTTTCATAATCTTCATAGTTAGCAACTAAGTAATCATTATAGTTTATCTCTTTAACTATAGTATCAAATAGTTCTGATACACTCTCCTCTTCACTTAGTTGTATAAACTCTCTTATCATTCTATGAAAATCTAGAATAGTTATTTTTAGATTAGAGCTTAATCCTGCTATTTCATTTGCTCTTCCTAAAGAATCAAATAGAGATATATTTTGCTCCTTAGCAAACTCCTCTATCTTTTCTACTGTTTTATCTCCAATTTTTCTCTTAGGAACATTCAGTATTCTTGCTAAGTTTAAATTGTCAGTAGTGTTATTTATTACTGCTAAATAGGCTACTATATCCTTAATCTCTGCTCTTTGATAGAATTGCATTCCACCAAAAATCCTATATGGAATATTCTCACGAAGAAGTTTTTCTTCAAACATTCTTGATTGAGCATTGGTTCTATATAAAATTGTAAAATCTCTATACTTTGCTCCCTTAGCTTTTCCCTTTATTATCTCTCCAACTACAAATCCAGCTTCCTCTCTACCATCATAACAAGACTCTACAGTGATTTTTTCACCTACTGTTTTTTTTGTCCAAAGTTTTTTATCTCTAGCACTTGAGTTATTTTTTATAACAGAGTTTGCTGCATCTAGTATTACAGAGGTCGAACGATAGTTTTCCTCTAATTTTACCACAGTAGCATCTGGATAATCCTTTTCAAAATCTAAAATATTTTGGATATTTGCTCCTCTAAATCCATAGATACTTTGGTTTTCATCTCCAACAACACAGATATTCCCATATTTTTTAGCTATCTTATTCACTATTTTATATTGGATATTATTTGTATCTTGATACTCATCTACCATTATGTATCTAAACTTATCTTGAACTTTATTCAATACATCTGATATCTCTAATAGTCTCTCTGTATTTACTAATATATCGGAAAAATCCATAGCATTATTATTTTTTAAAACAGAGTTATATCTTCTATATACCTCAGCTATTATCTTTCCATTATCATTGTACTTTTCAGAGTTTTCATACTCCTCTGGAGAGATTCCTTCCTCTTTTAACTTAGAAATTATCGAGGCTACTACTCCCTCTTTAAGATTTTTATCCTTTACTACTAACTCTTTCATAATATTTTTAGCTACTCTTTTTTGATCATCAGTATCATATATAGTAAAGTTAGAGTTATACCCTAATCTATCTCCATATACTCTTAAAAGTCTTAATCCAAAAGAGTGAAATGTAGATATCATAACTCTATTAGCTTCCTCACCTATTAGTGATTCTACTCTCTCTTTCATCTCTTTAGCTGCTTTATTAGTAAATGTTACAGCTAAAATTTTATAAGGGGAGATTCCTAGTTCATCTATCATATGAGCTATTCTATATGTAATAGTTCTTGTTTTTCCTGATCCTGCCCCAGCTAAAATAAGAAGTGCCCCATCTATCTTAGAAGCTGCTTCTCTTTGCTTATCATTTAATTTATCTAATATACTCATTAAATTTTTCAACTCCTTCTAATAATTATATCATAATTACTGTAACAATGTCTACTAATGGAGATAATCAATATGTATCATAACATCTTTCACATTTTCAAACTCCAATACAATTCCATCTCTTACACTATCTACAAGATTGTGTGCTTCATATACACTCATCTCTTTAGGTACTCTAATATGCATAGAAAGAAATATCTTATCTCCTGATTTTCTCATATAGATATCATGAACATTTTTTAAATTTTCATTTTCAGCTAGATACTTTTCTATCTCTCCTATAAACTCTCCATCTTGTTTATCTAAAATTAGATTTGATGTTTCAAAAATTATTGACACACCCTCTTTAAAAATAAGTATAGCCACTATTAAACTTACTACAATATCAAATACTGGAGATACTAATATTGAAAGGAGTATTCCTACTATTACCCCTCCAGATGAGTAAACATCACTTTTACTATCTTTGGCATCTGCTATCAATGCACTGTTATCTGTTTCCATTCCAACTCTAAGTTTATATCTATACATAAAAAATTTCACAACCATAGATATAAAAGCCCAAATAATAGTTGTATAAGCAGGAACTCCACTATTCTCTCCTTTTATTAGTAACTCTAAACTTCCCTTTCCCAATTCAAAAGCTGTAAGTAGTAAAAATACTCCCAGTATGTTTCCTATTATACTCTCAATTTTTTCATGTCCATAGGGGTGCTCTTCATCAGCAGGTTTATTACTAAAATAGATTCCTAAAAGAATAGCAAAGGAACTTCCCACATCAGCTAAGGAGTTTATACCATCAGAAACTAAGGCTCTTGAATTTCCATAAATTCCTCCAAAAATTTTTATAACTGCAAGGAAGATATTTTGAACTATCGAAGAGATAACTACTTTTTTCCCCTCTTTCATTCTCAAGGTCTCTCTTTGAATGTTGTCAATTTCTAAAACTCCATTATTCTCTTTAAATCCATTCTTTTTAAAAAAATCTTGCTTAGTTAAATTCTTACATAATATTTTATCTTTTTTCTGCTCAACTCCATGGTTAACCAAAAACTTTATCAGCTTTACTCCATAAGATTTATATCTCATCCCAGCTCTTACAAAAATTCTTCTGATTATATAGTTATTGTTTTCCTCATCAACTAATATATACCCTACTAACTCCTCTTGATATTTTATAGTAAAATATTTCCCTTGCTCATCCTCAATAAACTCTTTATCTATATTTTTTAAATCACCAAAATGCCTTTGTAACTCCTCTAAACTATAGATATTATACATTGAAAACTCCCCCTTGTTTATAAAAAAAGCCATGAAAACCAAAGAGGTAATATCATATACCCGTAATAAATACCTTAGTGCTGCTTCCTTCCAGACCTGACACGGTTCGATACTATTACGCCATAGGATTCCTCTTCAATTTCCATGACAACTAATTATATCAATAATTTCATATTACGTCAATAATTTTTTCTTAAATCTTTTCTAATAACCCACCTAAATTAAATCTATCTAAAATCTCTTGAACTCTATCTAAATATTTACTCTTCTCATTCAGTTCCTTTTCCAATTCACTTAAATCCTGCTTACTTGCTTCATCTAAAGTCTCTTTATAATTCTTTAACTGCTCTTTTCCCTCTTTTATCATGTCCTCTACTATTTTTTTCTTCAATGTTCCATCTTGATCATTTAAAAGATTCATAATCTCTTCAGATAGATCGCTCTTTATAAAAATCTTTTCCTTTAAAGAGTTATATTCATAATGTACATTTCCACTTCTTAAGTCTTGTAATAGTGGAGATATCATTGTTTTTAAAAGTGGTGACTCTATCTTTAATTTATTTGTAACCTCTTCTCCATTTAAATTCATATCTTGAATCTCCACATCTCCTCTTATATCTATATTATCTCTACTTAAGATAATCTCTTTTACTAAAGAAGCCTCTCCTCCTGTTACATATCTATTTAAAACCTCCATATCTTTTAAATCCTCAAAGTTAAAATTAGAAATATTTACATCTATTTTCCCTTGAATTTTATCTAAATCTATATAACCATAAGCCTCTCCATGACTGATATCAGAATCAGCTTTAAGATAAATATCTATATTTCTCTTATTTCTTGATAATCTACTTGAGATATTTTTGATCTCACCTTTTAATTCTACCCCATATATTTGAGAGTTTATAAGTATATCTTCAGCAAAAATCTCCCATTTATCCTGTGCTTTACTGTCCTCTTCCTTTCTTAACTCCAACTCTCTCATAATATTTCTATATTTTATTACTAACTTTTCAATCTCTTCTCCATAAATTTCATTTAAGTAATAATTAATTATAGAATCTAAATCATTTATTACAAACTCTCCCCTACCAACAATCTCTCTTACATTTTTTTCTAATTCTGCATCTAAGTCATTGGCACTTATAATATTTTTAAAATCTGCCTTCATCTCTTCTCTATCTTTTAAAAGCTCTTTACTTAGAATTTTAAAAGAATTAAACATATTTTTTATCTCTTTCTCCATTCTAATAATTTTTAGTGGATTTTTTTCCTCTGCTAATTTGTTATAATTCTCTTTTAAGATCATATACTCAGGAGTTTTTTCCAATTCATTAAGCTTTTTCTTCCAATGATCTCTTCTCTCTTTTAATAGACTCTCACCCTTTTCATATTGAGATTGTAACATATTTTGTAAAGTTATCTTATTTACCATGGCTCTAGCTCTTATTAACTCTTCTAAGTCCTGTACTGAGCTATCCTTTTTCTCCTCTCCCTTTACATCTACATTTAATTCTACCTCATTTGGCTCTTCTACTACATAACCAATACTTCCATTACTATCTCTAGGAGTCATAAACTCCACCTTATCAAACTCTGCTTTACTTACTAATACTTTCTTCTCTTTAAAATAGATATCATAATCAGCTTCAAATTTATCTATTGAAATAAAGTTTTTCATCCCATCTTTTCTACTTGTAATATCAATTCCCTCTATTATCACTTTTTTACTAAAAGGAGAAAAATCAACTTTCTCTATATCTACCTTTCCTTTATTAATCTCTGTTAGTTTATTTTCAAGAACCTTTTTAATTATAAGATTTTTAGATAAATATATACCACCTAACAATACTACTATTACTCCTAAAACTGTTAATCCCTTTTTCATAAGTATCACCTCTTTCTTAGATAAATTTTTTTATCAATACTCTTATCTTTCCCTTTTTATTTTCACCTAATACCTTATCAAAAATAAATTTTCCCTTTTTTCTTATGGTTATTATATCTCCCTCTTTTAATCCTCTATTCTTTTCTTTCTCTATTAGATAATTAACACTTACCTCTCCACTTTCAATCAGTTCCAAGGCTCTACTTCGTGAGTTATTTATCATAGCTGAAACAATATTATCAAGTCTTATAGAGCTTACACTATCCACAATCTCTTCAAATTTTAATTGTGGAATCTCCTCTTTATTTATCTCTTCAACTAGCACTGGGTTTCTTCCAACCTCTTTTAAATTCTCCACTAGAAAATCAAAAATCTCATCACTTATTACTCCATAACAAGAGTTTTCCTCAACTATTAAGTCTCCCATAAGCTCTCTTTTTATTCCTAAAGACATTATAGTTCCTAAATAGTGTTTATGCTCTAAATCTTTAAATTTAGACTTATTAGTTATTTTAAAGTATTTAACTGGAAAATACAACTCCTCTTTGGGAAAATCTTTGGGAAGAACTCCTATCATATTTTTTTCACACTCTTCATTTAAACCGCAAAGAGAGAAAACTATTCCTCCAATATTTAATTCAGATATTTTTTTACACAGTTGAGGTGGGTAAAAATATTTACTATATACAGGATAATCTATCTCTTCACACAACTCTATATCATCACATATAGCTCCTAATAAAAAATCATCTATCTCAGTAAACATATTTTGAAATTTTTTTCTATCCAAATTTTTATCTCCTTTCCTTATACTATATACCTTGATTTTATACAATTTCTCTCATTTTTTCAAATTATTTTTTTATTGTTTATTCCTATCTCCTCCCTTTATTATTGAAAAAAACATATTTTTATGCTAAAATTTAGTGATAAAGAATTTAAGGAGATGAATTTTATATGGTTAAAAGAAAATATATTGCTCCCAACGCAATTACTGCAGCTAATATGTTTTTGGGATATTTAAGTATCACTTCTTCTATAAAAGGAGATTTCATCCAAGCTGTTTGGTTCATTATATTAGCTATGGTTTGTGATGGTTTAGATGGAAAAACTGCTAGAAAATTAGATGCTTTTAGTGAATTTGGAAAGGAGTTTGACTCATTTTGTGACGCTATATCTTTTGGATTGGCTCCTGGTATCTTAGTTTACTCTATACTTATGAAGGATACCTCTGTAAATAGTTTTGTTATTCCTGTTTCATTCATCTATGCTCTTTGTGGAGTTATGCGTTTAGTTAAATTTAATATTATCACTGTGGCCTCAAATGAAAAAGGTGATTTTAGTGGTATGCCTATACCTAATGCTGCTGCTATGGTATGTTCTTACTACTTAATATCAGATACTTTAAAAACTCAATATAACATCAATTTTTTTAATATAGATATTTTTATGGCTATTACAGTTGTAGCTGCTATACTTATGGTTAGTACAATTAAATTTAAAACACCTGATAAAGCTTTTTCTTTTATCCCTAAAAAATTTGCTGGAATATTTATAATAGTAGTTATTGCTACTTTAAAGTATAGCTTATTTATTATCTCTTTCTTCTATGTTATAATAAATCTTATGGGATTTGTGACTAAGATCTTTGATGGTTCTAATGATGATGATGACAAAGAGTTAGTAGATGTTATTGAAGAAAATGAAGTAGAAGAAACTTTAAAAAAATAATTTATAAATTACTAAGAGGAGGTTGTTACAACTAAAAATTTGTGACACTCCCTTTTTTAAACTAGGAGGAGATTATCTTGGATTTTTCTTTAAAACTAAAACAAGAAACTAAGCTTATACTTACTCAAGAGATGAAGATATCTATGAATATATTACAAATGCCCTCTTCAGACTTAAAAGATTACTTGGAGAAAGAAGCAGTTGTTAATCCAGCTATTGAAATTAATTATACCCATTCTTTCTCACCAAAAAATTCTGAAGATGATACAGTTTCTCCATTGGATTTTATTAGTGAAGAGGAAAATCTTTTTGATATTTTAGAAAAGCAGATTGGATATTTAAAACTCTCTAAAAAGTTAAAAGAGATCTGTATCTTTATCATTCATAATCTCAACTCAAAAGGTTATCTTGCTATAAGTAAACTTGAAATAAAAAAACTTCTTAAAATATCACTTAAAGATTTAAATGAAGCTTTTGAAGTAATACATACATTGGATCCCATAGGAGTTGGAGCTGAGAATTTGAAAGATTGTCTTAAAATCCAATTAAAAGCTAAAAATATTATTGATGATAAGCTTTTTTCTCTCATTGATAACTATTTAGAAGAAGTAGCAAATCAAAATTTCACCTTAGTTTCTCAAGAACTTGGAATAAGTGAATCACAAATTATTGAGTATTTAAGTTTAATTAGAACTCTCTCTCCAATTCCTTCAAGAGGATATACAGTTAATAAATCTTCTGATTATATTATTCCTGAGGCTAGAATTGAGATTCTTAATGATAAACTTATCTTTAAGATAAATGAAGATGTTATTCCTAAAATTACTATTAACTCTAATTATATTAACTCAGAAAATGCAAATAAAAACTCTATTCACACTGCTATGAACATCATAAAATGTCTTGAAAAACGTTATCAAACCCTAAGTAAAATTCTTGAATTTTTAATAGTTAGACAAAAAGAGTTTTTCTTTAAAGGGTATAACTTTTTAAATACCCTTATCTTAAAAGATTTAGCTCTTGAATTAAACTTACATGAATCTACTATTTCTAGAGCTATCAAAGAGAAATATCTAGATACTCCTCAAGGGATTATATCTATGAAATCTCTCTTTATTTTAGATAGTTCTACTATAAAAATAAAGAATCTTATTGAAGAGTTTATTTTACAAGAAAATAAGAGAGCTCCATACTCTGATGAAAAGCTCTCTCTTCTTCTTAAAGATAAAGGTTTTGAAGTAGCTAGACGTACTGTAGCTAAATATAGAGAGGAACTTGGATATGGTTCCACTCGTGATAGAAAAAAATAAATTAAGTACTTCAGTAATGAGCTATTGTAGTTTAAAGTTTACAAAGCTCATTACTTTTCTTTTACTAACGAGATTAAATATCCATACCCCTCTTTTTCCATCTCTGCTAATGGTATAAAATTTAAAGCTCCACTATTAATACAATATCTTAACCCACCTCTATCCTTAGGTCCATCTTCAAATACATGTCCTAAATGAGCATCTCCAACTCTACTTCTAACCTCTGTCCTTACCATATTAAAACTTTTATCTGTATGATATGTTATTACCTCAGGAGCTATAGGTTTAGTAAAACTAGGCCATCCACACATAGAATTATATTTATCATTTGATAAGAATAGTGGCTCACCAGTAGTTATATCTACATATATTCCAGGTTCAAAAAAGTTCCAATACTCATTATCAAAAGCTCTCTCTGTATCATTCATCTGAGTTATTCTATACTGTTTTTCAGTTAATTTTTTTCTAAGCTCCTCTTGAGAAAGCTTTGTGTATTTTCTAGGATCAATTATTACATCCTTAGCCTTATTTAAATCAATATGGCAATATCCATTTGGATTCTTCTTTAAATAATCTTGATGGTAATCTTCAGCTAAATAGAAATTTTCTAACTTTTTATTTTCAATTACAACTTTCTTTTCAAATTTCTTTTGTAGATTTTCCAATGCTTCAGTTACAATTTTTTCATCTTTAAGATCTGTATAGTATATTCCTGTTCTATATTGTGTTCCTCTATCATTTCCTTGCTTATTTAAACTTGTAGGATCTACTATTCTAAAATAATACTCTAACAGAGTTTCTAAAGATATTTCATTTCTATCATATGTTACCTTAACAGTTTCTGCATGCCCTGTCCCTCTATAAATAACATCTTCATATCTTGGATTTTCTGTCTTTCCATTAGCATAACCTGAAACAGCATCAACTACACCATAAATTTTTTCCATATATGCCTCTACTCCCCAGAAACATCCTCCAGCTAAATATATCTCCCTTATATCACTCTCTTTGGCAATATTTTTTTCTTCAATTATACTTTCTAAGTTTTTACTCTCTACTTTTTTCTCTTCAAGTCCAAACAGTTGTAATATGCTACTCTTTGGCAATTGCCCAGGGAGTACCCCATCAACTTCAGCTTTCTCATTTAAAAAAACAGAAGTTGGATATGCTCTTATTCTTAATAATTTCTGTATCTCTCCCTTTTCATCTAAAAGTACTTTTATATTTTTATACCCTAGAGAGTTATACCACTTTTTAAATTCATCTGTTTTCATCTCTCCACTTCTTCCAGGAAAAACAACTGTCACTATCTCTATTCTCTCTTCTTCTTTAGAGAAATTATCTAACTCCTCTAAAGATGATAAACAAATGGGACACCATGAAGCCCATGCTTTTAAATATGTCTTTTTTTCTTGGGAAAACTTATACTCCTTTCCCTCTATATCTTTTAATTTTATTTCACTAAAATCTATAGTTTTTCCAAAACTCATACTTCCTCCTAAAATAAACATCACTACTAAAAAAACTTTATAAATATATCTCATCTTAACCTCCTTCTATACAAATATATTTAATTGATTAAAAATAAGCAGTATTCCCATAATAATTATAATAAATCCTCCCATTCTCTTTAACTTTTCCAAATACTTTTTTATAAATGAAAGCTTTTTTAGAAAATATTTAGAAGAAAAAGAGATTATTAAAAATGGTGTTCCTAATCCTGCTACATATACTAACATTAATAATACAGCATTTGATAGATTGTTTCCACTTCCTGAAATAAATAGAATAGAAGCTAAAATTGGTCCTATACATGGAGTTCATCCTAAACTAAATCCAAAACCTAATAGATAACTTCCTATTATTCCTCCTCTATCACTATCTATTTCTAATACTTTTCTTCTAGATAAAATAGGAATTTTTATTAGCTCACTTTGAACTAATCCAAATACTATAATTATCACTCCACTAAAAATTCTAAAATAATCACTAGATAAAATATTTCCTATCAATCCAGCACCAAACCCTAATAACACAAAAGCTGTAGATAATCCTAAAATGAAAAAAATAGTTTTTAATATCGAAGCTCTTTCTCCTGTACTCAGTAAACTAAAATAAACTGGTAGTATTGGAAAGATACATGGAGAAAAGAAAGACAAAATCCCTGCTATATAAGCATAACTATATAAAATCTCCTGTCCAATCATTATTATTCCCCTCCTTCTATTGAAAGTAGATATATTTAGTATAATATTATCACAAATTTATATTTTTTACAATATAAAAATTATAACAAATATTTTGTCATACTTAGGACATATTTCAATGATAATATTCTTTTCGGACAGAAGATATTTTCAATTTAATGGAGGAAAAACAGTAATGAAAAAATTAATACTTACTACAATTTTATTTGTTAATTCTATCTTTGCTTTGGGTAATTATATTGATACAGAGGAGTATAGACAACTTAAACCATTTTTAAAAGAGGAACAACAGATAGTTTTCAATAATTTAATGAAGGATCTACATCATTCTATTGAAACCTTAGATGAAAAGTTGAAAGTAGCTCAAGATGAAAAAGAGATAATGGAATTAAAAAGTAAAAAGGAGATTTTAGTAAAAGAAAAAAATGAAATCGTAGAGAAACTCAATATAAATATTTTAAAATATCCAGAACGTTATACACAAGCAGCTATGGATTTAAAAGAGGATATTAATAAACTTATTAATTATTACTCGGAGGTAAAATAAAAATGCTCTTATTAATTATTATCTTAATATTACTTTATATTTTTTCTAGAAAAAAATGTAATTGTGAAAACTCTCAATCTATTGGAAATACAATTTTTACTATACTAATGGTTTTGATTGTTATTTATATACTAGGAAAAATATTTCATTTCCCTTTTATATTTGGACATAGATTTCATTTATTTAATATTTTTAATTGTTTTTAAGAAAATATATCTAGGAATAAACTTATTATTTAAATAAATAAAAATTTAACTTA
>DXSD01000030.1 GCA_019410665.1 Fusobacterium sp.
ACTTTTTAATTTCATTTGTAACTGTTTCTTCAATAACTATATGAGAATTATTGATAAAAAGAATATATCTTTCATCCCCTTTTTTTCCAATTATCTGTAACAATTTATTTTCTTCTGCTAAAAATTTAGTTTTTCCTAAATTCTTTAGTCTAATTTTAGTTGAAATTACATCATAATACCCATTCTCACTTTCTAAAAAATAAAGGTCAAAATAAATTTGGGCAATAGGTTTTTCTGATAAAAATATAGTAACTTTTCTTTTATCTTCAACATGTACTAAAGCTCTTTTATAACTACTTCTTTCATCTTCTATTTGTAGTACATATGTATCTCGAGTATTAGAGATCCTGTTAATAAAACGAAATTTAATGTCATTTATTTCTGTTTTTTCATCTAATTTACTCTGTATTTTATCAATCACTTCTTTACTTATTGAGCTTTTTTCTATTTTAGTCTTACAACTAGATTTATCAATTTCTACTTTTGTATAACCTTTCGTTAATTCTTTTGCAAACTCTAAATACTCAGAAAATAATTTAGAATTTGAATTAATTTCTTTTTCTAAATTTTTAATAAATTCCTCTAAATTCAAGTATTCTGAGTCATCCATTTTAGGATTTATATATTTTTGATGATAAAATTCAAACTGGCTGATATAAGGATTTGGCAATTTTAATAGTAAATTTTCTTTTTCTTCCTCTAATATTTTTTCTTTTCTTCTCTCTAATTCTTTGTCCAATCCTTCATTTAATAACTTTTCTTTTTCTTCCTTTAATTCCCTTGATATGTTTTCTCTATCTTTCTTCTCTTCCTCTGATATTTTTTCTCTTTCTTTCTCTAATAACTTTTCTAAATACTCATTAACTTCAATAAGATAATATTTTTTTAATAATTTTTTTATATCATATTTTATCTTTTCAAGTTCAACATGAATATTTTCATAAGAAAATACTGGCATAGATTCTTTTGGAAACATTTCCTTTTCTCCTCCTTTAAATTTATAATTTTATATTAACAACATAACATCTAATTTTTATATTATTTTATTTATATAAATATATAAAATAAATAATTTTTCCCGAAAATTTTGCCAAAAAATTTTTTAGCTATCAAAAGATAGCTATTTTTCTATAAGCATTGTTTTCCTTCTTCTGTAAAATATACTCTATCTAAGACAAGTCAAAGAAAATTTTATATAATACACTTACTAAAAGAATCTATTAATTTGAAACAAAAAATAGATACAAATATGGAAATTGGCAATTAAATAATTTATCTGAATTGATTTTTCTAAAAAATTGTAACATAAAAAAATAGAGGTGTCTATTTTAAAAATATATATCATCTAATTTTTAGTTTAACGAGTAGATTTTTCCTTTAGCTTTCTGTAATATTCTATTCCTATGGAGATTACTTAGGCTTGAATGATACAGAATATAATAACGTTGTAATAATGCACTATACTCTTTTTTTCTAAATCTATGAGATAGTTTAAAGCTTTTGAAAAAATTTTCCGTTAGATTATTAGTCATTTCATTTCTGCTTTAAGATATTTTAATGCCTTTTATTAATTAATACTATTTTTAGAAAATGGATGAAATATTGTGATAGATTCTCTTGAAATTCTTAAATCCAATTGATAACATAACGAGCTTTTGAATCTATTAAAGTTCATTATAAGTCATTTCTACGAACATAGAGAGTTTTTGATTACATTTTTTAGAATTATAAATAAGTCTAGAGTAGTATTTATAGTCGCAATGTAAGTATATAGAAGAAACATATCCAGAATATTTAAAATGAATGGATATGCGATTTTCTAGGTAGTAAATTGATAATTGCAACCATCAGCCTTACATTTATACTACAATGGACTAGAAATACTTTGCATAAATTTAAATTAACAGAAACATTTATTATATATGGAGGCATAATTATGAAAAAACTACAAAATAAATCACTAGAAGAAAAGATGGAGAGATATGTAAAGTTCTTTGATGAGATTTCCCTGTTGATACCCTTAAATCGGAAGCTATATAAAAAAATAGAGTTAGAAAAGCTTCTATTTAATCGAGATGATTTTTATAATATTGGGAGTTTTTTAATTCAAAAAAAAGATATAAATAGTTTCTGGGATGAACAGAAGCAAATATTTGATTATGAAATTTTCAAAGAAAAAGTGCTAGATATCTATAATGAAGAAACCTTTTTAATATTTAAAGATAATTTTGAAAAAGGAAAATATGATGTTATAGAAACTCTTGAATCTGAAGAAAATTTCAAAGAAAAAGTCAAGGAGAGGTTAAAGAAAATTTATGGAGAAATAAGCGAAGAAAAATTATCTTTAATTTATTCTGAATTAAAAAAGGCTACTAAAGATAGTATGAAGTTAGAAACTCCATCTAAAATTTATTCTCTTTTGAAAGACGAAGGTAAGGACATAACCCATAAGGCACTTGTAGAATTATGTCAAATAAGAAGTGACTTAAATGTTAATAAAAATACTTTCACTATGGAAAGTATTAAAAAGGAGATGGAGAAATAATGGAAAATTTACTTAATCTAGGTACAAAGCAAATGCAAGAACTGCTCAACAAACCAGAAATTAAAGAGATGATTAAAAAAATTGTTAATGAAGAAAATACATGCTCTTTGCAAGAGCAATATATAGAGCAAGAGCTTCCTCTTTCTATAAAAGAAAATATTAGTAAAGATACTTTGGAACAACTCAAAGATGATGACACTTTTATCCAAACTCCATGTACAGTAAACTTAAAAAAAGTAAGAGAAGAAAAGGAACTCCTCTATGAATTAAGAATAGAAAATAAGACATACACAATACAGTTAATGCTGACTCCCACTTATGAAAAAAAATTTAGAAAAACTTTTGAAGATTCAAGCGATATTTGGTGTACTGGAGTTTTAAGTTTTTCTGATAGATTACAACAATATATTTTATCAAATATAGAAGTCTATACTATAAAAGAACCTTTCAAAGTTTATTATCAAAAACTAGAGAGCCAATCTTTAAATGAAAGAATTAATAATTTTATTAGCTTATTAGGGTTAAACCCTTCCAAACTATTACTTTTTGAAAAAAAGGTTATGATTTCAAGAATAATACCTCTTATTGCAAAAAAACACCTATATTTAGAGCTTTCTAAAAAAGAGATTGGGAAGTCCTATACTTATGAACAGTTAGATTTTAAATTAAATACTTTGAATGTAACTAGAGCTACTACCTTTGTAGATGGACGTGATGGAAAGTTAGGAGATTTTTTTTCAGAAAAAGTTGCTTTTATAGTAGATGAGGTAAATAAAATAACTGATTCTGAGTTTTTTACCTCTATACAGACTTATATGAATAACACTTCAGATGTGGGGAAAATTCAATCTACTAAAAGTAATCAGAGTTCTAGCAATTCTATAATTTTACTCGGTAATATAAAAGAAAATATAAATTATAGTTTAATCTATTCAATGGGAATTGATATTTTAGGTAATATGTCTATTCCTTTTAATAATAAATCAGCTTTTTTATCAAGGGTATCAGCATTACTTCCCTCATGGGGATGCAGGACTTTTTCTCAAGAAATGGTAGATTCAAATAATAATGAGCTATACAATAGACTCTTGTTAAAAAAAATTATTCCATTACTTCGAGAAAAAACAGTTGATATTAACCTTCTTTTACAAAGAATTAACTATTCATTAGAAGCTATAGCTACTTCAACTAGGGCACAGAAAAATATTTCTAAAAACTTTGAAGCACTGATAAAATTACTTTATCCCTCTATACTTGAAAATAATTATGTTATCTCTAATGAAGAAATTTTATTTTTAATCGAATGGAGTATTGAGTTACTAAAAGGGGTTAATTTTTATATAAAAAAATATGAAAATAATCATAGTGATGGTCTTATGATTCTAAACTCACAAATGAGAATAATAGGGACAGAGTACTATAAAAACAATAATGCATGTACATATGTAACTCCTCATAGAATATTTATTTTAGATAAGGCTAATAATCTTGTTGTTAAAATCCCATTAGATTTTATAGGATTACAAATGAATAAGAGTGAAGCAAAGTTAATGGTACATAATATTTTTGATGGCATAAATTTAGCTCATAGTTATAATACAAGTTTTAAATCAACCATATGTTTGGGATACTATTTAAACTATAATTTTCTAACTGGAGAATTTGAAAATGTTAATTATGGAACTGATACGAATATACTTGCACAAAACTCATTTTTTTTAGTAGAAGATTTGTAAATACATATATATTATAAAATAATATATAACAAGGAAAGGTGAAATTATGAAAAATAATGAAAAAAATAATAATGAAAAAGTTAAAAAAGTTTTAAAAAAGAAAGTGTACATAGATATAAAAGAAGAGGAAATAGATAGCAACACTTTGATATCTAGATTAGCTAAAGATTTGTTCGGGGTGTAAATACTTGGAGTGAGAGAGGGAAGATTTCCTCTCTCAAATTTAAAATAATAAAATTGTAAAAATTATGGAGGTAAAAAAGATGAAGAAAGCAGTAGCATATTGTAGATTTAGTTCAGATAACCAAAGAACAGAGAGCATAGATGCTCAAGTAAGAGCAATAGAGGAATATTGTAGAAAAGAGGGGTACACCCTAATTAAAATATATAAAGATGAGGCTATATCTGGAACTTCTATTGATGATAGGGAGGAGTTCTTAGAAATGATAGAGGACTCTAAGAATAAGGAATTTAACTATGTAATAGTACATAAATTTGATAGATTTGCAAGAAATAGATATGACCATGCTATTAATGAAAAAAAGCTAAATGAAAATGGAGTAAAACTTATATCTGTCTTAGAGCAATTAAATGATTCTCCAGAGGCAGTTATTCTAAAATCAGTACTTACAGGAATGAATGAGTACTATTCTCTTAATCTAGCTAGAGAAGTTAGAAAAGGACAAAAAGAAAATGCCTTAAAATGTGTACATAATGGGGGAATACCACCACTTGGATATGATTTAACAGAAGATAAGACTTATACAATAAATGAGGAAGAAGCCAAAGCAGTAAGATTAATATTTAAAATGTATCTTGAAGGGAGAGGGTATGCTTATATAGCAGATGAATTAAACTCTTTAGGATTTAAAAATAAGTTAGGGAAACCTTTTAAAAAGATAAGTATTAGAGATACATTATATAATGAAAAATATATTGGAAACTTTATTTTTGGAAAGAAAGATAAGAAAGGAAAACTTACAGGTAAAGAGATAAAAATAGAAAATGGAATACCAGCTATTATATTAAAGGAAGATTTTGAGAAAGTCCAAATAATGTTGCAAAAGAAAGTTAGAAGTAGTTCTGGTCGTTCAACTGCATTAACTACTTACCTTTTAACTGGATTATGTGAGTGTGGAGAATGTGGAGGAAGTTATTCTGGGGGATATAGATCAGTTAATAGAAATAAAACTGTTTCATATGGTTATCAATGTAGAAATAGAAAAGATAAGGTTAATGATTGTAAAAATACACCTATTAGACGTGAGGTATTAGAGGATTTAGTAATAACAACATTAAAAGAAAATATTTTCTCTACTTCACAAATAGAAGTAATTACAGATAAAGTATATGATTATGTTCAAGATACTTTTAAACGTTCTAACAAAGAGTTAATTAAAATAGATAAGAGTTTAGAAAAGTTGAAAGCAAAAGCTGAAAAATTATTAGATTTAACATTAGATGGAACTATTTCAGATTATGAGTACAGAAATAAAAAAGGAGAGATTGATATGGAAATATTAAACTTAAAAGAAGAAAGATTTAAATATACAGATGCCCCTAAATTTATGGATAAACAAAAAATAAAAAATCATCTTATTGAATTAGGTAAGAACCTAGATTCTAAAGATGAAAATTTACTTAAAATTTTAATCCAAACTTTTGTAAAAAAAATTGTCGTTCATCGTGACTCGATAGCCTTAGAACTTAGAATTTTTCCAGGTTTGACACCTGCTAAGGTTGGTGGAGATGACGGGAATCGAACCCGTGTCCGAAACTACCAGCGCCATAGGCTTCTACAATGCTTAGTCTGCTATTTGATTTCGCCTTAGTCACTCCCACAGACAGGGCTGACTAAAACTATCCTCTAAAATGTCCCTTTGAGCTTAGAGAAATCACTAAAGGTAATCTGTATATTGGTAACACCTCGGTTGGATTCTCCTACAGAAGAGAGACTCCAGAGGTGAGCTGACTAATTAAGCAGCTAAAGCGTAATTTCTGTTTCCATCTAAACGATGTGTTGACCTCTCACAGCGGTCACCCTGGCATGCTACCTATAACCTAATAACCCCGTCGAAACCTTTGCATCCCCATTATTCAATTGTACATAATAGTATATCATATTTTAAAAAAAATTTCTATCTAATTTTTGACATTCTTTGAATATCCCTTTGAGCATCTCTTTTGGCAATAGTTTCTCTTTTATCGTAAGTTTTCTTACCTCTAGCTAAAGCAATAGAAAGTTTAACATAACCTTTAGACAGATGTACATCTAAAGGAACAATAGTATATCCCTTTTGTGTAACTTTTTCATGTAATTTTTTTATCTCTTTTTTATGTAATAAAAGTTTTCTAACTCTTCTCTCTTCTGGATTATATACACTTCCAAAACTCCAAGGAACAATAGACATTCCCATTATAAAAACTTCTCCATTAATAATTCTAATAAAAGACTCTTTAATACTTACTTTTCCAGCTTTAGCTGATTTTACTTCACTTCCTACTAATTCAATTCCTGCTTCAAATTTATCCTCTATAAAGTAATCAAAAAAAGCTTTTTTATTTCCTGCTAAAACCATAAATTTCCTCCATTGTATCTTTACCTCTCAGAATAATTATACTCTAAAATTAACTTTTTTACTATTGATTTCTTAAAAATCAAAAGTATTTTTAAAATAAATATAAATAAGTTAAAAAATATATAGTAATTAGGGGTAGAAAAAGGAAAAGTTATGAGGTATACTCATGGTGAAAAGGTGATAAATCTATGAAAAAGAATAGGGGCTTTTCTTTAGTAAATATTTTATCTGGGATAAGTTTAAGTTTATTAATTTTAACCTTTGGTTATACTTGTTATAGAGATTTTATAGAGAGATTAGAGATAAAAAAAGCTAAGGTAGAGATATATGAAACTTTTACTACATATGGTGCAAAGGCTTTTAATGATAAAAAAAGATTGAAGATAAAGTTAGATTATATAACTAAAAAAATTACAGTTTATGAATTTGGAGTTGTCCCAATAGATATAATTAACTTACCTAAAAATTTAAAATACACAACTATTTTTGATGATGAAACAAAGGAGATCTTCAATTGTGAAATAACTAAAAATGGAAATATAACGCCCTCTTTTAGTGTGTATATATTTGATTATGATGATATAGCTCAGTATAGAATATCTTTGTATGGTTTTGATGTTTTGAGATATTTAAGAGTGAATATCTATAGAAATAAAGGGGATAAAACCCCTCATTATGATAGAATTTTAAGTTTTCATAGGAGATGGAATACAAGTAATCCTAAATGGGAGGGAGAATGAGAAGAGGTGTAATTTTAATATTTTTATTTATCTCAGTTTTTATCCATTGTGGGATACCTAGTGACAATATTGTAAAGATTAGAATTATGGTAGATTCCATTGAATATGTTTCCTATGTAGTTATATCTAGTAAGATAAATCCTAATTTATTTTCAATAGTGAGGGAAGATTTATGGTGAGGAGTATTGAAAGAAAAGATGATATTTTTAAGGAGCTACATAACTTAGCTAAAAGAAACAGAAGTAGCTCTTCAAAAGTGGATAATTTATCAGATGGTGAAAGCTCTCCCATAGTACGTGGATTAAATACCATAATAGTGCAAGGAGTAGAAAAGAGAGCTAGTGATATACACTTAGAACCCCTAAGAGAAAAATTACGAGTGAGATATAGAATAGATGGAATACTTTATGAGGAGATAAGTTTAGATATCTCTTTACATCTTCCAATAATATCCAGATTGAAAATAATTTCTCATTTAGATATAACAGAGAGAAAAGTACCACAAGATGGAAAATTTCAAATGGAGATAGAAAAAAAGAAGATTGACTTTAGAGTTTCAATAGTTCCTCTAATAACAGGAGAAAAAGCTGTAATTAGAATTTTAGATAGAGAAGCTTTAGATTTTAATTTAGAAGTTTTGGGATTTTCTCAAGGAGATTATGAAAAAATTAATTATTTAATTAAAAGAAAAAGTGGGATTTTATTATCTTGTGGACCAACTGGTTCTGGAAAGAGTAGTTTGATATACTCTATTTTAAAGAGATTAAATGATGGTAAAGTAAATATATCCACTGTTGAAGATCCTGTAGAGTACGAGATAGAGGGAGTAAATCAAGTACAGTATAATTCAGATATAGGAAGAGATTTTGCAACAATATTAAAAGCTTATTTAAGGCAGGATCCAGATATTTTAATGATTGGAGAGATAAGAGATTATGAAACTGCAGAAATAGCTGTAAAATCTGCTTTAACTGGTCATTTGGTACTATCTACCCTGCATACTAATGATTCTGTAAGTGGGATATTTAGATTATTAAATATAGGGATAGCTAAATATATGGTTTCAGCTTCAGTAATTGGATTGATTTCTCAGAGATTAGTGAGAAAGTTATGTCCTCATTGTAAGGAAAAGGATTTAAACTCTCTTGGAAAACTTTCTCTTTTAAAAATTGAGGGAGATAAATATAGAGATAGAGAGTTTTATACAGGAAAAGGCTGTGAACTATGTAATTATTCAGGGTATAAGGATAGAACAGCTATTTTTGAAATTCTTTTGGTAGATGAAGAGATAAGAGAGGAGATAGATCGAGGAGGTTCAATTCAAGAACTAGAAAAACTTGCTAAAAATAGAGGAATGAAAAGCTTAATTGAAGATGGAATAGAAAAAGCTCTATTGGGGATAACCTCTTTAGATGAGATTATTAGGCAGGGTTAACTATGAAAACATATTTTTTTGAAGTTTATAATAGTGATAAGAAGAGATTAAAATTTGTTTTAGAATTTGAAACTTTAGGGGATTTCCATAAATATTTAAGAAAAAATAGATTTATTTTAATAAAATACAAAGTTAAAAGAAGTAGATACAAGGTTTCTCAAAGAGAGATAATTGAATTTACTCAAAATTTTAAAATTCTTTTAGAAAGTGGACTTACTATATCAGAAGCTTTAAATATTTTAATAGCTCAAAATAAAAGCTCTATTTCTATGATTTTAAGAAATATTCAGAATAAAATTTTAGAAGGAAATAGTTTATATATATCATTTTTACCATATAGAGCTATATTTGGTGAAAGTTATTTAAATATTCTTTTAGCTGGGGAAGAGTCAGGAAGGCTGACAGATAACTTAGAGAGAATAAATGAAAATCTTCTTTTTAATGAAAGAATTAAAAAGAGGATAAGAGAGTCTACATTTTATCCAACTGTTATATTACTTTTTACAATTGTACTAATCATATTCATGCTTGTTTTTGTTTTTCCAAGTTTTATAGATTTTTTTAAAGATACAGGAGTGGAGCTTCCTCTTCTTACAAGAGGATTGATATTTGTAAGTGATAAATTTTATATAATTTTTTCAATTTTTGTTATTTTAGTAGGGATAATATATTTTTTACTAAAAAAAACAGAGAGAGAAAAAATTGAAAATTTAAAAATATCTCTACCTTTTTATGGGAAGATTTTGAAGAAAAGATTGATAATAGAGTTCTGTAAAAATTTTTCTATAATGGCTAAATCAGGAATTGAAATAATAAATATACTAGAGATTTTAAAAAGAGGGAGTGTATATACTTTTCAAAAAAGAGAGATAGGAAATTTACAATTGAGAATAAAAATAGGAAACTCAATGTCTGAAGGGTTTTCTGTAACAAGTTTTTTTGATTTTACACAACTATATTTAATAGAGATAGGAGAGAAAAGTGGTGTTTTAGAAAAAACCTTTGATTCCATTGCTTATACTTTAGAAAAGGAGTTGGAGTTTTATCTTTTTAAGCTTACTTCATTATTAGAACCAATTCTGTTACTTATATTGGGAATTATAGTAGGAACTATAATTATGGCACTATATCTTCCTATTTTTAATATCACACAAATTATTTAAGGAGGGTCTGATTATGAAAAATGGAGGGTTTAGTTTAATTGAGGTAACAGTGGCTATAGCTTTGGTAGGTCTTATGATGGGATTGGGAATTCCTAAGTTTAGAAATCAGATGGCTATTGGAAAGGATACAAAAGCAATAGCTATTTTAGGAACTTTAAGAACAGCTAGTGAACTTTATTATTTAGAAACTGGAGAGACTTTAACAAGTGATACTTCAGAAGAAACTAATATCATAACTGCTTTAGAAAAATTAGAAAATTACTTAGATGTAAAAACTTTTAATGAGATAAGTGATGGAAAAATAGAGATAGGTGGTAGTAGAAGTGATGGAGATACAGGTCTATCAGATATCACTTATGGTGGAGAGATAGGTTTTACTTTTAAAAATCCAGATAATACTAAAGTAGGAGATGGGGTATATATCTGGTTTGATCCTACTGGAGTAGGAGAATATGATACAAAGGGAAATAAATGGATAGAGTATTGATTTTGTTATGTTTATTATTGATCGTATACATAGACATTAAAAAATTATCCATACCCAACTCTTTGACTATATCTCTTATTTTAATAGGAATATATTATAAAGGTGGAGATTACTTTATAGTAGAGAGAAGTATTTTAGGAATGGGAGCCTACACTTTACCACTATTGATTCTTTACGGTTATCTTTCAGATTTTCTAAAAAAAGATGTTTTTGGTTTTGGAGATATAAAACTTTTGTTAGGTTTGGGGTATATCTTAGGTTATACAGAGTTATATGATATATATTTATACTATCTTATCTCCTTTGGAGTTGGAGGGATGGTAGGGTTATTTTTAGGGTTTATTAGAAGAGATTTTAAGGGAGAGGTCCCCTTTTCTCCCTTTCTTATTATGGGATTTCTTTATCTATGGGTGAGATAGCTATGAAGATAAAAGGTTTTTCTCTTATAGAGGTCTTGGTGTCTATACTTTTATTTTTTATCTCACTCATCCCCCTTTTAAAATATACAAGTTTAAATTTTAAGATAAATAGAGAGTATTTAAAGTTAGAAAAAAGGTATAGAAATTTTATAGTGATAAGAAAGCAGATTTTAAATAGAGATACTCATATTTTGCTAGAAAATTTTGGAAAGAATAGTTATGACAAAGAGAGTTTTGGAAGGGATAGTTTAACAGAGGGGATATATATTCCTTATGATTTAGAGGGAGATTTTAAATTAGAGATAAATATTTCCAAGAGAGTTTTATTTTTCAAAGAGAGAGAAGAGGAGTATTTAAATTTAAAAATTATGTATATAGATAGAAATAAAAATCTGATTTCAGAAAATTATGTAGATATAAATAGGGGAGAGTATGAAGAGTAAAAATAAAGGAATCACACTTTTAGAAACAATGATCTCATTAGGATTATTAAGTATATTTTCCTTAGTAATATTCTCCCCACTAAAAATATCAAGTAGTTTAAGTAGAGAGGTAGAAAAGAAAAGTCTTTTAGAGAGAGATTCTATAAGAGTAATAAATGTTATTGAAAGAAGTATTAGTAGAAGTAGCAGTTTTAAAGAGGAGTATGAGGGAAAGAGGTATTTAGAAAGTGGTATAGGGATTATGGAAGAGAAACTTCCTTTGGTTTCAGTTGTCGACTCAGGAAGTTTTTCTAAATGCTCTTATAAGGGAAATACTCTTTTTTTAGAATATCCCAGAGGAAATGGAGTTAGAATAGAGAATTCGATTCTACTTTTCCAATTTATTGAAGATAATTTAAATGTAGGTTTTGGAAAAGTGGTAGCTGGAAAGATAAAAGTAAATGAGTATGATACTATTTATGAGGGAGTAATTGGAGAGTTTAAAAGGGAAGAAAGTGGAATAATTATAGAGTGTGAGTTTTTTAATAATAGTTTAGAGGTGAGAGAGAAAATTAAAGGTTATGAAAATATCAACATATATTAAAAAAACGAAAGGCTTTCTTTTTATAACTACAGTTACAATAATAGTAATTCTGCTTTTTAATCTTTTAATAGGGTATAGATTGATCTTTAGAAAGGGAGAGAAAGTACAACAATTAATATCTAACATAGAAGATGAAAGTTTAAAATATAGTTTAGAAAATATAATTTATAGTGAATTAAAAAGAGTAGATAAAAGAATAAATTTAGGAGAGTTTGAAAGTGGAGCTGAGTATATAGGTTATAAAGAGGGGAGTGATAGAGTTTGGTTAGGAAATAGTGATAGTAGAGAATCCCAATCTGGCTATGTTCTAGTTTCTATGAGAATAAATAGAAAAAATAGATTTTATACCTATAAAGAGGGGGAGTTTACAGATTTTAAACTTACTATTAAAAGAGAGTTGCTTTTAGTTAAAAGAGAGGAAAAGATAATAGGTATCGAGATGAAAAAGATAGTATCTATCGAAGGGAGTAAGGATAGGATATACTTATGTCCAACAGTTGAACTATATTATGATGCAGGAGTTTCAGAACCAAGTGACTACAGTAAGGAGGTGTTGAAAGATTTTGAAGTGGGGATTGAAAAGGGAGATTAATTTTTTTACTTTAGATGAACTACAAGAGAGAAGTGAAGGGATTTTACTTCTTGAAGGAAGTTATTTTAAAATCCTCTCTTTTACCCTTGCTAAAGGAGTAGATGAAAGGGAAAGAGAGCTAGAGATAGAGGAGAGATTAGAAGAGGAGTTTGAAAATTACGAAAGCTTTTATTATTTAGATAAAGAGATCTCTATTTTTGAAGATGAAGAGATAGAGAAAATTCTTATTATTATGATAGAGAGGGATAAAATTTATTCTTTAATTGATAATTTAAGTGAGAAAAAAATTAAGCTTTTAGGTATCTATCCTCTTTTTTTTATGGAGTTTTTTAACTTAGATGGAATTAGAAAAAATTATATTGAGATTGAAGATGAAAAAACAAGGATATATACCTTTGATAAAAATAAACTTATAAATTTTGTAGAATTAGATATAGAAAGAGATGAGCTTTACTCTTCACCTCAATACTTAAATGAATACTTACAAGAGGGAGAAAATTTCATATATTCAAATGAAAAAGAGATATTGGAATACTTTGATTTTGAGTTAAGAGATTGGAGAGAGTATAAGTTATTTGAAAAGAGGGAATTAGATTATCTTCCAAGTGAGTATCATGAAGAGTTAAAGTATAAAAGAAATATAAAAAGGGTTATCTCTTTTCTTTCATTAGTAGGAATTTTAGGAGCTTTATTTTTCTTTACTTTTCAATTTAAAATAAGAGGATTGCAAGAGGAATTAAATCAGATACAAGTAGGTTATCAAGAGAGTAAAGAAAGAAATATAGCATTAAAAGCTGATATTGAGATGATAGAAGATGAGATTAAAAAGGTTAAAGAGGAAAATAGAGAGAGGGAGTTTAATAAACTAAAACTTTCAGATATTATGGTAAGTGTGATAGAGGAGTTTTCAAATATAAGATTTTCTAAATTGACATATGATGGAGAGGGAACTTTAACTGTTGAGGGATCTGGAGACAGAGAAGAAGATATTTACTCTTTTCAAAAAGAGATGTTAAAAAAATCTTGGGTGAGAGATATAAACCAAGATTTTATAAAATTAGATGGAGAGGAGTATAGATTTTATTTGGATATTGGGGTAGTCTATGGCAGGGATTAAGGAGATTAAATTAAAAGAATATAAAAATAGCATAGTTTTATTTATAGGGATCTCATTACTAATACTTTTACTATATTATCTTTTTTATACTCCACTTATAAATTATCTAGATAAAAAAGATGAGATAGTTAAGTTTGCTTTAAGAGAGAAAAGAGAGAGAAAAATATTAGAAGCTGGAGAGAGGAGATATTCTCGACTAGAAGAGGAGTTATCAAAAGAGAGAGAAAAGGTGGAGGAGAGTAAAAAAAGAGTAAAAGCTAAAAGTTTTTTCAATCTTGTGGACTTTGAAGAGCACATTAGTGAAGTAGGAGATAGAAATCTTATTTCAATTGAAACCATTGGAAGAGTAGAAAAAATAGAGGAAAGTGATAAGATATATGTTCCCTATATAGTTTCTGGGGATTTAAAGGGAATAGAAAATTTTATTGAGGAGCTAGAAGAGAGTGATAAAGGTATTAGCTTAGGGGAAACAATGGTTATATTGGAAGTAGGAGAAGAGAAGGGAAAATTAATTTGTAAAATGTCAGCTAATGTTTTAAATATTAGAGAAAATGAGGAAATAAAAGAGAAAAGATTAAAACTTCGAGAGTTTTTAAGATATAAGATTAAGGAGATAAAAACTATAAATTACAACAATAAAAATTATATAATAGTTAATTATCAAAAGGGTGGAAGAGAGATCTTCTACTGTGGAGAGATATTGGAACAAGATGGGAAAAAATATGAGATTTACATGGAGAAAGGGGAGATATTTTTAAAAAATACTAAATAATGGGGGGAGAAATATGTTAAAAAAATATCTAATACTTTTAATATTTTTCTTTATTTGTTATAATAGTTATGGACAGTTTAATGATGATAGATTGAAGAGTATTAAATTAGAAAGAGAGTTAAATTTACATGAAATCACTTTAGGAGAGACTCTCAATATAATTAGTCAAGAAAATAGTGTAACTATAATTCCTTCTGAAGAGATTAAAAATACCATGTTGAATCTTTATTTTCCAAAAGGGGAGTATCTTGAGGATATTTTAAATTCCTTTGTAAAACTATATAATTTAAAGATTTTTAAAAGTGGAAATATATATGTTCTTACTAAAAGAGATGAGAATAGTGACTATATTTTCTTTGGAAAAATTCTTTCAAAGGGTTATGATGTAGGAATTGAAGGAGTTAAAGTAAGTTTACTAAATAGTTTTTCTCAACCTACTTATTCTAGTTATGGAGGAAATTTTATACTCACAGGTATTGAACCAGGAGTATATATTGCTAAATTTGAAAAAGATGGTTATGTAACTAAGGGAGAAGTAGTTAATCTCTCTCAAAAAAACAGTATTTTAAATATTTCCTTAGAAAGAGATAGGGAGATAAAAAATATTAAAGATACAGAAGAGGAAGATGGGTTTTTTTCTAAAATTGACACTATCAATGGAGAGGAGATTGTAACTCAACCCTTTGATCTATATAATATAGGATGTAATGAAATAAGGGATATATTGAAGGAAAATTACGGTTCTAATTTAAAAGTATCAGTATTAAATAGTAGTAATAGTATAGTTTTATCTGGAAGAGAAGAGGTAGTAAAAGGAGCTAAGGTACTGATTGAGGAGTTAGATAGAGATCGAGAACAGATAAGAGTTGATGCTCAAATTTTAGATGTCAATGACAATCTTTTTGAAACTTTAGGCTTTAACTGGATATATAATGATAGTGGAAAGGTTCAAGGAGAGCAAGGATGGAATCTCTCTTTTTTAGGAAATAGTGCTATGAATGGATTGGGAAACACTTACTCTTCAACTATAAATGTTGTCAAACAATTTAATGGTGGAAATGATGTTTTAAATTTAGGAATAAATATTTTAGAATCCACTCAAGATTTGGTTATTAGTTCTAGACCATCAATTTTAGTTATGGATAGAAAAGAGGGGAGTTTTAAAGTAACTGAAGAGGTGATAGTAGGAGAGGAGAGAGAGGAAAATGATGAAAATGGTAGAGTGATTTCTACCCCGATTTTTAGAGAAGCTGGAATAATTTTAAAGGTGACACCAATTATAAAAAAAGATGGTTGGATAATCTTAAAAGTTGTAATTGAGATAAGTAATTTTAAATTAAAAGTAGGTAAAGATGAAAGTCAGGGAAGTGGAACTTATAACTCTGAAGGTGGATCAAAAATTGGAAGGAGTATTGAAACTACTATTAAAATAAAAGATGGAGAAACAATATTTATTGGAGGATTAAAGAGGGCAACAGTCCATAATTTAGATAGTAAGTTGCCATTTTTTGGAACTTTACCTATGATAAACTTTTTCTTCAGAAATCAAAATATCAGTCATGAGATAACAGATATATATGTAAAAATGAGAGTAAATATTGTAAAAGATGAAAAAGAATCCTTTGAAAGAGAAGAGATACATAAAAAAGCAAAGGATATAATAGATAGAAGAATATATTAAGAAAAGAGGCAAAGAAATGAGAGAGAAATTTGATTTAAAAGGAATTTTAGAGAGCTTTAAAGATATTAGAATAGGGGTAGTTGGAGATTTGATGCTAGATGATTACATCATAGGAGTAGTAGATAGAATATCTCCAGAAGCACCAGTACCTGTGGTAAATGTGAAAGAGGAGAGATTTGTACTTGGTGGAGCTGCTAACGTAGTCAATAACCTTTCAGTTTTAGGAGCAAAAACAATCTGTTTTGGAGTTATTGGTGAAGATGATAATGGAAATAGACTTATAAAAACTTTTGAAGAGAAGAGAATAGATGCAAGTGGAATAATTAGAACAAAGTTTGTTCCAACAATTGTAAAAAGAAGAATATTAGCTGGAAATCAACAACTATTAAGAATAGATTGGGAGAAAGCTGAACCTATTTCAACAGAGTTAGAAGATGCTCTTTTAGAAAATTTTTCCTCTAAAATAGACTCTTTAGATGCTGTTATCTTATCAGATTATGATAAAGGGGTACTAACTCCAAGAGTAGCTAAAGAGATAGTTAGATTATGTAGAGAGAAAAATAAGATAGTTACTGTAGATCCAAAACCTAAAAATGCCTTAAATTACATAGGAGCTACTTCTATGACACCAAATAGAAAAGAGGCTATGGAGTGTTTAGGAAAAAGTAAGGTAACAGATTTTGAAAGCTTAGGAAAAGAGTTAAAAGAAAAATTACAATTAACAAATCTTCTCCTTACTAGAAGTGAAGAGGGGATGAGTCTTTTCTTAGATGAAATTATAAATATTCCTACTTTTGCTAAGGAAGTGTACGATGTAACAGGAGCTGGAGATACTGTTATTTCAGTATTTACTTTAGCAAGTGCTGCTGGAGTAGATTGGCATGAAGCAGCAAAAATAGCTAATACAGCTGCTGGAGTAGTAGTAGGAAAGATGGGAACATCAACTGTTACTAAAGAGGAGATTTTAGAGTTCTACAACCAAATTTATGAGAGATGGGAGTGTCACAATGCTTAGAATAGGAAATGGTTATGATGTACATAAATTAGTAGAGGGAAGAAAATTGATTTTAGGTGGGGTGGAGATACCACACACTAAAGGAGTATTAGGACACTCAGATGGAGATGTTCTTATTCATGCTATAATGGATGCTATGTTAGGAGCTTTAGCTTTAGGGGATATAGGGCAACATTTTCCTGATACAGATATGAAATATGAGAATATAGATAGTACAATTTTACTTAAGAGAGTTAAAGAACTTATTCAAGAGAGAGGATATAAAGTTATAAATCTAGATTCAATAATAGTATTACAAAAACCTAAAGTTAAACCATATATAGAAGCTATGAGAAAAAGGATAGCAGAAATTTTAGAGGTAGAGATAGAAACTGTAAGTGTTAAGGCTACAACTGAAGAAAAATTAGGATTTACTGGAGATGAGTCAGGGGTAAAATCCTATTGTGTAGTATTGTTAGAAAAATAAAATTTGACATACTTAGGTCATAATTTAAGTTTATACTTAACATATAAAGAAAATAAACTTATGGAGGGATGATCTATGAAAAAGATAATTATGTTAGCAGGAGCAATAACTATAGCACTAGGAGTTTCAGCCTTTGCTCAAAATATGAATGGAATGGGATTAAATCAAAGAAATCAAAATAATATTAATTACTCAATGGGAAGAGGAAGACACCATTCAAGATATTGTTGTGAGAATGGATATATTCAAAGTAAAGAGATAGAAAGTAATAGAATCTCTATTATGGAGAAAAGAGTGGAAATAAGAAAAGAGTTGATTAAAGATACTCCAGATTGGAATAAAGTTGAAAAACTTAATCAAGAGATAGCTTCTAAGAGAGCAGAAAATCAAACTATAATGTTAAAAGAGAGAATAAATAATAGAAATATCTAAATAATATAGAAAAAGTTTTACAAATTAATCTATTATGATTAAATGTAAAACTTTTTCTTTAATTTTACCTAATTATTTTTTTCCTTATCTTCATAGAATAGAGGAATTTGATCTTCAGGTTTAGGTTCCTGTTTTAAAATATATTTAGTTTTATAGTCTTTAAATAGTTTAAAGAAAGTACCACTTAAAGATAAGATTACAGCAACATTTATAAATGTTGGAACAGCAGTTGTAAAGTCTGCAAATAACCAAACAGTAGCACCAGGCATTCCAACAGTAGTAGCCATAACAACCATTATAAATCCAGGTACTGGATAGAATATTTTATAGAACTTAAGGATTCCATCTTTTAATTTTGGTGATGATTTCATTAAGTGTCTTAAAATTATCTCATAGTAAGCATACCAACCAGATGAAGTAGTAACTCCAAATAGGAAGATACCAGTAGCAATAAATATTTTACTAGCTGCTCCCATTCCAGTTTCAAAAGCATTAAGAGTAAGAGTAGCTCCAGTAGCACCACTATTCCAAACTCCTGTAATAACAATTACTAAACAAGTTAAAGTACAAACTATGATTGTGTCAACAAACACTTCAAATGCTCCCCAAAGTCCTTGTTTAATAGGATGGTCAGTTTGAGCAGAAGCATGAATCATAGGAGAACTTCCCCAACCAGCTTCGTTACTAAATACAGATCTTGCCATACCAATTCTCATAACTTGTCTAAATCCAGCTCCAGCAAATCCTCCCACAGCAGCAGTTCCAGTGAAAGCTCCAGAGAAGATTAATCTAAAAGTTTCAGGTAAGTTATTAAGATTAATAGCAACTATATATAGAGCAGCTCCAACATAGAAAACACACATAAATGGAACTATTTTACTAGCAAGTTTTCCAAGAGATTTAATTCCACCAATGATTAAAATATAGTTACAAACTATATAGATAATACTAGCATATATTATTTTTATTCCAAAAGCAGAACTAACAGCTTCTGATACAGTATAGTTTTGTACTGTGATAAAGAAAGTAGAGAAGATTCCACCACCAAAGATAGCAGCAGGAATAATCCACCATTTATGACCTTTTTCCTCTCCTAATCCTTTTTCCATATAGTAAGTAGGTCCACCATATGGATCTCCCTTTTCATCTTTTTGTCTGTAGTAAACTCCTAGAGAAACTTCAGCCATCTTTAGAATCATACCAAGGAATGCTGCAACCCATAACCAAAATAGAGATCCAGGTCCTCCAACAGCCATAGCAGTAGCAACTCCACCAATGTTACCTACACCAACTGAACCTCCAATAGCAGTAGCAACAGCTTCAAAAGGTGTAATTAACCCTTTTCCATCTCCTTCTGCTTTATTTCCTTTTTTAACAATTTTAAAAATTGTTTCAGAGAAAATATGCTTTAGGTGAAAAACTTGGAAAAATCCAGTTCTAATAGTAAAGTACATTCCAGTTCCAAGAATGATTACAATAATAGGTAATCCCCATAAAAAATTAACCAATGCTTCAAAATAATGCAACATAAAAAACCCCCTCCATTTAAAAATTATTTTATATTTTGACAACTATTAACAAACTCAACAAATATTTTTTTCATCTCTTCATTTCCTCTAGCTGTCATCATCTCAGGGTGCCATTGTACTCCATATAAAAATTTACGAGATTTCATTTGAAAAGCCTCAACTATTCCATCATCAGTTGTAGCTATGGTGGTTAAACCTTCACCTAATTTATCAACAGATTGATGATGAAAAGAGTTAGTTAGAACTTCTTTTCCATATAATTTTGCTAAAAAATTGTCATTATCAACTATTTTTACTTTATGAACTGAAAGTTCTGGATAAAAATCTTGTCTATGTTTTAGTACTTCTTTTCCAGTATATTTTAGATCTTGGAAAAGAGTTCCTCCTAAAAAGACGTTTAAAAGTTGATGTCCTCTACATATTCCAAGTATAGGTTTTTCAGTTTTAAAAAACTCTTTTAAAACTAGTAATTCTCCCTCATCTCTTTCAGGAGAAATAACTCCCATTCCATCTTTAAAATCTTGACCATAAAGTTGTGGATTAATATCTACCCCTCCAGCTAATATTAAACCATCAAGTAATTTCAGTTGCTCTTTAATTACTTCAATATCTGAAGTTACAGGTAAAATAACAGGGACTCCTCCTCCTGCAATGACAGCTTTAGAATAATCTATACTAACAGTAGTACGATGATAATTTCTAAGACCATCTTCAATTTCATGAGCAGAGGTAATCCCGATTATAGGTTTATTCATAAAATAAATCCCTCCCTTTTGTAGTTTATACTACATAATATAATTTTTTTGTAGTAAAGTCAATAATTTTTTTAAAAAAAACAAAAT
>DXSD01000031.1 GCA_019410665.1 Fusobacterium sp.
AGTTAATCTAACTTCTCTTCATAAATTACACAATTCTTTGAGTTTTCTTTAATTGCCTAATAACTGAGTAGTTACGAGTTATTTTTTGTACCTTATTTAGCTTTTTTCTTTCCTTTTGCTGCTTTCTTCTCAACAACTGGATTCATTTTTTCTAATAAGTTTTTACCAGGTTTAAATTTAGCAACCTTTCTAGCTGCTATCTTCATAGGTTTTTTAGTTTGTGGATTTATACAAGTTCTTTCAGCTCTTTCAGCTGATTCAAATTTTCCAAACCCAATAAAAGATATGCTATCCCCTTTTACTAACACCTCTTCAAGAGTTTCTAAAAATACCTTTGTTAATTTCTCTGCTTCTGATTTTGTTTTTAACTCTGCTTTACTTCCAAATAATTCTACAAATTCTTTTTTAGTCATAGAAATCACTCCCAATTTTTTATTTTGTTACCCTTACTATTAAAATAGCACGTTTTTAATAGAAAAACAATAGTTTTTTCATATATTCCTCACTTTTTATATAGATTTTTATCTATCTCTATTTCCTCATTTGACTTTTACATATCTACATTATATAATTTTAATATAATAATTTATTTAAAGGAGAGTTTATGTACAGTGTTGATTTTGGATTTCCTGTGCTAGGAACTACTGTTCTTGATACTGGAGTCAATTTTGGGATTTATTGTAAAGATAAAAAAAATGTCACTTTAAACATATATGATTTTGCCCATAATACAGAACCTACTTTTTCTTTAAAATTAGATAAAAAAATAAATAGAACTGGGGATATTTGGCATATTTTTTTAAGGGAGGCAAAAGAGGGAGTGATTTATACATGGACTATTGATGATTCACCTGAATTATTGGATCCATATGCTCTTTCATATACTAATCATAAAGAGGTGCAGAAAAAAAAATCTATTGCTATAAAAAAAGAGATTTTTAAAGAGAAACATCTCAATACTCCATTGAGTGAAACTATTATCTATGAGGTTCATATAAAACTTTTCACTCAAAATTCTAACTCTTATGTGAAGTTTCCTGGACAGTATAAGGGATTTGCTGAAAAAATTCCTTATCTTAAAGATTTGGGAATAACAGCTGTAGAGTTTCTTCCAGTTTATGAGTGGGATGAATATACAGGAAGATATAACGAGAAAAATGAGCTACTTGAAAATGTTTGGGGATACAACCCAATCAGTTTCTTTGCTCCTACAAAAAAGTTCTCTTCCAATGAGAATTTAGGAGATTATGAAGAGGTTTTTGAATTAAAAAACCTTATTAAAGAGCTACACAATAATGGTATCGAGGTTCTTTTAGATGTTGTATATAATCACACTGCTGAAGGAGGAAATGGTGGTTATATCTACAACTTTAAAGCTATGAATAACAAAGAGTTTTATATGCTTGAAAAAAATGATACTGAGTATAAAAACTACTCTGGATGTGGGAATACTTTTAATTGTAACAGTATTATGAGTAAGGATATCATTCTTAACTCTTTAAAATACTGGTATTTGGATATGGGAGTAGATGGATTTAGATTTGATTTAGCTTCTATTTTAGGAAGAGATGAAAATGGACAGTGGGGTGAATACTCTATCTTAAATGAAATTGCTCAAGATCCTATTCTTTCACATTGTAAGCTTATCTCTGAAAGTTGGGATCTAGGTGGCTACTATGTTGGGGATATGCCCAATGGTTGGAGTGAATGGAATGGAAAGTATAGAGATGTTGTTAGAAAATTTATAAAAGGAGATTTTGGACAGATACCTGAACTTCTTAAGAGAATTTTTGGTAGTCCTGATATTTTCAAGAGAAATAATCGTTCTCCATATAGTAGTATCAATTTCATCAGTTGTCATGATGGATTTCCACTATATGATTTAGTTAGCTATAATACTAAGCATAATATTAGCAATGGGGAAAATAATAGAGATGGGGAAAACAATAACAACTCATATAACTGGGGAGAAGAGGGAGAAACTACAAATATAGAGATTCTTAATTTAAGAAAAAAACTGTTAAAAAACTTTTTCCTTCTTTTAATGATATCTCAAGGTGTTCCTATGTTTTTAATGGGAGATGAGTGTGGAAGAAGCCAATATGGTAATAATAATGCCTACTGCCAAGATAATAAAGATACTTGGTTTGACTGGGAAAGAGCTAAAAGCTTTAAAGATATCTATTCCTTTGTAAAAAATATGATAAAGCTTAGAAAATCTTACTCTATCTTTAGAAAGGAAAGTTATTGGGAGTGTGATGACTGCAGTAAAAGTGATGTTATCTTACATGGAGTTAAGTTAAACTCTCCTGATTTTTCTTACCACTCTCTGAGTATAGCATTTGAGTTGAAAGATATAGAAACTGATACTAAGTTTTATATAGCTCTTAACTCTTATCATGACAATTTAGAATTTGAGCTACCTCCAAGTGAAAAAAATAAGAAATGGTATATGTTAGTTGATACATCAGTTGATGATAAATTAAATTTTAAAGGGAATACTCCTTTGCAAAATAAAGTTTACAATGTTAAATCAAGAAGTGCTATTATCTTAATTAATAAAAAATAAGAAGTTTAAATAAAGAAAACTTTAAGAGGCAGTTGCAAATTCTTAATTTGCAACTGCCTCTCTTATTTTTTTGAAATGCCTAAATAGTTACATATTTATTTTGTAATCTTATACACTCTTCTATTCTCTCCTCATTAGAAGATATAAATTCATATACTAAATATTTAATTGGAAGTTTTGATATTATATCATTTATTCTATTATTTTCAAAAGGTACATGATAATCAATCTGTCCTACATGTTGATAAACCTTCTGTAATACTTCCTCTTTTTTTAACTCTCTTTCTCTATTTAACTCTATACTTTTCTTTACATATTCTCCTGAAAGAGATAAATTTAAGTGTACTCCATAAATATAATTTTTATACTCTTTTAAATTCTCTAAATTTTCTAATATGTAATCTACTCCCTCATCAGAGTTTCTTAATTCTAAATTTGTATTTAACATATGTCCTGTATCTAGCATAAACCCTACATTTTTATATTTAATATTTTTTATAAGATAATCTACTTCAGAATAAGAGGTTAATTTTAATCCTGACCACCAAAGGTTTTCTAGTAATAGAGTAAAATTATATTTTTTATCATCAAATACTGCATTTACAAATTCAACAACTTTTTCTAAAATTTCCATATCTGAAAATCTAAAATTATATGTCATACTTTCAAAAACATCTATATTACAAGCATGTAAAACAACATACTCCACTTCTAGCTCTTTAGCTCTTTCTAATTCTTTTTTATAGTATTCTATCATCTCATCTTTAGTTATTCCACCACACAATCCTCTGACTATTTTTTCCTCTCCCAATCTTTCTAACAGCTCTTCATAAGAGAAAAAATACAAATCTAACCATGTAGGAAAAAATCTTAAGTGATAACCTTTTATCTTATCCTTTAGTGAAGTATTATCTGTTTCACTATATTTTATCAACTCAAAATAATCTATTCCATACTCCTTATATTTTTCCCATTGCTTCATTAACTCATCATTTGTTGAAAAATCACATCTATTCAATAGTTTATACATATTTCCCCCAAAGCTAAAAACTAACTACCTTCCCCTTTTCAAAATCAATCTGCCCAAAAAGTTTACCATTCTCATAAAAAACACTCCAATGTCCATCTAACATGTTATTTTTAAAATTTCCTAAGGCATTAATAATACCATTTTCATAGTATCTTACATATCTTCCATCTCTTTTTGAATTACGATACTCCTCTTTTATCTCTACATCTCCATTTTCAAAATAATATATTACACTACCATCTAACTCTCCCATTTTATAGTTTTTTATCTCTTGGATATTCCCATTTCTATAATACTTTATACTCTCTCCATTTAACATATTATCCTTAAAAGTTATACTTTCTAACACCTCGCCCTTTGGAGAATAAGTTATTCTTTTTCCATTTAAGCTCCCATTAATAAAATAAGCTCTTACCCTAATACTTCCATCTATATAGTATTGGATCCATTCTCCATTCATCAAGTTATTTTTAAATTGAACATACTCCTTTAAGTTTCCATTAGGATAGAACTGTAAAAACTCTCCATTTAATTTATCCTTTTTATATTCAATAGTTTCCTTTATAAATCCATTTGGATAGTATCTTTTAGTTGTTCCATCTTTCAACCCCTCTACATACTCGCTCTCCTCTTTTAAAGTCTCATCAGAGTATTTACAAATAAGTTTTCCAGTATAAGGTTCTTTTTCTTTTCTTATAAAAACCTTTCCATCTATATTGATTTGATTAAAATAATTCTCTACTCTTCTTCTCATGACAATTACCTCCAAACAAAAAACCTAGACTTACTTGCGAGTAAAATCTAGGATTTTTATGGTAACTACAAAAAATTCATACTATAATTAATCCACACTCGTCCTCGCAAGCTGACTTACTAATCAATGGCAGGTCTCCTGACTTAGAATCATCTTACTTGCAAACCTTCCCAGAAATCTCCAGTGGTATCTTGCTTTCATCATCTTTACAGTGGCGGGACCGTGTAGGATTTACACCTACTTCCCTTTTAATTCAGTACAAACTGAAACCTATTGATCATTATATTTTCTTTTTAATTAAAGTATATCTTTTTATTTTATAATTGTCAATCATTGTTGTATTTTAATTTTTAAAATAATTATTAATCCCCTATTCAAAGCAAGAATTTTAATAATTAATAAATTATTGGTAACAAAATGAGGGGCTATTGCAAATTCTTAAATTGCAATAGCCCTCTATATAAAAATTTATCTGTTTTTTAATATCTTATTATATACTTCTATATATTTATCTGCAGAAATATCCCAGCTATTATCTCTAGCTTTAGCATTTTCCACAATCTTATCCCATTGTTTCTTATCCTTGTAAATAGAGATAGCATAAGAAAGTATTCTCAACATTACATCTCCATTAGGTTCTTGGAAAGCAAATCCATCTCCCTCTCCAGTAAACTCATTATAAGGAGTTACTGTATCTCTAAGTCCTCCTGTCTCTCTTACTAGAGGTATAGTTCCATATCTCATAGCTATCATTTGAGAAAGTCCACATGGCTCGAATAGAGAAGGCATTAAGAATATGTCAGCTCCACCATAAACATCTATTGATAGTGGTTGATTAAATCCTATATATGCACAAACTCTTCCTGGATATTGACTCTCTTTCCATCTAAAGAAATTCTCATAGTGAGGCTCTCCACTTCCAAGTAGAACAAATTGGATTCCTAAGTCCATCATTCTATCAAAAGTTTGAGTTATCATATCCAATCCCTTTTGTCTATCCAATCTTGTAATTATAGCTACAAGAGGAATATCAGGATTAACCTCTAAACCTAATTCTTTTTGTAAGTTAGCCTTCATCTCTTCTTTAGACTTATCGCTTACCTTAAATACTGTTCCATCTATTCCATTTACTATTCCAGTTAATTTATAATCGTATTTTCTAAATAGTCCATCTATTCCTTCACCATATTCTGGTGTTTTAATCTCTTGAGCATAAGTTTCACTAACAGTTGTTACATAGTCAGAATAAACTACTGCACCTTTTAAAAGAGAGATCATATCATAGTATTTAAGTCCATCTTCTTGGAAATATTTCCATCTATCTATTTCTAAAGTTTCCTCTATCTCTCTATTTGGGAAGAACCCTTGGAATCTTAGGTTGTGAATTGTAAATACTGTTCTTATATTTGTATACCCTCTCTCTAAAAGATATATTGGAATAAGAGCTGTATGCCAATCGTTACAATGGATAATATCTGGAGTAAATCCTGTAATATCAAAAGTCTCTACTACTGCTTTAGTGAAAAAAGTAAATCTTTCACAGTCATCTAGCTCTCCATATATTTTAGCTCTTGTGAAGTATTGCATATTATCTACAAAATAATAAGTAACTCCTTCAAGTTCATAACTCTCTATTCCTACATAGGCATCATAGTGTGATGCCCATATTTTTTTATGTCCTAGATGCTTCATATTATATCTATACTTTTCAGGAATTTGTCCATACTTTGGTAGTATAACTCTAGCATCTATCCCTTTTTCCTTTAGAGCCTTTGGTAGTGAGTATGCTACATCCCCTAGACCACCTGTTTTTATAAATGGCCAAGCTTCTCCAGTAGCAAAAAGTACTTTCATATTTTGCCTCCTTATTCTTTACTAGCTCCCTCTAAATAAGCTAATAGATTTTTGTAGTGCTTATCGTCCCATTTAATACTTTTTTCAATTACTAATGGATAGTTTCTAGAAGCACTTAATTTTTCATTAGATTTTATTACGTTATTTTTATCTACTATTATATTTTTAAGTACAGCCCCAGATTTTACAACTGAATCTTGTAATAGGATACAATCCTCTACTACTGCTCCAGCTTCTACTACTGCTCCTCTAGCTAGTATAGAGTTTCTTACTGTACCACTTAAGATACATCCATTTGCTACAAGACTATTATTTACCTCTGCTCCCTCTCTAAATAATGATGGTGGAGTATCTTTTGTTTTAGTATAGATACTTCTTTCAGGATTGAAAAGGTCTTCTCTTACCTCTTTTTTCAATAGATCCATATTGAAATCAAAGTATTCTTTAGTAGAGTTTATACAAGCTAAATATCCTTTAAACTCATATCCATTTATACTAACTCTTCCCATATTTCTAGTTACTAAATCTCTAACTGTATAATAAACTCCCTCTTGGATTCCATCACAAATCATTTTAATTAAAAGCTCTTTACTCATTACAAAAGCTTCTAGAGAGATATTCTCATCTTTTTTAAAGAAAAGGTTTTGTCCAATTCCTAAAATCTCTCCATTTTCTCCTAATTTTACACTGTCACAGTTGTCAAATCTCTCATTAGCATTGTGAACATTTTTATACACTAAAGTTATATCTTTTCCACTAGCCTCATGTTTTTTTACAACATCTTTTACATCTAAGTTGCATACCATATGAGAACTTAATACTACTACATTCTCTTGTTTACTACGGAAGAAGTATTCCATATTTTTCTTAACTCTTTTTATGTTAGTAGTGTAAGCAGAGTCTGCCATTTGTTTGAACATGAATATTCCATCTTTTTTTCTATCTAAATCCCACTCTGCTCCTCTTCCAATGTGGTCAGTCAATGAGTTTAAATCTTCATTTCCTGCAAAGATTCCTACGTTTCTTATTCCAGCATTTACTAAGTTTGAAAGTGAGAAGTCGATTATTCTATATGTTCCACCAGCTGGTACAGAAGCAAGTGGTCTCATCTTAGTAAGTGATCTGATATTATCTAATGTTTCATCTAAAAATATTATAGCCATATAATTATTAAGCATATTTCCTCCCCTTGTAAGCCTATTTTATAGCATTACTCTTTACTATTTCGCCTTTTCCTATTACAACTATCTCTTCATTGTCTCCTACAACAGTATTTTTCTCTATTAATACATCTTCAGCTATAATAGCTTTATTTATTATTACATTATCTTCAATTACTGTATTAGGCATTATAATTGAGTTAAAAATTTTACTATTTTTTCCAATTTTTACCCCTGGGAAAATAACTGAATTTTTAACTTCTCCCTCTATTTCACACCCTTTTTCTATTAGAGAGTTTATAACTTTAGCTTCTTCACTTACATATAGTGGTGGGTATATTCCTTGACGTGTATTTATTTTCCAAGACTTATCAAATAGATTTAGTTCATTATCCTCTTTTAATAAGTCCATATGTGCTTCCCAGAAGCTCTCTATTGTTCCAACATCTTTCCAATAACCTTCAAATGGGTAAGCAAATAGTTTCATATGATCTTTCAATAGGTTTGGAATAATATTTTTTCCAAAGTCATTACTTGATGTAGTATCTTTCTCATCTTCAATTAGATACTCTCTTAACACTTTCCATTTAAATATATATATTCCCATTGATGCTAATGTACTTTTTGGCTCTTTTGGTTTCTCTTCAAATTCATAAATTGAAAAGTCCTCATTTGTATTCATAATTCCAAAACTTGGTGCATCTTTTAAAGGTACATTGAAAACTCCAATTGTAACATCTGCATCTTTTTCAACATGGAATTTTAACATCTTATCATAGTCCATCTTATAAATATGGTCTCCTGATAGTATTAATACATGCTCAGGGTCATATTTATCAATGTAAGCTATATTTTGATAAATAGCATTAGCTGTTCCTTTGTACCAACCACCCTCATCATTTTTTCTAGTATGAGGTTGTAAAACTGTCACTCCACCATTCATTCTATCTAAGTCCCAAGGTGATCCACTTCCAATATGCTCATTTAATATATGTGGCTCATATTGCGTAAGAACTCCCACAGTATCTATTCCTGAGTTTGAACAGTTACTTAGTGTAAAGTCAATTATTCTATACTTACCTCCAAAAGAAACTGCAGGTTTAGCTATTTTTTCTGTAAGTTTTTTTAAACGACTTCCTTGTCCCCCAGCTAGTAGCATGGCCATTATATATTTTTTCTTCATACCTATCCTCCCAATCTTTGCTTTATACCTCTTTATTTTTAGTTTTTGTTCCTTTTTTACTTACTTTCTTCTCTTTAGTTTTATTAATCTCCTCCTCTACTTTTTCCTTTTTTTCTTCAGCTTTCAAGAAGATAACAGAGTTTGCAGCAATATCTAGTTCTAAATGTTGTTCTCTACCATTCCACTCTCCAGCTATGGCTTTGTATCTTTTTCTTTTATTATAATTTGTTCCGCCAAACTTTTCATCATCGCTATTTAAAACTACTCTATATATTTTATTTTCAGGTACTCCTATTTTATATGCAGTTTTATTTTCTCCAGAGAAATTAAATATTCCAATCAATCTCTCTTTTCCATCTCTAGTTTTTCTTAAAAAAGATATCATATTTCCATCATGATTTTCATGCTCTATCCACTCAAAGGTATCCCAACTATCTTCCCAAAGAGCTTTCTCTTTTAAATACATCTTATTTAAAGCTTTACAATAATCTTGTATATCTTTATTTTTCTTATTATCTAATAACTGCCATTCAACCTGCTCATAAAATCTCCATTCTAATCCCTGAGCAATCTCATTTCCCATAAAATTCAATTTTTTACCTGGGTGTAACATCTGATATGAGTACAAAGATTTTACATTTGCAAGTTTTGCTTCATAAAAACCTGGCATCTTATTTACTATGGATCTTTTCCCATGTACTACTTCATCATGAGAAAGAGGTAAAACATAGTTTTCTGAAAAGGCATACATAAATGAAAATGTAAGTTTACCATGGTGATCTTTTCTATATAGTGGATCCTCTTCAAAATATTTCAAAGTATCATTCATCCATCCCATATTCCATTTATTATCAAATCCAAGTCCTCCATCCACAGCATGTTTAGTTACATTTGGCCAAGCTGTTGAATCTTCAGCCATAACTAAACAATTTGGATAATCTTCATGGATAGCACTATTAAACTTCTTAAAGAAATCTACTGCCCCTAGATTTTCCTTACCACCATAGCAATTTGTTAATCCATCTACATTAGGTAGGTATAACATATTTGCCACTGCATCTATCCTTATTCCATCTATATGAAACTCTTTAAACCAATAGTTTACATTGGAAATTAGAAAACTTTGTACCTCATATCTTGTTAAATCAAAATTACAAGTTCCCCACTCTTTATTCTCTCCAATTCTTTCATCAGCATACTCATAAGTGGCAGTTCCATCAAATCTATATAATCCATGTATATCCTTACAAAAATGCCCTGGTACCCAATCTAATATCACACCTATTCCACTTTTATGCATACGATCTACAAAATACATAAAATCCTCTGGTGTTCCATATCTACTTGTAACTGAGAAATAACCAGTACTTTGATATCCCCAAGAAGCATCTAATGGATGTTCACTCACTGGCATTACCTCTACATGGGTATAATTCATCTCTTTTACATAAAGAGCTAACTCTTCAGCTATCTCTCTGTAATTTAACCAATCTCCATTCTCTTTTCTTTTCCAAGACCCTAAATGCACTTCATATATATTCATAGGTTTATTAAGCCCTGTTATTCTTTTATTTAACCATCTTTTATCTGTCCATTTAAACTCTGGAATACCATAGATTATAGAAGCTGTATCAGGTCTCATTTGAGAATAGAATGCATAGGGATCTGCTTTAAAAACCACATTTCCATCAGCTTGTTCTACTCTAAATTTATATAGTTCCATTTTTTTCAATCCAGCTATTTTTAACTCCCAAATTCCTTCAGGACTAACTTTATTCATGTAGTGATTTTCTCCATTCCAACCATTGAAATCACCAACTACTGAAACTGATCTAGCATTGGGAGCCCACACTCTGAAGATGACACTATCATCTTCAAAATGTGCTCCCATATATTTATAAGCTTCTCTATGCTCTCCTTTATGAAAAAGGTATCTATCTAATTCTTTTTCCAATCTTACCCCTCCCTCTATTTTATAATTTTACTGGAGTAATGTTCCAAATCTCCTCTGCGTACTCCTTAATAGTTCTATCTGAAGAGAATTTTCCTGCATTAGCTATATTTTTCAATTGCTTTCTAGCCCAATCCATTCTAAATGTATACTCTTTATTTATCTTTTGTTGAGTTTTTCTATATGCTTCATAATCTTCTAATACAAAATATTGATCTGCTTGATGCCAAGGAGCATTTTCCATAAGTGATCTGTGAATATTTCCATATACTCCATTTCCTAAGTCACTGAATGTTCCATCTACTAGAGAGTCTACAACTTTCTTTAAGCCTTCAACACAGTTATAAGGTACATGTGGATCATATCCATGAGCTCTCATCTCTTCAACCTCTTTAACTGTTAATCCAAAGATATAGTTATTTTCTTTTCCAGCTTCTTCAACTATCTCTACATTGGCACCATCCATAGTTCCTATAGTTAGTGCTCCATTTAACATAAACTTCATATTTCCTGTTCCAGAAGCTTCTTTTCCTGCTGTTGATATTTGCTCAGATATATCAGCAGCTGGGAATAGTTTCTCTGCAACTGAAACTCTATAGTTTTCTACAAATACAACTTTTAATTTAGAATTTACATCTGGATCCTTATTTATTCTTTGAGCCACTTCATTAATTAATCTTATTATTCCCTTAGCTACAAAATATCCAGGTGCTGCTTTAGCCCCAAATATATAAGTTACAGGAGTAAAACTCATAGTTGGATTTAGTTTTAGTTTATTGTATAGTCCTATTATTTGGAAAATATTTAACAGTTGTCTCTTATACTCATGTAATCTTTTTATCTGTACATCAAAAATTGAATTAGGATCAATCTCTATTCCTTGAGTTCTCTTTAAAAACTCTGCTAGTTCAACTTTCTTTTCATGTTTTATATCTAGTATTCTTTTTAATACCTTCTCATCATCTAAGTAAGCTTCTAATTTTTTTAACTCACTTAAGTCGGTTATCCAAGCATCTCCAATTAACTCTGTTATTAAACTTGCTAGTTGTGGGTTTGATTGTAATAACCATCTTCTTTGAGTAATTCCATTAGTTTTATTTAAAAACTTCTCTGGATATAACTCATACCAATCTTTTAATTCTTTATTCTTTAAAATTTCAGTATGTAGAGCAGCAACTCCATTTACCTTATGACTTCCATAAATTGCTAACCATGCCATGTGTATCATATTTCCATTAATAATTGCCATTCTATCTTGTCTAGCTTTATCTTCTGGGAATTTTTGTTCTAACAATCCTCTTAATTGATTATCAATTCCTTGAGTTATTTGATAGATTCTTGGTACAACTTGTTGATATAGTCCTACCCACCATTTTTCTAATGCCTCTGCTAAGATTGTATGGTTAGTATAAGCAAAAGTTTTCTCCACTATACTCCAAGCTTTTTCCCAACTCATTCCCTCTATATCTATAAATATTCTCATAAGTTCTGGAATTGCTATTACAGGATGTGTATCATTTAATTGAATAGCTGTAAAATCAGAAAATTTTCCAAAATCATTTCCATGAACTTTTTTATATCTTTTTACTATATCTTGTAAAGAAGCTGATACAAAGAAATACTGTTGTTTTAATCTTAATTTCTTACCTTCATCAGTAGAGTCATTTGGATAAAGTACTCTTGAAATGTCTTCAGCTAAAGTTTTTTGTTGAGTTGCATGTAGATAATCCTGTTGATTAAACTTTCCTAAATCTAAATCTACTAATGAGTGTGCTTCCCATAATCTTAAAGTATTTATATTATTTGTTCCATAACCTATAATTGGCATATCATATGGTACTGCTCTTACACTTCCATCACCAAAAGTTACTATTACCTCATCATCTGGTCTCATAACTGACCATACATCACCATATTTTAACCAAGTTTCAGGTTTTTCTATTTGGTAACCATCTCTAAACTCTTGATTAAATATTCCATTTCTATATCTTATTCCATACCCTTTTCCAGGTAAATTAAGAGTTGCTAGTGAATCTAGAAAACAAGCTGCAAGTCTTCCAAGTCCACCATTTCCTAATGCTGAATCCTCTTCTGCATCTTCAACTTTATTATAATCAATTCCTAACTCTTCAAATAATTCTTTTACTTCTTTTAACATTCCCAAGTTAATTAAGTTATTTCCCAAAGCTCTTCCCATTAAAAACTCTGCTGATAGGTAAAACGCTTGTTTTTGCTTTTCATAAAGCTTTCCAGTATCATACCAGTTATCAGCAATATTTTCCATTACTGCTTGACCTAAAGCTCTGTAAATCTCAAAGTCTTTAGCCTCATGTAACTCTTTCCCAAAGCTTACCTTTAAGTTCTTTTCAATTTGTTTTCTTAATACCTCTTTTTCTACTTTCATCCTTCTACCTCTTATGTTTTATTTTATCTGTTAAATATTGTTGTTATCTCTTTTAATCTAATCTTTATCTCATTGCTCATAGATCTTTCTTGCAATCTCCACTTCCAGTTTATTCCTACAGTAGATGGAACATTCATTCTAGCTGTATTTCCTAAACCTAATAGATCTTGCATTTGAATCAGTACCATTTGAGCTTTTGAGCTCCAAAGAGTCTCTATTGCCCTCCATTCAATTGGATTCCAATAGCTTCTTCCTCTTTCACTTAACCATTTTTTTAAATATTCATCACAATTTTCTTTTATTTGCCAGTTTAATTGTTCATACCAACCAACAATAGTATCATTATCATGAGTTCCAGTATAAGCTACACAATTTTCTTCATAATTACTTGGTAAATACTCATTTTTCTCATCACCATCAAAGGCAAATTCTAATATTTTCATTCCTGGATACCCACTTCTTTTTAAAAGTTTCTTTACTTGTGGAGTTAATAATCCCAAATCTTCAGCTATTATGGGAAGCTTCCCAAGTTCTTTTTCGATAGCTCTAAAAAGTTCTATCCCTGGTCCCTTTTCCCAGTGCCCTTTAATAGCAGTTTTTTCTCCATATTTTATACTCCAATAAGATTCAAATCCTCTAAAGTGATCTATTCTCACTATATCATAGATTTCAAAACAGAATCTTATTCTATCTATCCACCATCTATATTTCTGTTTTTTTATCTCTTTCCAATCATATAGAACATTTCCCCAAAGCTGCCCAGTTTTACTAAAATAGTCTGGTGGACATCCAGCTACTCTTTTAGGAACTTTTGATTCTGTAAATTGAAATATTTCTGGTTTACTCCATGTATCAGCACTGTCAGTAGCTACAAAAATAGGAATATCCCCTATTACCTTTATACCCTTACTATTGGCATATTCCTTTAATTTTTTCCACTGCCTATAAAAAGTATATTGCAAAAACTTATAATATTCAAGAGATTTTTCATTTATTAAATCTTTTTCAAATTTTTTCTCAATTTTATTCTTATAGATCTTGCTCCATTGTTGCCAAGGTAGCCCATTAAATTTTTCCTTCAATACTAGATATAGAGCATAATCTTTTAACCAGTAATCATTCTCTTTTTTAAACTTTTCATACTCAAACTTTAATTCAGGCTCTACCTCTATTTTTTTTATAAATACTTCAAATACTCTTTTGAAAAGAGCATTTTTCTCTTTCCTAACTTGTCCATAATCTAAATTATCATCATAATTTACCTTTCTTAAAGGTTCTAATTCATCATCACTTATATACCCTTTTGCTACAAACTCCTCTAGATCTATAAAAAGTTCATTACCAGCAAAGGCAGAATAAGATTGATAAGGAGAATCTCCATATCCTGTTGGTCCTAAAGGTAGTATCTGCCATAACTTTTGACCTGACTCACTTAAAAAATCTACAAAGTCATAAGCTTTTTTTCCAAAATCTCCTATTCCATATTCACTTGGTAATGATGATATATGCATCAATATACCACTACTTCTTTCAAACATTTTTCACCTCTATTTTATATAGTTCTTTGCCTCATGAAGAGTGTTTATTCTTATTTTCTCATTAAAAGTTTCCTCATATATTTTTGCTAACTTAGCCATATATATATCACTATGAATATGTTCTGATATTATATTTATAAAAACTTTGTTATCAGTGTACATTCCACTTACTATACCATCTATTTTAGTCACTACTAAACTTCTTTCTAAATCTGAAACAAGCATTATTCTACTTGAGTTTTTATATCCTTCACTCTCTTTACTCTTATGATATATCTCCATTCTTAAGCCCATATTATCCAGTTTATTAAAACAAAAAGCTATTACTCTTACCCCTCTATCAATAGCTTTTTTTAAAGGTTCCTTTAATTCAATTAAATTAAAATCTGTATTCAGATATATCTCTTTTTTAGATTTATCTATTATCTCAATTAGAGCTTTTTTTATATTTTCTTCTCCCTCTAATTTATAAAAATAATCTTTTTTAGAGTTTTTCTCCACATTTTTTAAATCCCTTTTTAAACTCATTGAATTTGCAAAATATCTTTTTTCCAGTTCATCAAATAAAACTTCTGGATTTTTAGCTTCATACTCTTTGCTACTATTTGGAATTAGATGTATATATCCACTCTTATACATATTTTCCAAAGTTTGGTATATAGTAGACTTAGCTATATCTAACTCTTTTGTTAGTCTATACCCATTAGCTTGCCCCACTTTTAACAATGTTATATATATCAATGCTTCAGTTTTAGAAAAACCTATTTGCATCAATTTATTTACTATTTTCTCCACAATTATGTCCCCCACTTTAGTAGTCCGAATTAAAACTACTATTTTATAATGAAATTATACTATATATTTTGTTTAATTTCAATAGTAAATATTATATTTTTTGAACATTTTTAATACTTTTATATGTTGTATTATTTTAGTATTTTTTCAGTAAAGTTACAAACTTTGTAATATAAAAAGAGCAGTTACAATTTGTAACTACTCTTTTTATATTAATTCAAACTTTTTAAAAGCTTTCCACAGTCCATCTTTTTCAACGTCATCAGTTATATAGTCAGCTATTTCTTTTATTTCAGGACCACCATTTCCCATAGCTACACCAATTTCACAACATTTTAACATAGGGATATCAATTTTTGCATCTCCAAAAGCTATGGTATCTTTTATATCTGCTCCTAAGTATTCTACTAATTTTTTTACTGCAATAGCTTTATCTATATTTTTTACACCAACATCTCCAAAAAGAGCTATTTCTCCCTTTCCACCCCAAGTATTGACTTCTAAATCGGTGAAAACTTCTTTAGCTTCTAAATAATCATCATAACTATTAAGTACAAAGCTTATTTTATTAAGATCATCCCTATATAATTTTTCTCCAAATATCATCTCAGGAAAAGCTTCTCTAACTGTTAATTTCTCTGCTCCTAATTTTCCTTTTCTTTTGCTATACTCTTGAATAGCCTTTTCTCCTACTACTTCAAATTTTTCACTAGCAAATAATCCATTGTTACTTTCTAAATAAAATTCTAAATTTTTACTATGGAGCCAGTCTACAATTTTTTTACACTCATTTAAAGTTAAAACTTGGTGCATAACAACAGCTCCACGATCTTCTATATAGCTCCCATTTCCTCCAATCATTCCATCTAATCCAATATCCCAAAGTTCTTGATATACTTCTGCTTTACTTCTTCCTGTACAAATATATACTCTATGGCCATTTTTTCTAGCTAATCTTATAGCTTCAATAGCTGATTTAGGAATTTTATTTTCATAATCCACTAAAGTTCCATCTACATCTAAAAATATTATTTTTTTCATCTTTTCACCTCTTCATATTAGAAAAGGGAGATTTCTCTCCCTCTTTATAGTTCCTCTCCATTAGTTTTAATTACATTTTTATACCACTCAAAAGATTTTTTCTTATATCTTTTTCCAGTTCCTGAACCATCATCATTTTTATCAACATAGATAAAACCATAACGTTTTCTTAATTCTCCAGTTGTAAATGAAACTAGATCTATACATCCCCAAGGAGTATATCCCATCAATTCCACTCCATCTAGTTCAACAGCTTTTTCCATTTCTAAGATATGAGCTTTTAAATAATCTATTCTATAACTATCATCACACTCTTTATTCTCATCTAGAATATCTATTGCTCCAAATCCATTTTCTACAATAAATATAGGTAGTTCATATCTTTCATAGATATTTGTTAAAGAGTATCTAATTCCTACTGGATCTATTGGCCATCCCCAATCACTAGCTTTAATATATGGATTAGCTACAGTTTTTTCTGTACTTCCATCCATTGCTTTAGAGATATCTTTTTTAGCATCAGCTTTTACCACATTAGACATATAGTAACTAATTCCTATATAGTCCACTTTTCCTTCTGCTAAAATCTCTAAATCTCCCTCTTCAATTTTTAAATTTACATTCTCTTTTTTCCAGATAGTTTTAGCATATGCTGGATAGTGTCCACGAACATGTACATCCATAAAATAGTATCTATCATGCATAGCTTCTACAGCAGTTATCATATCTTCTGGATTACAAGAGTATGGATAGATAGGAACAAATGAACACATACATCCTATTTTAAATTCTGGATTGATCTCATGTCCTTTTTTTACAACTAGGGCACTTGCTAAAAACTCATGGTGAGCTACTTGGTACATAGTTTCTCTTGGATTAGAGTATTCAGAAAATTTAACACCAGAGTTTGTCCATCCAAATATATCAGCTGAAGTATTAGCTTGGTTATTGATCTCATTAAAAGTCATCCAATATTTAACTTTATTTTTGTAACGTTCCATAACTGTAACTGCATATTTTACAAAGAAATCTATAACTTTTCTATTCATCCAACCACCATAATTTTTTGCTAGATGGTATGGCATTTCAAAATGGCTAAGTGTAATTACAGGTTCAATACCATATTTTAATAACTCATCAAATAGATTATCATAGAATTTTAATCCCTCTTCATTAGGTAACATATCATCACCATTAGGGAAAATTCTTGTCCAAGCTATACTTGTTCTAAAACATTTAAATCCCATTTCTGCTAAAAGAGCCACATCTTCTTTATAGTTATGATAAAAATCAACAGCTTCATGGTTAGGATAGAACTCTCCTTCAATAACTCCATCTGTAATTTTTCTCATTGAAGTTCTTGATCCTCCTGTCATTACATCAGCAACACTAGGACCTTTTCCTCCAGCATTCCAACCACCTTCTATTTGATGAGCTGCTACAGCTCCTCCCCATAAGAAATTTTCTGACATTTTATATCCCATAATCTCTTCTCCTTAAAATTCTTAATTAATTTTCGTTATTTTTACTTTCATCAAATCCAACTATTTGAACTAAGATAATTGTAGCTACTATTGAAACTATTGTTCCAACTACCATTCCTACAAATTTAGACATCTCTCCTGGATTTATTGCATTTACTATTGTAAGTATCCCTGGAAGCCCTGCATATGCAAAATACATAGCATTAAAGAAACTCATTACAACTGCTCCAATTGCACCACCTAAGCAAGCACAAATAAATGGTTTTTTAAGTCTTAATGTTACTCCATAAAGAGCTGGTTCTGTTATTCCAAATATTCCAGTTACTCCTGCTGAAAAGGCAACTTTTTTAAACTCTTGATTTTTAGCTTTTAAAAATACTCCAAAAGCTGCTGCCATTTGTGCTACTACTGCTAAAGTTTGATATGCTTGGAAATAGTCATAACCATTATTAGCAAAGTTTGCCATTACCATAGGAGTTACACCCCAGTGTACACCAAATACTACAAACACTTGCCAAAAACCACTAATTATAACTCCACCTAACATTGGTGCTTTATCCATTAAATAGTTAAATCCTATAGATACTCCATTTGCTCCAGCATTTGTAATAGGTCCTATTAGTAAAATTGTTAAAGGAACCATAATTATCATACAGAAAAAAGGAACAAATAAAGCTTTTAAAACCTCTGGCAATCTCTTTTCAATCCATCTTTCTAAATATGAAAGTAACCATACTAAAAATAGTGGTGGTAATACTGTTGATCCATAAGTCATACTATTCAATTTAAAAATTAAGAAACTTAACTCTTCTCCTGCTGCTATTCTTCCTGCTATTTGTACCCAAGTTGGATTAATTAAAGCAGCACAACATGTAACTGCTATATAAGTGTTACATTTAAAATGTTTTGATGCTGTAATTGCTATTAAAATCGGTAAGAAACTAAATGGTGTCCATGATATAAAACTTAACACTTCATATGTTCCTGTTGTAGCAAAGCTAGGGTATGCTAAGTTGATCAGTATCAATATACCTTGCAATATTCCTGCTGCTGCTAATATATATACAAAGGGAGCAAAAACTCCTGACATTGTAGCTATTACTCTATTCAAGATAGGCTGTTTTGTTTCTTGAACTACATCACTCCCTATATTTTCTCCTAATAACTTTACTACCTCATCATATACTTTCCCAACATTTGTTCCAATTACTATTTGAAATTGCCCACCTTTTTCAACTGCTGTTATTACTCCAGTTAAAGTAGTTATTCTTTCCTTTAAATCTGCTGGAGTATTTTTTAAAACTAAACGTAATCTTGTTGCACAACGAGATGCATTAACTATATTTTCTTTTCCTCCAACTTCTTTTAATATATCTTCTGCTAATTTAGGATAATTTTTTACTTGTGCCATTTTTCCCTCCTCTTATTATTCAAAATATTTTACAATATTAATATAGCATAATAAGATTTGTTTTTTAACACTTTTAACTAATATAGGGTATAAGTTTCATATTTTTTTGATTTATAGTTATATTTTTTGAAACAATGTTTCATTAGATATTCTTTTTTAACTCTTCTACACCTTTTATCAAACCCCAAAAATGACTTTCACCCTTTTTTTCATATAACTTATTTAAATCAATATTTTTTCCTAAATCATAACTGAATTCCAATCCCCAAATAATATCTAAAATATATTTAACTGAAGAGATAAAAGTTGGTGTTAAAAAAGCTTCAATACTCTTAGTAGTTGCAGCATAAACATACTCATCTGCCATTCCTGCTAAAGTACTTTTTTTAGAAGTTGTTATAACTATTACCTTAGTTTCCCTTTGCTTTAATATTTTAACCAATTCCATCAATCTTGAGTTTTCCCCTGTCTGGCTTATCACTATAGCTAAATTTTTATTGTTACTCAACAAAGCATTTAAAGCTCTTGTATTTGTAGCAGTATTTACTGTTGATTTTTTTCCTGCATATAAAAGTTGACTACTAGCATACTGTGCAATATGAATATTTATATCATAAGCATAGAAATCTATAACTTCAGCTTCATGAACTAATTTTCTAATCCTTTTTAATTGCTCAAAAGAAAGAGTATTTGCAGTGTCTTCTATAGCCTTTTTCTCAATCTCTGTCATCTTTCTCATAATCGTTACTACATTTTCTTTTTCATTTAGCTCAATTTCTCCCAATTTATGCTCTTTATCTAGTACTTTTAATTCACTTACAAATTTTATTTTAAATTCACTATAACCTTTATATCCTAATTTATTACAAAATCTAACTACAGTAGCTGCACTAGTATAGGTTACTTTTCCTAACTCTCTTGCTGACAATTTTTCTATCTCTTCCATATGTTCTATAATATAATCTCTTATATCTAATTCACTAGTTGTTCCATCTTTAAATAATTGCAATTCTCTTAATATACTCATACTTTCTCCTTACTATTATTCTAGATAACAAAAATATTTATAACTATTTCTAATGATATTATATCATATTTATTCTTTTTATTTTTGTCAGTAAATAGAAAAAAAGCCCCAAAATTTGGGGCTTCTATACTTTCTGATTAACTCAACTATTTTGCTGCGTATACAGATACTTGCTTCTTGTCTTTTCCTAATCTTTCAAATTTTACATATCCATCGATTAGAGCAAATAGAGTGTGGTCTTTACCCATTCCCA
>DXSD01000032.1 GCA_019410665.1 Fusobacterium sp.
AGAAATGTATATTAAAATATTTATAGACCGTTCAGTAAGAGCGGTCTTTTTAATAGTTATATTGGAGGAAAAATGAAAGAAAAGAGACTATTAACCCTTGCTATTCCTATATTTTTTGAATTACTATTAATTATGGTAGTTGGAAATATAGATACAATAATGTTAGGTTATTATAGTGATAAAGCTGTAGGTGCAGTTGGGGGAATAAATCAAATATTAAGTATTCAAAATATGGTATTTGGTTTTATTAATTTGGCTACTAGTATTTTATGTGCTCAATTTTTAGGAGCTGATATAAAAGAGAATATAAGTAAATTAATAACAGTAGCACTGTCATTAAATATAAGTTTATCTTTATTAATAGGAGGAGTATTTGTAATTTTTTGGAAAAGTATCTTACTTCAATTGAATCTACCATTAGAGCTTATGGATTTAGGAGAAGATTATTTTAAATTAGTTGGAGGTTTATGTATATTCCAAGCTATAACATTAACTTGTAGTGCAATTCAAAAAAGTCATGGAAATACTCAATTAGCTTTATATGTTAATGTAGGTGTAAACATTTTAAATATAATAGGAAATGGAGTCTTTATATTTGGATGGTTTGGAGCTCCTATTTTAGGGGTATTAGGAGTAGGTTTATCGACAGTTTTTTCAAGAGGAATAGGTTGTATTGTAGCTATTATTCTTTTAAAGAAAAATTGTGACTTTAATTTTAAAGTGGAATATATAAAAAAATTTCCTGGAGATATTTTAAAGAAAATGGTAATAATAGGAATTCCAGCAGCAGGAGAAAATTTTGCATGGAATATGGGACAACTTATTATTATGACAATGATAAATACAATGGGAACAGAGACCATAGTAGCTAGAACTTATTTAATGTTAATTTCAGGATTTGCCTTAACTTTTTCAGTTGCTTTAGGACAAGCAACTGCTATTCAAGTTGGACATTTGGTAGGAGCTAAAAAAGTAGAGGAAGCTTATGAGCGAGGAATGAAAAGTTTGAAATTATCAATCCTACTAAGTCTAGGAGTTATTATTTGTATAGTAATCTTTAGAGATAAATTAATTGTATTGTTTACCACAAATAGTAAAATTGTAGAGATAGCTCTAAAAGTATTTCCTCTTATGATAATTTTAGAGGTGGGAAGAACATTAAATATAGTATTAGTAAATGCACTTCATGCTGCTGGAGATATAAAATATCCAATGATATTAGGGATAGCATCTATCTTTTTAGTAGCAGTACCTTTTTCAAATATTTTAGGATTAAGGTTAGAATTAGGACTTGTAGGTATTTGGTTAGCTAACTCTTTAGATGAATGGTGTAGAGGAATAGGAGTTCTGATTCGTTGGAAAAGTAAAAGATGGCAAGATAAAAGTCTGGTGTAATTTACACCAGACTTTTGCAACTATCCCTCTCAATAATAGTATGAGGAACAATTATTTTAGTAGATACCTCTTGTTTTTCTTGAGTATGTTTGATAATTTGTGAAGCTCCTTCCCAACCTAGTTGATAATTATTTATATCAATACAAGTAAGTTGAGGGTTTGTAAGGGTAGTAAGTAAGGAATTATTAAAAGTTATAATAGATACATCCTCAGGAACTTTTTTACCTATAGTAGCAAGAATTTTTTCTAAAGAAAGAGCTACTATATCATCAATAGTAATTATAGCAGTTGGAAACTCTTTAGAAGAGAATAATCTCTGTATATCTAAAATATTCTGATCTGTGGTTAAGTCTTTTTCTATACAGTACTCCCTATTAAAATCAATACCATTCTCTAAAAGAGAGGTAATATACCCATTTTTTCTATCTTGTACAAAAACTCTGTTTCCTTTTGTATATAAAAATCCAATTTTTTTATGTCCAAGCTTTATTAAATAATCAGTAGCATCTTTTCCAGCAGTGACGTTATCATTATCAATATAGATAGTGGTGTTAATATTTTTACTTGGTTTTCCAATAAGAGCATAGAGATATTTATTTGTACTCAAATAATCAATAATAGGATCATTTTCCTTTGAATAAAGAAGTAAAAAAGCATCAACTTTTCCACTTTTTATAACAGAGGTAACCCCTTTTAAAAGCTCCTCTTCACTATTTCCAGATATTATAGTATTCATATAGTTATGCGAATTACAGTATTGGCATATTCCATGTATAACCTCTAAGAAAAAGCTATTTTGATATTGCTTATTTTCTGCTACTGGGAGAACAACTCCAATAGTTTTTGAATTTTTAGAAACTAAGTTACTAGCTTGAAAATTTGGTTCATATCCTAACTCTTTCATAGCTTTTCTCACTTTTTCCTTTGTCTTTTCACTAATAGAGGGATGATTACTACAGGTTCTAGAAACTGTAGAAGCAGATACCCCAGCTAATTTTGCCACATCTTTTATTGTAACAGACATAAAAATCTCCTTATTATTAAAGCATTAATATATATAATTATTTTACTAGGGATTTAAATTTAAGTCAACAAAAAACAAATTTATGCAAAAGTTGCATAAATTTTAAAAGTAGCTATTTATCAACTGTGGAAAAATATGGAAAAATTGTACTGAAATAGGAAGAAAAAAATATAAAAAAACCATTGATTTTTTATAAAACTTAGTATATAATAAAAATATATTAAAACAAACGTTTGCATAAAATTGCAAAAAGTGGGAGGAGAAATGGAAAAAAGAAAAATTTTAAACTTTGAATTCTTACAAAAATTGGGAAAAGTACTGATGGTTGTAATTGCTGTAATGCCTGCAGCGGGACTTATGATAAGTTTAGGTAAATTAGTACAGATGTCAGGGGGAGATTTATCTTTTATTTTACGTATTGGCGGAATTATGGAAAGTATAGGATGGGGAATTATAACAAATCTTCATATTTTATTTGCCGTAGCTATTGGTGGTTCTTGGGCTAAAGAGAGAGCTGGAGGAGCTTTTGCTTCAGTTATTGCATTTATATTGATAAATGTTATAACAGGGGCAATATTTGGAGTAAATGGAAGTATGTTAGGAGATCCTAATGCAGTAACACATACTTTATTTGGAAGAGAGATTCCCGTATCTGGTTATTTTACTTCAGTATTAGGAGCACCAGCTTTAAATATGGGAGTATTTGTAGGAATTATTTCAGGATTTTTAGGGGGAACAATCTTTAATAAATACTATAACTATAGAAAATTACCAGCTGCTTTAGAGTTTTTTAATGGAAAGAGATTTGTACCAATGGTAGTAATCTTTTGGTCAGTAGTAGTTTCAATAGTTTTATCTCTAGTTTGGCCAGTAGTTCAAACTGGTATCAATAATTTTGGAGTGTGGATAGCTAACTCTTCAGAAACATCTCCACTATTAGCTCCATTTGTATTTGGAACTTTAGAACGTCTACTAATTCCATTTGGTTTACATCATATGTTAACTATTCCAATAAACTATACAGCTTTTGGAGGAACATATACAATATTAACTGGAGCAAGTGCAGGAGCTCAAGTGTTTGGACAAGATCCATTATGGTTAGCTTGGGTAACAGATTTAATGAACTTAAAAGCTTCAGGGGATATGGCAGCTTATAGTAACTTACTTACAACAGTAACACCAGCTCGTTTTAAGGTTGGACAAATGATAGGAGCAACTGGATTATTAATAGGAATTGCTATAGCTATATATAGAAATACTGATGAAGATAAGAAACCTAAGTATAAATCAATGTTTATATCAACAATTGCAGCAGTATTACTAACTGGAGTAACAGAGCCATTAGAGTTTATGTTTATGTTTGCAGCACTACCTTTATATGTAGTGTATTCAGTATTACAAGGTTTAGCTTTTGCTTCAGCTGGTATTGTAGATCTACGTTTACACTCTTTTGGTAACTTAGAGTTTTTAACAAGAATGCCTATGTCAATAAAAGCTGGACTTATGGGAGATATAATAAATTTTGTAATCTGTGTAGTAGTATTCTTTGTTTTAGGTTATGTAATAGCAAACTTTATGATTAAAAAGTTTAACTATGCAACTGTTGGAAGATTAGGAAATTACATAGATGATGAAAAAGAAGAGGAAACTTCAGATAAGAAAATAGAAGGAAATTCTCAAGCTGCTAGAGTAATAGAGCTTTTAGGTGGAAAAGATAATATTGTTGATGTTGATGCTTGTATGACAAGACTACGTGTAACAGTAAAAGATGAAACAAAAGTGGCAGATTTAGAAGCATGGAAAAAAGAGGGGGCATTGGGACTTATGAAAAAAGGAACAGGAATACAAGCTGTCTATGGTCCTAAGGCTGATGTCTTGAAAAGTGATATTTTAGATATTCTATAAAATTGGAAGTGAGGTCAAATGAAACTATTAACATGTAATACTCATAGTATCCTAGAGAGTGAATATGAAAAGAAATTGATGTATTTTGCTGAGTGGTTATGTAAAAATGATTATGATATAGTTGCTCTTCAAGAGGTAAATCAAAATCAAGAAAGAGAGATAGTAAGTCCATCAGAATTAGAAAATTTTATTCCAAGTAATGAGAATATAGTTGTAAGAAGCAATAACCATTTATTTAGAGTGATAGGAATTCTTAAAGCTAAAGGGAAAAATTATTATTGGACTTGGACACCAATAAAAATAGGATATGGAAAATATGATGAAGGGATAGGAATAATTTCAAAATATAAACCTAAAGAGATAAAAGAGTTTTATTTGACAAAAAGTAAGAGTTATACTAATTGGAAAGTGAGAAAAGCAATTGGTATAAAAGTTGAAATCGAAGGAAAGGATAGATGGTTTTTTTCAGTTCATACTGGTTGGTGGAATGATGAAGAGGAAAATTTCAAGGAGCAATTAAGGAAATTAAATAGAGAACTTTCTTTTATTGATGAAGATATATATTTAATGGGAGATTTTAATAATCCATATGAAATTGAAAATGAAGGCTATGATGAAATTTTGTCTTCTGGTTGGATAGATACATATACTCTTGCTGAAGAAAAAGATAATGGAATAACAGTTTCAGGACTTATAGATGGCTGGAAAGATTATAAAGAGTTACAAGAGATGAGAATAGATTTTATCTTTAAAAATAATAAGAATAGAGTAAAAAAATCAAGAGTTGTTTTCAACGGAAAAGTTGGAGAAATAGTGTCAGATCATTTTGCTGTTGAGATAGAGGAATAAAATTAAAAGGAGTATATAGATGAATGAATTAAATAAAAGAGGAAGTGGAGTGTTACTACATATATCTTCATTACCATCAAATTATGGAATAGGAACTTTTGGAGAGGAAGCATATAGATTTGTAGATTTTTTAAAAAAATCAGGACAAACTTATTGGCAGATATTACCTCTAGGACAAACAAGTTATGGAGATTCTCCTTATCAATCTTTTTCAATTAATGCAGGGAATCCATACTTTATAGACTTGGATATTCTTGCAGGAGAGGGACTTTTAGAGAAAGATGAGTTTATAAATCTTAACTGGGGAGAGAGTTCTACTAAAATAGATTATGAGTTAATGTATAATACAAGATATACTGTATTAGAAAAAGCTTTTAAAAGATTTGATAAAGATAGCTTAGAATATTTAGAGTTTTTAAAAAATGAAAGTGGATGGATAGATGAATATGCACTTTTTATGGCTATCAAAAAAGAGAACAATGATAATTCTTGGGAGAAATGGGAAGATAGTTTTAGAAAGAGAGATAAGAAAACTCTGAATGAATTTAAAAAGACAAATAAAGAAAAAATAGAGTTTTGGAAATTTTTACAATTTAAATTTTATCAGCAATGGAAAAATTTAAAAAATTATGCTAATAATAAAGGGATAAAGATAATAGGAGATATTCCTATATATGTAGCTTATGATAGTGTAGATGTTTGGAAAAATCCAGAGTATTTCCAATTAGATGAAAATCTTAATATGACAGCTGTAGCAGGATGTCCTCCAGATGCTTTTTCAGCAATAGGACAATTATGGGGAAATCCACTATATAACTGGGAATATATGGAAAAAACTAAATATAAGTGGTGGCTAAAAAGATTAGAAGTAGCTACAACTCTATATGATGTAGTAAGAGTAGACCATTTTAGAGGATTTGAAAGCTATTATTCAATCCCAGCTGGAGAGAAAACAGCCATGAATGGAGAATGGAAAAAAGGACCAGGAATGAAACTTTTCAATAGAGTAAAAAAGGAACTTGGAGATTTAAACCTAATAGCTGAAGACTTAGGATATTTAACTGAAGATGTATTAAATCTATTAAAAGAGAGTGGATATCCAGGAATGAAGCTTATGCAGTTTGCCTTTGACTCTAGAGAGGGTGGAGATTATCTACCACATAACTACACTCAAAATAGTGTAGCCTATATAGGAACTCATGATAATGATACTGCTATGGGGTGGTTACTATCAGCAGATAGTAATGATATAGAGTATATGAGAAAATATCTAGATATATATACTCATGATGACAGAGATACAGTATGGAAAATGATATGTAGAACAATGGCAGTTGTAAGTAATACAGTAATTATTCAGATGCAAGATTATTTAGGACTGGGAAATGAAGCTAGAACTAATATTCCATCAACATTGGGAGGAAACTGGTGTTGGAGAATGGAAAAGAATATGCTAGATGAAAGACTTGTTCAAAGTATGTTACATATAACAGGGTTATATAAAAGAATGTAAAATAACTAGAAAAACTTCTAATTATATGATTTAATATAATTGGAAGTTTTTTTACTAAAAAATTTAGAATGAAAATATGAGGATAAAACTAAATATATTGATAATAATAAATTTTTGTAAAGTGATAGAAATTATTGTATGATAAAGAAAATAAAGTATTTAAGAGGGTGAGAAAATGAAGAAAATTTTATTAGGAAATAGTAAAAAAGAGGTTCCAGCTATAGCTGTTGGATGTATGAGAATAAATGAGTTAGAGGAAAAAGAGTTAAATAGATATTTAGAGTTCTCTCTAGAAAAAGGGTTAAACTTTTTTGATCATGCAGATATCTATGGAAAAGGAGAGTGTGAAAGAAAGTTTGGAAAAGCTATAAAAGATATAGGAGTAGCAAGAGAGGATATAGTTATACAATCTAAGTGTGGAATTGTTCCTGGAAAGATGTATGATCTATCAAAGGAGTATATCATAGAAGCAGTAGATGGGATATTAAAACGTTTAGATACTGATTACATAGATATTTTGGCTCTTCATAGACCAGATGCACTAGTTGATCCAGAAGAGGTAGCAGAAGCTTTTTCAATTTTAGAAAGAGATGGAAAGGTAAAAGGTTTTGGGGTATCTAACCATAAGCCAGCTCAAATAGAGCTATTAAAAAAATATGTGAAACAACCATTATTGGTAAATCAACTTCAACTTAGTTTACCAGTCTCAAATATGATAGCAAATGGGTTAGAGGTAAATATGCTTACAGATGGAGCTATAGATAGAGATGGAAGTGTTTTAGATTATTGTAGATTAAATGATATTACAATACAAGCATGGTCACCATTTCAATATGGATTTTTTGAAGGGATTTTTATAGGTAGTAAAAACTATCCAAAGTTAAATGAGTGTTTAGAAAGACTAGCTAAAAAATATGGTGTTACTCCGACTGCTATAGCTACAGCTTGGATATTACGTCATCCTGCTAAAATTCAGATGATAGCTGGAACAACTAAGACTTCTAGATTAGATGAGATTGTTCAAGGAAGTTGTGTAAATTTAACTAAGGAAGAGTGGTATGAACTATATTTAAGTGCTGGACATATATTACCATAGAGGTAGAGTGTAATTGAGGGCTGTTGCAACAGTCCTCCTTTTTTAATTATAAATAAGATTTTATACTGACTTATGGTATAATATAAAAAATGTGTAAAAGAGGGTGGGGAAAATGTCAGAGCAAGAGTTAGAAAAGAGTTTAATAGAGCAACTATCTTCACAAGGGTATGAATTAGTCAGTATAAAAGATGAGGAAGAGTTAGTAGCTAATTTTAAGATACAACTTGAGAAGTTTAACAGGATAAAACTAAGTGATTCAGAGTTCAAAAAGATACAAGTACATCTTGCAGGGGGAAGTATATTTGAGAAAGCTAAAAGACTTAGGGATAGATTTGAACTTATGACTGATAAGGGAGAGATGAAATATATCTCTTTTATAGATAAAGAGTGTATGGAGAATAATATCTTTCAAGTAACGAATCAAATTACTATGAAAGGGCAATATGAGAATAGATATGATGTAACTATTTTGATAAATGGACTACCACTTACACAAATAGAGTTGAAAAAAAGAGGGGTACAGTTAAAAAAGGCTTTTTATCAGATACAGAGATACCAAAGACACTCTTTTTCATATAAAGCACTATTTCAATATATTCAAATATTTGTAATCAGTAATGAGGAGAATACAAGATATTTTTCTAATAATGGAGAGTTAAGATATGAGTTTACTTTCCCTTGGACTGATGAACATAACTTAAAGAAAAATAAATTAGTAGATTTTACTAAGAGCTTTTTAGATAAAAAACATCTTTGGAGTATGATTACTAAATACATAGTAACTAATGAAACTCAAAAGGCACTAATGATATTAAGACCTTACCAGTATTATGCAGTTGAAAAAATAATTGATAGAGTGAAGAATTATCCATCTTTCAATGGATATATTTGGCATACTACTGGAAGTGGAAAGACTCTTACATCATTTAAGGCAAGTCAGATAATAGCAACTCTTGGCGAGATAGATAAGGTAATATTCTGTGTGGACAGAAAGGACTTAGATTATCAAACAGCTAAGGAGTTTAATGCCTTTGAAGAGGGTTCTATCAGTAAGATAGAAGATACAAATGAATTTGTAGAAAAGATGGTAAGTGGAAAGAAAAAAGTAGTAGTTACCACTATTCAAAAGCTTAACAATGCTATCTCTAAACCTCATTATCTAAAGCAAATGGAGAAAATCAAAGATAAGAGGATAGTATTTATCTTTGATGAGTGCCATAGGACACAATTTGGAGATACTCATAAGAGAATAGACGAGTTCTTTACTAACAAGCAATTTTTTGGATTTACTGGTACACCAATATTTGCTGAAAATGCTGTAAAGTACAGAACTACTAAAGACTTATTTGGCGATTGCTTACACAAATATACAATTAAAGAAGCTATTGATGATGAGAATGTATTAGGATTTTCAGTTGAGTACTACTCTACATTTAATCTTAAAAATAAAGATGGAGATGATTTATCCCCTGATGAGATGGTAGAGAATGGAATTGATACCAAAGAGGTATATTCTAATAGAGAGAGATTAGAAAAAATAGTTGATTTTATCATAGAGCATCACAACAATAAGACATCTAATAGAGAGTATCAAAGTATATTTGCTATAAGTAACATAGATACATTGATTGAGTATTATCATATCTTTAAGGAGAGAAATACAAACTTAAAGATAGCTGGAATATTTACCTATGATGTCAATGTGGATTTGGCTAATGATGAGGGAACATTTGAGGTAGAGGGAGATGAGTGTAAACACCCTAGAGAGCATCTTGATGAGATGGTAGCTGATTATAATAAGATGTTTGGAGATAATTTTAATTTAAATGCTGATAATGGATTTAATAGTTATTTCATAGATATTTCAAAGAAGATAAAAGAGAGAAAAATAGATATATTATTGGTCGTAAACATGTTCCTTACAGGATTTGATAGCAAATATCTAAATACTCTTTATGTGGATAAAAACTTAAAATATCATGGACTTATACAAGCTTACTCAAGAACTAATAGAATACTCAATGTAAATAAACCTCATGGAAATATAGTATGTTTTAGAAACTTAAAGAAGAGAACAGATGAAGCTATAAAGCTATTCTCTGATGAAAATGCTATTGAAACTGTACTTATGAAGAGTTATAGTGAGTATGTAGTTATATTAAATAAATATATTGAAACTTTAAAAGAGTTAGCTTCTAGTTCAGAAGATGTGGATAACCTAGAAACAGAAGATAATAAACTTGCCTTTATAGAAACTTTTAAAAATATCTTAAGAGTAATGAATAAGCTAGAAACATTTAGTACCTTTGATTTTAAAGATTTTGATATTACTCAAGATGATTTTGAATCCTATAAGAGTAAATATATAGATATGTATGACACCTTAGTAGGAAGTAAAGTTAAAGGAGATGGGGGAAAAACCTCTGTTATAGATGAGATTGATTTTGAAATTGAGTTACTTGCTAAGGATAGTATAAATGTAGCATATATTGTTTCGTTGATTAAAAACCTAGACAGTAATGAAAAATCTTTTACTAAAGATGTGGAATATATCCTAAAAACTGTGGATAGTATCCCAAGTTTGAAAAATAAAAGGGAACTTCTTGAGAGATTTATTGAGGAGAATAGAAGAATCTTTACTGTTGATTTTAAAGGGAATATAGAGGATAAATTGGCAAGTTATATGAAGAAAAAGAGAGAGGAAGCTATTTTAGAGATGGTAGCTGAAGAGGAGTTAGTCTATGGTAAAGTCAACCAGATTGTTGAGAAATGTGAGTTTACAGAGAAAAAACCAGATGTTAATGATATAAAAGACTCTTTTTCTGGAAAAGTGAGTGTTTTGAAACTAAATAAAAAGATACAGAGTATTCAAGAGAGAATTGAGAAAATATTGGATAGATTTAACTTTTTTTAATGTGTAGTTGGGATAGAAAGAAAAATTATTGAGTATAAAAAAGTGTTTTTGACTTTTTAAAAATATTTTGTTATACTGTATTATATAAGGTACCTATCTGTAGGGACTTTATAACTAGAATGGTTAAAAATGTTGATGAAATAGGCTCTCACAATCGCCATAGTGGGAGCTTATTTTTATATATTCTATGAGATATTTTTATTTAAAAGAAAAATGTGACTATTATTTATAACAGTCACATTTTATAGCTTTTTATCTCATAATTTATAAGTCCCATACGGGTTGATAATTAAATTATAACAAAAGCTTAACCAAAAGTCAAAGAGTATGATTAAGAAATAAAAATACCCCGTAGGGTGTGAGGTTACTATTTGTTCTTATACCACCACCAAACTATGATAAGAAGAACAATGAAAGTTCCCCCTTCAATAGAGTTAATGTTGATGACTAAGTACATAATAGTACCTCCTTAGAATGTTAGAATTTGATATGCCTATAAGAAAAGCTACTAACTTATAGACATGAAATAAGCTTCCACCGAAGTGAAAGCCTATTTCATAGCTTTTTTTCTAACATTCTAAGTCCCATACGGGTTGGTAATTAAATTATAACAAAAATTTAATTAAAAGTCAAAGCTAACATATTTTAATAACTATCTGGTAATTACTTACTTATAACTAGAATTGAGAAATTTTATAAATTTACATAAAGAATATAAAATGTTAAAATATAGAAAAATTCTATATATAAATAGGAAATTTGTAGGAGGAATAATGTCAGAACATCAGGCAGAGTTAGAAAAAAGATTGTGGGCAATAGCCAACGAGCTTAGGGGAAATATGGGAGCTGATGAGTTTAGAAACTATATATTGGGGTTAATATTCTTTAAGTTCCTATCAGAGAAGATAGAGAAAACAGGAAATGATATTTTATCAGAAGATGAGATGAAATTTGAAGATATAGAGGGAAAAGATGAATATATAGAAGCAGTAAGAGAATACTGTATCAATGGTATAGGGTACTTTATAGAACCAAAATATCTATTTGGAACTTTAGCAAGAAGAGCTAGAAATGGAGAGTTTATCATAGAAGATTTAGGTTTAGCACTTAAATATATAGAGGATTCAACTAATGGACAAGCTAGTAATGATGATTTCTCTGGACTATTTGGAGATGTGGACTTAACATCATTAAAATTAGGAAAAACAGTAGATGACAAGAATAAGATGATTTCAGAGGTTATTAAACATCTAAATGAGATTAACTTTAACTTTGATGATACAGAGATGGACGTATTGGGAAATGCTTATGAGTATTTAATAGGGCAATTTGCTAGTAATGCAGGTAAAAAAGCTGGAGAGTTCTATACACCAGCACAAGCTTCAAAACTTCTTGCTATGCTTACAACAGCAGGAAAAGAAAGAGTAAAATCAGCTTATGACCCAACATGTGGTTCTGGTTCACTACTTCTTAAAATAGCTAAATATACTGATGTAGCTAGTTTCTATGGACAAGAGTTAAATACTACTACTTATAACCTAGCTCGTATGAATATGATACTTCATGGGGTAGGATTTAATGATTTTGAGATAAGACAAGGGAATACTTTAGAAGATCCACAACATTTGGATAAAAGATTTGATATAGTTGTAGCTAATCCACCTTTTTCACAAAAATGGAGTGCAGATGATAGCTTTCTATCTGATGAGAGATTTTCTTCTTATGGGAAACTAGCTCCAAGTAGTAAGGCTGACTTTGCTTTTATTCAACATATGATTTATCAATTAGCTGACAATGGAACTATGGCTGTAATTGTTCCACATGGAGTGCTATTTAGAGGAGCAAGTGAGGGAGTAATTAGAAAATATTTACTAAAGGATAAAAACTATATAGATGCAATAATAGGGCTACCTGCCAATATATTCTATGGTACTTCAATCCCTACTTGTGTAATAGTAGTTAAGAAAAATAGAAAAGCTGATGATGATATTCTATTTATTGATGCTTCTAATGATTTTGAGAAAGCTAAAAATCAAAACTATCTAAGAGATGAGGACGTAGAAAAGATTGTAAATACCTATGTAAATAGAGAGGAGATAGAAAAATACTCTAAAAAGGTAAGTATGAAAGAGATAGAGGAAAATGATTATAACCTAAATATCCCTAGATATGTAGATACCTTTGAGGAAGAAGAGGAAATCAACCTAGATGAGATAGTGGAAAAGATAGGTAAAATTGATGAAGAGATGAAAGAGGTAGATAAGACTATTAAATCTTTCTGTGATGAGCTTGGAATAAAAACTCCTGTAATGTAGGTGAGAGTATGGAGATTGAGAAAAGAGATATTTTTGTAGATATTAAAAATATTATTGAATTATCTAGGAAAAAAGTAATCAGTTCAATTAATTCTACAATGACAACAACATATTTTTTAATAGGAAAAAGAATAGTTGAAGAGGAACAAGGGGGAGAAAAGAGAGCTGAATATGGAGAAAACTTAATAATAAAATTATCAGAAAAATTAACAAGAGATTATGGAAAAGGTTTTTCTAAAAGAAATCTCTGGCAAATGAAAAAGTTTTATTTATCTTATCAAAAAGTGCAGACAGTGTCTGCGGAATTTAAACTCTCTTATTCTCATTATCTTACACTTATGAGGGTAGAAAATATTGAAGAGAGAAACTTTTATGAGATAGAGGCAATAAATAATAGTTGGAGCTTGAGAGAATTAAAAAGGCAGATGGATTCTGCTCTATATGAAAGATTGGTTTTGAGTAGAGATAAAGAGAAAGTGATTGAATTATCTCAAAAGGGGCAACTTATAGAGAAACCTCAAGATATTGTAAAAGACCCATATATTTTGGAGTTTTTAGGTTTAGATGAGAAGGCTATCTATTCAGAAAACGATTTAGAAACTGCTATAATTAATCATATAGAAAAGTTTATAATGGAACTTGGAAAAGGTTTTCTCTTTCAAGGTAGACAGGTGAGGTTTACCTTTGATGAGGAACACTTTTTTGTAGATTTAGTTTTCTATAATAGATTACTAAAATGTTTTGTACTGATAGATTTAAAAATCGGAAAATTAAAACATCAAGATATTGGACAGATGCAAATGTATGTAAATTACTATGACAGACATGTAAAGCTTGATGATGAGAATAAAACAATAGGGATTATAATTTGTAAGGATAAAAATGATACCCTTGTAAATATGACACTTCCAGAGGGAAATGAGCAGATATTTGCTAGTAGATATATGACAATCTTACCTAGTAAAGAGGAGTTAAAAAGAATAGTGGAAAGTGAGGTAAGAGAATGAGAAAAGTACCAAAATTAAGATTCAAAGAGTTTAGTGATGAGTGGGAAGAGAAGAAATTAGGGGAAATAGCTGAAATAACTTCAGGATTAACTCCTTTAAGAAGTGAAGAGAAATTTTATTTAAATGGAACTATTCCATGGATAAAAACAAGTGATTTAAATAATTCTTATATAAAAAAGACTGAAGAAAAAATAAGTGAAGTTGCTTTAAAAGAAACTAGTATTAAACTATTACCTAAAAATACATTATTAGTTGCAATGTATGGTGGGTTTAACCAAATAGGCAGAACTGGATTAACTACAATGGAAGCTACAACAAATCAAGCTTTATCTGCTATAAAATTTAAAGATATAAATAAATTTCCTCTTTTTTTTCAAAATGTTCTTAATTATAAAGTCGATTATTGGAAAAAAGTATCTGCAAGCAGTAGAAAAGATCCTAATATTACTAAAAAAGATATTGAAGATTTTAAAATTTTCTATCCGAAATTAGAAGAACAAGAAAAAATAGCTAACTTTCTTTCTAGTATAGATAAAAAAATCTCTCTAATAGAGGAAAAATTAGAGTTATTTAGAGAGTATAAAAAGGGAGTTATGCAAAAGATTTTCACAAAAGAGTTAAGATTTAAAGATAGTAATGGTAATGATTATCCAGAGTGGGAAGAGAAAAGATTGGATGAAGTATTTGAAAGAATAATTGAAAAAAATGTTGAAAATAATACAAATGTATTAACAATATCAGCTCAATATGGTTTAATCTCTCAAATAGATTTTTTTAATAAGTCTGTCGCTGGAAAGGATTTATCAAAATATTATCTATTACAAAAAGGAGATTTTGCATATAATAAGAGTTATTCTAATGGTTATCCTATGGGAGCTATAAAAAAATTAAAGTTTTATGAAAAAGGAATAGTATCAACTTTATATATCTGCTTTAGATTAAAAAATAAAAAATATAGTACAAATTATTTTGAACAATATTTTGAAAGTAGAAAAATAGATAAAAATATACAAGAAATAGCTCAAGAGGGAGCTAGGAATCATGGTTTACTAAATATTAGTGTTCAAGATTTTTTTAATATTTATATTCCATTTCCTACCTTAGAAGAACAACAAAAAATAGCTGATTTTCTATCTTCAATAGATAGTAAAATAGAAAATATAGAAAAAGAGCTTGAGGGATTAAAAGAGTTTAAAAAAGGACTACTTCAACAGATGTTTGTATAATTTTAATGTGGATAGATTTATTATAGAGAATAGTATTTTTTCATAAAGACTGGATAAAGTAAGAAATATAAAATATAAATTTCTCTTGAATTATGTTATAATGACCTTATAAAGGTAAAGGAGATAGTAATGGTATGAAATTAAAGGTAGAGAAGCTTGGAAGAATTGCAAAAGGAGAAATAAAAACAAATAAATTGATGGTTCTTTGTGGTCCAAATAATTATGGAAAGACACAATTAACTTATACTTTATATGGTATTTATGACTATAATTTAAAGTTTTGTTTCAACACTGAAGATAAGAAGATATTAAAAGAAAATAAAAAACTAGAGTTGAATATAGAGCAGATAAAAGAGAGAATACAAAAAAATTTACTATTACAAATAAAAAGGTTTTCGGAAAACTTGGGGATATTTTTTAATTTTGATTCAGAATTTTTTAAGGATACAAAATTAAGTGCTGAGTATTTAGAAAATGATTTTGATTTAGAATTAGAGTTACAAGATGAAAGAGCTCTCTCTTTAAAATTAGCACAAGGGCAACTAGATGTAAAATTTGATAAAGATTCTATCAAGATAGAAATGCTTGATTCAGAGGCAGAAAATGAAAGAGAACATATCTTTAATTTTTTAGAAGAACGTATAACAGAGATTATTCAAAAAAAATCCTTTATTTTACCTTCAGTTAGAGAAGGGTTGAATATGTTTAAGACAGAATTAAATATAAATAGAAATGTATTGATTGATACACTTGTAGCACAATCACAAAAAAAGGGAGCTAAAATAAATAATTTTCCTATGTCTATACTTTTTGATTATATATCAAGGTATGCTGAGCCTATTTCTAAATACATTGAGTTTATCAATGACTTAGATATGGTTACGAGTAGAAAAAAGGTGGGACCTTTCAATGATTTAGCAAATGAGCTTGGAAAAATTGTAGGGGGAGCATATGTTGTTGAAAATGGTCAAATTTATTTTAAACCAAAAGAAGATAAAAAATTAAAGTTGCCATTACACATGGGTTCATCTACTGTACGTTCACTAGCAGGATTATATCTGTTTTTAAGATATGAGAAAAAATTAAGTAGAGTTATAATTGATGAGCCAGAGTTAAATCTCCATCCAGATAATCAAAGGAAGATGGCAAGGTTTTTAGCAAAGATTATAAATAGAGGTATTCAAGTAATAATAACTACTCATAGTAGTTATATAGTTCAGGAGTTAAATAATTTAATACAGTTTAAAAATAATTTTGCTGGAAAAGAAAAATTAAAGAAAAAATATAAATATTGTGATGAAGAATTTTTGGATTATGAAAATGTTTCTTGCTATTTAATTGAAAAAGGGACTATTGAAGAGATGGAAGTTGATAGAACTGGAATTTATATGAAAAGTTTTAATGATGTAATTAATTCAATGAACAATCTAGCTATTGATTTAAATTTTGAGATAGATAGAGAGGATTAATATGGAGAATAATTTTTTTAATTTTTTACAGTTGGAAATCACAAATGAATAAAAAGTTATTATGAAAGATAATTGTTTTATTATAGAGGAGACAGATCAATTAGCAAAATTGAAAAAGATAAACTTAGTTTCTTCAAGTAAGTATGATGCATTATGTATCAAGTTAGATAACTTGGAGAAACAAGTAGCTCTTTTAAAAAATAAGATACCTATTGTTGATTATCTTTTAATTATAAAGAAGGAAAATAAATTAATGTATATTTATATTGAGTTAAAAAGTAAAACAGTAGATAACCAAAGTGTTGAAAAGAAAAAAGAGTTTTCAAGCCATTATTTAAAGTATATTAAAGAAATTTTTCTTAAAAAGAATGGTTTAAAATTAAATACAAACATAAAAATAAAAGAGAGATATTTATTAATTAAACATAGTAAAAATATTTTAATTTATAATAGTAAAAAACTTTTTGTAGGAAAGACAAATTATGAACAAATATCATTAGCAAACAATATAAATTTTCCAATAAATAAATTAATAGAGGAATAAATATGACAGAGAAAGAAAAAGCAAAACAAGGGCTTCTATATGATGCCAATTATGATAAAGAACTTTTAGAAGAGAGAAAAAGATGCAAAGAGTTATGTTTTCAATTTAACCAACTCCCACCCTCAAAGGAAGAGGAGCAAAGGGAGATTATAAAAAATCTCTTTGGAAAAACAAAGGAAAATTTCTGTATAACTGCACCTTTTTATTGTGACTATGGATATAACATAGAGATAGGAGAGAACTTCTATTCTAATCATAACCTAATAATCTTAGATGGGGCAAAGGTAGAGATAGGGGATAATGTATTCATAGCTCCTAACTGTTGCATAACTACAGCAGGACATCCCTTAAATATAGAAGAGAGAAATAGAGGATTAGAGTATGCTTACCCAATAAAAATAGGAAATAATGTTTGGATAGGGGCAGGAGTTAATATTCTTCCAGGGGTAACAATAGGAGATAATGTAACAATTGGAGCTGGAAGTGTTGTAAATAAAGATATCCCATCAAATGTTATAGCAGTTGGAAATCCATGTAGAGTAATAAAAACTTCTTTAAAGTAGGAGGTAGTATGAAAAAAGAGATAAAATTTCAAGAAATTCTTACTGGAGAACAAGTTCTTTCTATGTTAACAGCTGCTTTTAATGATGCTAAATCTAAAAATTTTGATGTAACTATCACCATTGTTGATAAATCAGGACAAAAGCTTGGAGTAATTAGAAGTGAAGATGCAGGGGTTCATACTCTTTCTGCTAGTTATAAGAAAGCTTATACAGCAGCTTCACAAAAAAGAACAACTCTTGAGATTTCAAAAGGAATAAAAGAAGGAAAAATACCTGAGGATATAAGGTATTTAGATGAGAATTTTAGTGTAATGGAAGGTGGAATTCCCATTGTAATTAATGAAACTGTTGTTGGTGGAATAGGAGTTGGGGGAGCTCATGGAGAAGAGGATAGCAAAATTGCTATGAAGGCTCTAGAAGTTCTTAAAAATATGATAATTAATAATATAAAAAGAGAGAAGTAACTATTCAGGTAGAAATCAACTAAAGAAAACTCAAAGAATTGTGTAAGTTATGAAAAGAAGTTAGATTAACTCAGCGAAATCGAACGCTAAAAAATGCAATAAGTCGAAGACTTAACCCTTGCATTTTTAGTGAGATAAGCCATAGTTAATCAACTTCTTGGAATATGGAACAATTCTTAGTTTTCTTCTTAAAGATGTGAAATACCTGAATAGTTACGAACTATTTTATTTTTCTAAAAGGTTCAGAACCTCATCTATGGACTTACTTCCAAAATAAACTTTTTCACTGTTGATAACCATAGCAGGAACACTCATAATATCATGTTTATCTTTAAAATCTTTGAAAGAGAAAACATCAATAACTTCAACTTGTATATTGCTATTTTCAACAGCTATTCTTTGAGCTGCTTGAACAGTGTCTGGACACTTAGTACAGCTAAGTGAGATTCCTATTTTAATATCAACTTTTTCTTTAATATTGAATATCTTACTTAAAGTCTCTTCACTTAATTTTTGTCCAGGACCAGCCACATTATACATAGCTAAGATAAATGAGTTTAATTCATGACCACCTGGTATAGTTGAATATTTTATTCCAGAGAAATTTCCTTCACCATCTAAGATGGCAATAACTGGAGTTCTCTCAAGTTTAATTTTTTCTTCAAGTTGAGGATTATCCCCTAGATTAAAAGATGAGAATCTAAGTTTGTCAGAAACAGAAGCTATCTCTTGAACTACCCCTTCCATCTCTAAAGACTTTTCATCACTATTTTTAATAACTACCAACTCAATAGGGTTATCAAATCTTTTAACTACTTCAGCTAGTTGTTCCTTAAGATTGGAATCTAAGAACTCAGCTCTTTTTTCTTCAACCTTTGAAGTTTTTTCAACTTGGGCTTCCTCTTTTACAAGACCTAATTTTTCTCTTAATTCAGCTACATATTTTTCTATATTAAAAGCAGCTTCAGCACCATCAGAAACAGCAGTAACAACCTGTCTTAACTTTTTAGGTCTGATATCCCCAGCAGCAAAGATACCTGGAACATTAGTCATCATATCTTCGTTAGTAGGGATAAATCCATACTTATCTATCTCTATATGGTTTTGGAATAATTTACTTTGAGGAGCGTATCCTACAAAGACAAATATACCAAAGCTCTCTCCTTCAGCAGCTTTAAACTCACTAACTTCTTTTGTAACATTGTTTATAAATTTAGCTTGTCTTAACTGAATATCTCCAGTAGCTTCTAAAAGTTCAGTATTAAATTTAACTTCAATTTTAGGATGAGCTAATACTTTATCAGCTATAGATTTAGCACAAGTAAACTCAGGCTCTCTAGCTATTACAGTAACTTTTCTGGCAAATCTTGTTAAGAAGATAGCTTCTTCAGCAGCAGCAAATCCTGCTCCAATTACAAATACATCCATATCTGTAAAGAACTCTCCATCACAAGTAGCACAGTAAGCTACCCCTCTTCCTTCATACTCCTTTTCTCCTGGGAAACCTAATTTTCTAGGTGAAGCTCCAGTAGCAATAACAACTGATAGAGCTTGGTATTCTCCAGACTTAGTTTTTATGATTTTTATATCCTTAGAAAAATCCATATCTATAACTTCATCTTGAAGGAACTCTACACCGAAATTTAAAGCTTGTTGTCTAAGTGTTTCTCCATATTTAGCTCCAGTTGTTTCTAAGATACCTGGATAGTTAACTACTTCATTAGTTACAGTAATCTGTCCACCAGGAATATTTTTCTCTATAATAAGTGTATCTAATTTGGCTCTACCACCATATAGACCTGCTGTTAATCCAGCAGGTCCACCACCTATTACTATCATATCATATAATTTATTCATAGGTATTCACTTCCTAATTCTTATAACTTACCTACTAAATCAATAGAAGGTTTTAAAGTCTCTTTTCCAGGTTGCCATTTAGCAGGACAAACCTCTCCATGCTCAGCTACAAATTTAGCTGCTTGTAATTTTCTAAGAAGTTCACTAGCTTCTCTTCCAATTCCCATATCATGTACTTCATAAGCTACAATTGTTCCCTCAGGATTGATTACAAAGCTTCCTCTTAAAGCTAATCCTTCCTCTTCAACTAAAACTTCAAACTCTCTAGAGATTTTTCCAGTAG
>DXSD01000033.1 GCA_019410665.1 Fusobacterium sp.
ACCGCTCTCTCGCGGACATAGATTATAATATCACAAAATTTATTTTCCGTCAACAGTTTTTTTTATTTTTTTTAAAAATTTTTAAAAGGCATTAAATAAGCCGGGTTTTGTATATGTTAATCATTTATCTAGAACTATAATTTCTTATAGTTTCAAGCAACTTACCCTGAAAGCTGGACGAGCAGCCCTTAACCTTTCCTATTTAGTCTTGCTCCAGAGGGGGTTTACCAAGCTTTCTTAGTCCCCTAAGAAACTGGTGGTCTCTTACACCACCTTTTCACCCTTACCTAAATTAATAGGCGGTCTATTTTCTGTGGCACTTTCCTTAAAGTTTCCTTCAGCAGCCGTTAGCTGCCCTCTTGCTCTGTGGAGCCCGGACTTTCCTCTCCTTAAAATATTTAAGCAGCGATTAACTTTAATACCTTTTAAATAAAAAACTATCTTTTTCTACTTATGATATCAATTTCCTCTTTTAAACTTTTTTTATATTTTAACATAAGTACTCTTACTATAATACCAAAAATTACAAAAAAAGCAATACCCATTCCTATAAAAAAACTATTTTTTTGTTCCACTACTATCTCTTCTTCTACAACTATTGGTTCCTCAATCTTAACGTTCTCTAGAATTTCATCGATCTCTGTAAGAATTTCTTTACTATAATCGTAGAATTTTTTTTCTTTTAATAAATTTTCATTTCCTATTAAAATTCCATCTATATTTTCTTGAAAATCATCTAACTCCATATCTTTTGTTAGTTTTAATTCAATTTTTATCTTCTCTTCACTGGGCTTTATAATATTCAAAACTACTAATTTTTCAGCTTTATCTACTACAAATCCCTCTTCTCCAGAAAAACTATTTACATATAGTGAAAGTCCCCTTCTTTGAGAAATCTCTTCAATTTTCTCTTCTAATTTTGTTTCTTCTTCTGCTGTAAATAGATCAATTCCATCATTTATTTTTCCAAATGTTAATACACTTAATAAAAATACCCCTAGAACTACTATTTTTCCTCTCATTTTTTCTCCTAACTAATAACTTTCAAATATCGGTCCATCATTGTAAATTATAACATCAATATTATAATTTTCAAAATATCTTTTTAAAAGTTCAACAAAATGTTGTTCTCCTTCAAAATGTCCTATATCAATAACTGGAAAATTATTCTCAAGAGCATCAAGGGCTTCATGGTATCCAACATCTCCAGTTATAAAAAGATCCACTCCTAAGCTCTTTGCCTTTCTCCAATAGCTCATTCCAGATCCATTTACTAAAGCGATTTTTTTTATCTTCTCTTTTTTATTTTTACTTACAACTCTTACATTTGCTATTTTTAATTTTTCTTTAAGATATTTTACATACTCTTCAATCTCTACTTCTTTTTCTAAATTATAAATTCTTCCAATTCCACAATTATCCATTTCTGGATTTTTATCTAGTACTTTAGATTTTTCTACTCCTAAAAGTGACAGTATAAAATCATTTAATCCTTCAGTAGCAGAATCTAAATTAGTGTGTAAAGATAATAAATTAATATCATTTTTAATTAATTTTTTTATTTTTCTTCCCATCAATGTTGAAAAATCTATACTTTTTATAGGTTTAAATATAAATGGATGGTGTGTTACTATCATATCTACTCCATTTTCTATGGCATTATCAATAGCCCTCTCAGTAGCATCTATAGATAATTGAACCTTTTTTATACTTTTTTTACTATCTCCCACTAATAATCCTACATTATCCCACTCTTCTGCTAACTTTTTAGGAAATTTTTCCTCTAACATATTTATTATATCCTGTGTTATCATAATATTATCTTCCCTTCCATTGTTGAAAGAATCAAAAGGGCTTGTTCAAATATAGTTTCTCCCTCTCCCTTGTTAAGATTTAACTTCTCCTCTATTTCAAATATAGAAAATCTCTTTTCTACTCCAAAACCAAAATAGTGATTTAAAACCTCTATCTGTCTTAAACTTAATCTATTTTTTAAAAAAGAAAGATCTAAAGTTCTCTCCATCATCCTCTCTCTTTTATCAATAGCCTCTATATTAGGTAAAAGATCCTCCTCTTTTAAATAAACTTCACTATTATCATTTTTCTCTTCTATCTCTTCCTCTTTTAGATCTTTTCCAAAGTTTTCTCTCTTATCCTTAAAGAATTTTTTAAACTCATTTTTTACATCTAAAAGCTTTTTATGTATAAATATTATCATCTCTCTAACTATCCAATATTTTTTATAGTTATCGAAGTCTCCATGTATCTCCCCGTTATAAGCTTCTATTCCCTTTATAAGCCCCATTGTTCCCTCTTGAACAACATCTAAGTAGGCTATACCCTCTCTTAAGTGATAAAATGCAATTGAGGCAACAAATGGTAGATTTTGTACTACAAAATCATCTCCTTCTAACTCCTCTTTTGGAATGATGCTAGCTACCTCTTCTAAATAGTCTACTACACTCTCTTCTCCTAATATTTCTAAATCCTCTTCTTCTAATTCCTTCAAAGGAAGTGCAGTATAGTCTAATACTAACTCTCTCTTAGCATTTTCATCTATAAATTTTAAAAATTCCTCATCATCTAAATATCTTTTAATTACTTGTTTTTCAAAATCTAAAACATTTATTTTTTCCATAGAAACTCCTTTTTATACTATAATCTTAAAAGAGGCTGAATATCTTTACTTTTCAAATATTTCAGCCTCTACTGTTATTATACTTTAAAATCTTCCAATTTTTTTCTTCTACTTGGATGTCTTAACTTTCTAAGAGCTTTTACCTCTATCTGTCTAATTCTCTCTCTAGTTACTTTAAATATTTTTCCAACTTCTTCCAATGTTTTAGGAGAACCATCATCAAGTCCATATCTATATCTTAATACCTTCTCTTCTCTACTACTTAAACTATTTAAAACTCCATCTAGCTGCTCTCTAAGAAGAGATCTATTTGTTAATTCATATGGATTTAACATTTTATTGTCCTCTACGAAATCTCCTAATTCACTATCCTCTTCGCTTCCTACTGGAGTCTCTAAAGATATTGGATCTTGGTTCATCTCTTGAATAGCTTTAACTTTCTCAATTTCCATTCCCAATCTCTCTGCTAAAACTTCTGGAGTTGCATCTTTTCCTGTTTCTTGTAGGTAGATTCTAGCTTCTTTTTTAATTTTGTTAATAGTCTCTATCATATGAACTGGGATTCTTATTGTTCTTCCTTGATCTGCTATAGCTCTTGTTATAGCTTGTCTTATCCACCAAGTAGCATAAGTTGAAAACTTATATCCCTTTGTATATTCAAATTTCTCTACAGCTTTCATAAGCCCTATATTTCCCTCTTGAATTAGGTCAAGTAATTTTAATCCTCTATTTGTATGCTTTTTAGCTATACTTACAACTAGTCTAAGGTTTGCTTCTATAAGTTGTTGACTTGCCCATTCATCTCCCTCTAGAGCTCTTTTAGCATACTCTAACTCTTCATCATGATTTAATAGAGGTATTTGCCCTATTTCACGAAGATACATTTTTATAGGTTCATCAACTTTCATATCTCCTGAAAGAGTAAAGAAGTCATCACTGATATAATCTTCATCCCCTATATCTTCTAAATCATCAGGATTGAAGTGGTCAAAATCATCATCGAAGTCATCTAATTTACTATCTAGGACATCATCAAAGTCATCATCATCTAAGAAATCATCTTTTTCAAATATATCTATATCGTCCTCTTTAAAATCTTTGAAGTCATCAAACTTCTCATCATCTATAAACTCCTCTTCAACCTCTTTCTTTTTAGCAGTTGCTTTCTTAGGAGTAGTTTCTTTTGATTTTTTTGTTTTACTTGCTTTAGCTAATTTCTTACTCTTCTCTATGTCCTCTTGTCTAACTATTTCGATTCCTTGATCAATCATTCCAGTTATCAACTGTTCAATTTTTTCAACTGGGAAGTCGTCTTTTAAGCCATCATTGATCTCTTCATAAGTTATACACTTATTTTCCATAGCTTTTCTAACCAAGGCCAAAACCTTTTCATTTTTTACAAACTCTCTCATTATTTGAGCCTCCTCTAAATAACTTATAGATTAATTAATAATTTTTTAAACATCTCATATAATTTTTCTATCTCTTCAAATTGTGTAGTTTTACCAAGTGTTATCTCTAACTCCTTTATCTTTTTTACCAATAATAACTTTTCAACTAAGTTTAACTCCCTTCCTTGAAAAAAACCACTACTAATTTTTCTATAACTATCTTCTATCTCCTGTTTAAACCAAGACACATAACTCTCTTTAAGTAGATCTTTTATTTTTTCTTCATTAGAACCTACTTCAATTAAATTACATCTTAATAGATCCCACTGCTCCTTCTCTCCTTCGCTTAAATCTTCAGCTATAGGAAAGGAACTTACCAAATCTGATACTTCATTAGATACTAAATATTGAAATAATTTCTGTCCCAATGAAGATTTTAACTTTCTCTCTTTAAAATATTTAAAATTCTCTTTATTTAGCAAAACTAGAAATATAGTATCTCTTTCTAATCTATCTAACTCTTCAGATTTTCCCTCTATACTTATATTTACTGAGTCTTCCTCAAATTTCCTTGATTTTTTTCTATTTTTATCTATTAATATCTCTTTTAAGATCTCTTTATCTATCTCTATTTCCTTTGATAATTTATCTAGATACAGCATTTTTTCTAGTTCTGTCTCAACAACTTGAAAAAAATCTTTAAATCTAGCTACAAATTTTTGCTTAGAGATTATATTAGTTAGATCATACTCTTTTGAATAGTAACTAAATAAAAAATCAAAAATCTCAATAGAGTTTTTTACACACTTTAAAAAACTCTCTTTACCATAAGTTTTTAAATATTCATCTGGGTCTTTAGCTCCTTCTAACTGTAAAACTCTTATATTAAAACCTAAACTTTTTAAGATTATTCCAGCTCTTTCTGTTGCCATCTGTCCAGGTGCATCTGAGTCTAATGAAAGTATCACATTGGATGTGTATCTTTTTAATAAAACTCCTTGCTCTTCAGTTAAAGCTGTTCCCAAAGGTGCTAATGCCACATCAAAACCAAATATATTAGCTGAAAGGACATCCATATATCCTTCCATTAACATTGTATAATTTTTTTTTCTTATTATACTACTTCTCTCTAAACCATATAAATTTTTACCCTTTTTAAATATTGGAGTATCTGGAGAGTTTATGTATTTAGGTATCTCTTTACTTTGCTCTAAAGTTCTTCCTCCAAAAGCTATTACCTCTCCCTTTATAGAGTAAATTGGAAAAATTATCCTATTTCTAAAGGCATCATAATTATTTCCACTATCTCCCTCTTTTATTAAACCTAAAGTTACTAAATCCTTTGTTTCAAATCCTTTGCTTACTAAATAATCTCCCAATTCATTCCATTTATTTGAAGCAAATCCAATTCCATTTTCTTTAATTATTTTAGGATTTATCTCTCTTTTTGAAAGATATTCTAAAGCTATTCTTCCCTGTAAAGAAAATATGTTTTCTTTATAAAAATTATGAGCTTCCTCCATTATTTTATAATATTTTGTGTAATCTTCCTTTGGCTTATAATTTTCTCCTATCTCTTTTATAGGAATACTATATCTTTTAGCCAACTCATCTACAGCTTCCATAAAATCAATCTTTTTATATTGAGCATAAAAAGAGATGGGATTTCCACCTGCTCCACATACAAAACATTTACATATATTTTTACTTGGGCTCACCATAAAAGAAGGTGTTGTATCTTGATGAAAAGGACAGAGTCCTTTATAGTTTGCTCCCGATTTTTTTAACTCAACAAACTCTCCTACAACCTCTTCTATTTTTAAAGAATCTAGGAGGAGCTCTATATCTGTTTGTCTATATTTCATTGTCTCCCTCCTAACTTTAAATTTAATTCGGCTATATAGTATAATATATTTTTCAAAATATTGCAATTAAAAAATTAATAAAAAGGAGCAGTTACAATTTGTACTGACTCCTCCTTATATATGTGACTAAAGATATTTTTTCATCTCTTCTTGAGTTTTACTATTTAAGTAATCCTCTCTAACCTTATCTTCAACCTCTTCAAATTTAGCTTTTTTATATTTTACATCTTCTATTTTATTGAAGATATATACTTTATCTTCAACAGTTAAGCTCTCTATTTTATTAGATGGAGCATCTAATATCGTTTTAGCTAAAATATCATTATATCCCAATCCAGATATATATCCTGCATTATCAATTTTGAAAGTATTATTTTGAATTATATCTTTTCTATCTTTTGATATATTTTTAAAATCTACCTCTTTGCTCTCAAGCTTTTTCTTTAAATCCTCTATCTCTTCTCCCTTAGCTATTGTAGTTTCAACAGAAACCTTTGGAGATATTAGGATATGACTAGCTTTAGCTCTTTCTTCCTTATCATTTCTATCTTCAATTAGAATTAAATGATATCCAAATACAGTTTCTACTGGTGTAGGATATATCTCTCCAACATTTCCTTCAAACACAGCTTTTTGGAAAGGTTCAACCATATCTCCCTTTGAGAACCATCCTAATTCTCCACCATTGGAAGAACTTGGTCCTGTTGAATGCTCTTTAGCTTTCTCCTTAAAGTTTTCTGGAGTTAGAGTTTTTAATATCTCTTCTGCCTCTAATTTAGCTTTTTCCTTATCAGAAGCTGATGGCTCTATTTGAACTACTGCTATTTCAGCTTGTGCACTTGGAAATGTATCATATCTTAAACTATTATTTGTAAAATACTCTTTCAAATCTTCAACTGAAGGATTTAAATTAGATTTTATATTATTAAATAGCTCCCTTTGTAAATATTCAAGTTGATAATCTACTGGTAGCTCTTTCTCTACAGTTATTCCTCTATTTAAAGCTTCTTTAGCTAAATTTATCTGCTCTTCATAATTTTTCTTAGCTTGGTTTACTGCTTCCTCTTTGTTTCCTCCAGTAGTATATAGAGCATTTAAAGTTTTTCTAGCCATATCTACATTTGTGATCTTAAATCCATCTTTCTCCATATCTACTTTTTCTACAAGATCAGCATACTCTGGAGCTATATCTTCTATTTTGGCACTATTTTTACTCTTTTCTAAAATAGTTAGATACTCCTCCATTCCTTTCTCTTCTTTTAGGTTAGTTATAACTTGTTCTCTTACTTCACTTAACTCTTTTCCTGAGTACAAACTATTTTTATTTTCATTATAATTAGATACTATCTCTTCCTCTGTTGGATTTACTCCATCTTTTATCTTTTTAAAAGTTTCTTCAATCAACATACTATTTTCAATATCTATTTTTAATGTTTTTTTAGTATACCCTTGAGCTGCTAACATTCTTTTAAATTGTTCTTTGTTTCCTATAGATTTCTCTATAGACTCATATTGAGCATTAACCTCTTTACTTGGGATTTTAATATTTAATTTATCTGCTATTTCTAAAGTTAGATTTCTATTTACTACATCTTCAAAAGCTAGTATCTCAATAAGATCTCTATCAACATTATTTCCTAAAAATCTTGAATACCCCTGAGATAAATTATTTTTAGTTTTTTCTACATCTAATTTTGATATTTTCTTTCCATTTAATTTAAATGCATACACATTAGCTCTAGCATATGAACTCTTCATATTCATATATGCTAACATTGCAGATGAAAGTATAAATAATACTGTAATGAACCAAATAAAAGGTTTTATATGTTTACGAAATTTTCTTATTGCCATATCTTAATTCAGCTGTGCTGTCCCCTTTCTTAATGTTAAGTCTTCTTATTTTTAACTCTTCCTATTTAAAATCTAAACCATATTTTCTAATTTTCTCATAAAGAGTAGTTCTTCCTATTCCTAACAGTTTAGAAGTCTCTTGTTTATTCCATCTTGTTTTTTGAAGAGCTATAGCTATAACAACTTTCTCCACATCAGCTAAACTGTATATCTCTTGCTCTAAAATATCTTTTAATGGTCCTACTCCAACTACAGTTTTATTCTCTACTGTATCAGATTTCATCTTAATTTCTAATGGTAGGTCTTCAACATCGATTACCTTATCAGTTGATAATATTACCATTCTCTCTATCATATTTTTTAACTCTCTTATATTTCCTGGATATGAATATTCCATTAAATACTTCATAGCTTCTCCTGAAATAACTGGAGTATCTCTATGTAACTCTCTTACAACTTTATTTAAGAAGTAGTTAGCTAATAATGGGATATCCTCTTTTCTCTCTCTTAAAGGTGGAACCTCAATTGGGAAAGCTGTTAATCTATGATATAGATCTTTTCTGAATCTTCCCTTTTCAGTTTCATCTTTAAGATCTCTATTACTTGAAGCGATAAATCTTACATCTACTCTTCTAGTTTTATTTCCACCAACTCTTTTTAACTCTCCATACTCAATAACTTTTAAAAGTTTAGCTTGACATTTAATATCCATAGCAGAGATATCATCTAAGAATATAGTTCCTCCATCTGCCTCTTCTAAAAGTCCTCTTTTACTTGAGTTAGCTCCTGTAAAAGCTCCTCTTTCATATCCAAATAACTCTCTCTCCATAGTTTCTTCTGGAAGTGAAGCACAGCTTACAACTATGTAGTTATTTTTTCTTCTATCACTTTTTTTGTATATCTCTCTTGCAACAATCTCTTTTCCTAATCCATTTTCTCCTGTAATAAGTACAGCTAAGTCACTTTCAGCTACTTTTTCAACAAGATTTTTTATATCTTTTATTCTAGATGATTGTCCTACTATTTCGCTCTCTTCTTCAAGACTTGCTAATTTCTCTTCTAATTTTCTCTTTTCTTTTAACATCTCTAAATTCTTTAGAGCTGGTAATATAACTCTATTCATCTCTTTCAATTCTACTGGTTTTACTAAGTAGTTATAGATATCGGCATTTTTTAACTCTTGAATAGCTGTTTCAGTTTCATCTTCTAATAATCCAACTATTACAAAATCTTTTCCTAATCCACTTAATTTTCTTTTAGCTTCAGCAAAATTAAACCAAGTTAAATACTCATCTAAAAGGATAATGTCAAAGTCACTCTCTCTTAACATATCTAAAGCATCTAATAGATTGTTAAAAGTTATTATCTCATAATGTTCAGATAACTCTTTTCTTATCTGTTTTAAAGTCTCTTTTCTCTCAGAAATTGCTAAAATAGCATTTTTCATATTCTACCTCCATCACTTCAATTTATATATAATCGTATTTTTTGATTTTATCTTATACATGTATTATAATAGATAATTTGTATTTTTTCAAGACTATTTTTTTTATTTTGCACATTTGCCCATTTTTAGAGCATTTTCTATACTTATTTAATTAAATTAAAAATATCATTAGTTGTTATGAATATAATTGCTCCAAATAAAACTAGCATTCCTACTGTATGAACTCTCTCTTCCATCTTCTTATTAACCTTTATTCCTATCATCTCTAAAAGAACAAAAATTATCCTTCCACCATCTAAAGCTGGTAGAGGCAATAGATTTAAAACCCCTACATTTACAGAAAGAAGAGCAGTTAACCAAAGAACTATTCCAAGTCCCTCTCTAGATGCTTCACCAACAACCTTTATAATTCCTAAAGGTCCGCTGATCTCTTCACTTTTTACCTGTCCAGTAATCATCATCTTAAGTCCTGAAAGAGTGTCTTTTACTATTTTAACTCCACTTTTTAAACTTAATTCACTAGCTTCTAAAACACCAAATTTTTCAATAGAATACTCTGGAATCACTCCCAACATATATCTCTTACTATTGGGATCTAAAGTCATTGGAGTCTTTATACTTTCTATCTTTCCATCTCTTTCTAATTTTATTGTTACCTCTGGAGCATTTAATCTTCTTAAAGTCTCTCCAATATCACTCCACTCTCTAATCTCTTGCCCATCTATCTCTAAAATTCTATCTTTTGCCTTTATAAATTCTACTGATTTAGCCTCTTTAAAAACCTCTCCTATAACAGGCTCCGTACTTGGAACATATTTCCCATTCATATATATAGAAGTGAACATAATTATAAAAGCTAGTAAGAAGTTCATAAACACTCCTGCTATAAGAACTATAAATCTTGCATATGCAGGTTTTGAATTAAAACCATCTTCTATCTTACTATCTACTTCCATCCCCTCTATATTTACAAAGCCTCCTATAGGAATAGCTCTAAAAGAGTAAGTTGTTTTTATAGTATCATAGGAATATACCTGTGGTCCCATCCCTATTGCAAATTCACTAACAGGCATCTTAAAAAATTTAGCAGTTAAAAAATGCCCTAGCTCATGGATAAAAATAATTATCCCAAGCACTAAAATAGCTATTAGTATCTCCATATCTCCTCCACTATAATATCTCTTTTACAACTGAAAATATCTCTTCACCTATCTCTTCAATTGTTTTTAATCTTCCCTCTTCTACACACTTAATCTCTAGCCAATCATATTTTTTAGCTATTTCGCATGCATTATTATAAGATTTTCTTAAATATTCCCCATCTTTTTCATGAATATCCTTACTCTCTTCTCCAGTTATCTTATTTTTTCTAGCTGCCATAAGCTTTAAAGCCATGTCAGTTGGCATATTTAAAAATATTACTATATCTGGCTTAGGTATATCCATCTTTCTATATTCTAAATCTTCAAGCCAATCTAAATATTGTGATTTTAAGTTTTCATCCTCTATTTTAGAAGCTTGATGCACCATATTTGAAGTAGTGTATCTATCTGTTACTAACACTCCTCCCTCTTTATAAAATTTTTCCCAATCCTTTTTATATGAAGCATATCTATCTATGGCAAACATTGTTGATATTGGATAGGGATTTATATCTAGTGCCTTATCTCCAAACTCTCCAGCTAGATACATTTTTACAGGTTCACAAGCTGGACTTTCATAATTTGGAAAAGATAGTTTTTTAACATTTTCTCTTTCATTTAAAAGTCTTTCATACAGTCTTTTCGTTTGAGTCTCTTTTCCGCTTGAATCAGTTCCCTCTATAACTATAACTTTTCCCATACTACACCTCATAATTAGAGTATACCCACTCTCTAGTTTCTCTATCTACTTTTTTAATTATATCTACACCATCTATCTCTAGTGGCTCATGTCTATCCATAGCCTTCTCAATTATCTCATAGATAGTTAAAAATTTTATTTTTCCCTTTAAAAATAACTCCACTGCCACTTCATTTGCAGCATTTAAAACAGCTGGCATAGTTTTTCCTATTCTTCCAGCTCTAAAGGCTAAACTTATTCCTTTAAAAGTCTCATGATCAGGTTTTTCAAAAGTTAAAGTAGAAACCTTCATAAAATCTAAAGGTTCCATAGCAGAGCTCTCTACTCTTTCTGGATAAGTAAAAGCATATTGAATTGGTAACTTCATATCTGGAGCTCCCAATTGAGCTATTACAGCTCTATCTTTAAACTCCACCATAGAATGAATTATACTTTGAGGATGTACTAATACCTCTATATCATCATAAGATACTCCAAAAAGCTCATGTGCCTCTATAACTTCCAATCCCTTATTTACTAAAGTTGAAGAATCTATTGTTATCTTTTTCCCCATAGACCAATTTGGGTGTTTTAAAGCTTGTTCTACAGTTACCTCTTTTAGCTCCTCTCTCTTTCTTCCTCTAAAAGTCCCTCCACTAGCTGTAATTATAATCTTTCTCACTTCATTTTTTCTTCCACCTAAAAGAGATTGAAATATAGCTGAATGCTCACTATCTACTGGGATAATTTCAGCCTTAGGATTTTCCTTTAATAAACTATTTATATATGGTCCAGCTGCCACCATAGTCTCTTTATTGGCTAAAGCTATTCTCTTTCCTCTTTTTATTCCTTCTACTGTAGCTTCTATTCCGATAGCTCCACTTACTGCTGTAAGAAGTATATCATAATCCTCCTTAGAAGCTAACTCCTTAAGCCCTATATCTCCACAATATACCTCTACATTTGGAAATCTTTCCTTTATAAGCTCATACCCCTCTTCACTTCCTACTGACACATACTTAGGTTTAAACTCCTCAATTTGCTCTAAAAGTAACTTATGATTCCTATGTCCACTTATTCCTACTACTTCAAATCTATTTTCTGATTTTCTAACAACTTCCAAAGCATTTGTTCCTATACTTCCTGTTGATCCTAATATGATTATTTTTTTCATAACTCCTCCTAGAAAAAAATTGGGCGAGTCTCCTCACCCAGAATAGTTATAATACGATAAACTTTACTAAATAGTACATCACTGGAGCAACAAATAACATACTATCAAATCTATCTAATATTCCTCCATGTCCTTTTAAAATTGTTCCTGAGTCCTTTACTTTAAACTCTCTTTTAAACATAGATTCTCCTAAATCTCCTATTTGAGCCACTCCACTAATGAAAACTCCTAAGATTATCACACTTGCCAGTGGCATTCCTCCAGAAATTAACTGAAAGTATCTATCTAATAAAAATAGAGCTAATATTGTAAAAAGTGTTCCTCCTATAGAGCCCTCTATAGATTTTTTAGGACTGATACTATTAAATCCTCTACTAAAAAACTTTCTTCCTATTCCCATTCCAACAAAATAAGCAAAACTATCACATACCCATACCATTATTTGAGCAGTTAAAAGCCATTTTCCCCCATTAGGTAACAAACTTATTAAAAGAACATGGGAAAATAGAACTCCTGAATATAGAGCTCCTAAAACTGTTTCTCCTAAGTCTATACTTGCATCTTCAACTCTATTTTGGATAACTCTTAAACTTAGTAAAAATATGGTTCCTAAAGCTATTACCCCTTCAACTCCAAAGGATATCACTCCCAACTCTCTAAAAAACAGTATATTTGGAATAGATAAAGCCATTATTATTCCCAATATCTTGTGTGGTTTTTTCCCACCTAACTCTGCCATTTGATAAAATTCATAAGCTCCCATTCCAACAACTAAATTTGTAAAAATTAGAAGTGGAAAACTCCCATAATACAAAACTCCAATTAGAATAGGAATCCCTATTAGAGCTACTACTATTCTACTCAACATTATTTTACTCCTCCAAAACGTCTATCTCTTTTTGTATAACTCTCTATAGCCTTATCTAACTCCTCTTCATTAAAATCTGGCCATAGGGTATCTGTTATATATATCTCTGAGTAAGCTATCTGCCATAGTAAGAAATTAGATATTCTAAGTTCTCCACTTGTTCTAATTAATAGTTCTGGATCTGGTATATCATTATATAGATATTTAGAAAATTCCTCTTCGTTAATAGAATTCTTTCCAGATTTTAAAATATTATTTATAGCATCTACTATCTCAGCTCTTCCACCATAATTAAAAGCTATATTAAATGTTAATCCTGTATTATTTTTACTTTTTTCCTGAAGTTGATCTATAGCCTCTAAAAGAGAATCACTCACATTCTCTCTTCTCCCTGAAACCATAAATCTAATATTATTCTCCATTATATTTTTCTCTTCATTTTTTATATAACTTTTAAAAAGAAACATAAGTGCACTTACTTCCTCTTGACTTCTTTTCCAGTTTTCAGTAGAAAATGCATATACAGTTAGATATTTTACTCCTATTTTAGCTGCATGGGTTATTATCTTTCTAAGAGCAGCTGCTCCTTCCTTATGTCCAAATGTTCTAGGAAGCCCTCTTTTTTTAGCCCATCTTCCATTTCCATCCATAATTATAGCTATATGTTTTGGTATTTGTTTCTCCATATTTTCACCTCACTATACTCTGTAAATTGTACCATATTTACACAAATTTTTCTACTTATTTCTTTTTTTAGGACAAAATAAAAAACTGACTAAATTTAGTCAGCTTTTTATTCTAGTATTTCATATCCCATAATATACTTTGATACATCTCTGGGTCTGTATCCCCTTCTGTACTTATTAGTAATATTTGTGAACTTTCATCTATTTTTAATTCTTCTTTTAACTTCTCAAATTCTGCTAATTGACACACCATTGATACAAATCCTAAACCTATTGCCCCTGATTCTCCAGAAACTATTCTTGTATCCCCTTTTAATGGATTTGCTAGGATTCTCATACCTCTTGCTGCTATAGAATCCTCACAACTTCCATAACCATCAACAATAGTCTTTAAAATATCCCATGCTACTATATTTGCTTCTCCAACAGATAATCCTGCCATTATTGTTTCTAAATCTCCTTTTATTTCTGTATATTTTCCATTTTTTATAGAATTATAGTAACATGCTGCATTTTTAGGTTCTAATATACCCATATATGGTTTTTTATCTCTATATAAATTTGCAAAATATCCCATTATTCCTAATGCAAATGTTCCAGCTCCAGCCTGTAAAAATATATGAGTTGGTTTCTCTATATTATATTCTAATAATTGTTCTCTTATCTCATCAGCTATTATTGTATAACCTTCAGAAATAAAATTAGTTATCTTTGTATATCCTTCCCAAGCTTGATCTTGAATATGTTCCCAATTATTTCTCTTTGCTTCTTCTATTACTATTTTTAGAGTTTCATCATAATTTCCTTCTGTTACTATAACTTTAGCTCCTAAACTTTCTATTGCCCTTATTCTTGCTTCAGTTGTATTTTTAGGCATATATATATGACAAGCACAACCTAATTTTTGTGCTACCCAAGCTAATCCTCTTCCATGATTTCCATCTGTTGCAGCAATAAATGTCATTTCTTTTATTTTTTTATTTAATTCACCCACTAATAAATCTTTAAAAGATAAGTTATTAATATCTAAAGAAAACTTTTCACAAATTACTTTAACTGCACCATATAAAACTCCTACTCCTTTAAATGCATTAAGCCCCAATCTTTTCGATTCATCTTTAACTAAGATATTCTTTACATTAAACTTCTTAGCTAATTCTTGTAAATTAATTAATGGAGTTTTTTGATATTCAGGATAACTCTTTACAAATCTCACCGCTCTTTCTGCATTAGATACTGTTAAAAAATCACAATATTTATACTCTTTAACTTCTCCTACTAAATAATCACATTGTTTTAATTTTAATTCCTTCATTTTTTTGCTCCTTTATGTATAATGACATTAACTAACAATTTTTTCCTAAACTTGTATAAAATAATATTGTTTTTAATATATCTTCTAATTTACAACATTCATTTTTCATATGAGCCAATTTTAAATTTCCTGGTCCAAATCCAATAGTTGGAATTTTTATTTCTCCATTTGTTGCAAAACCATTTGTTGAAAATGGCCATTTAAATAAAGTTGGTTCTTCTTCAAAGCATTCTTCAAAACTTTCTATTGCTTTTTGAGTTAAATGATGTTCTTTAGATATTTCCCAAGCTGGCATAAAAGTTCTTAATGTTACCTCTTTTCCTGTTTGGCTAATCCCTTTTGCTATATATACCTCATATTTAGCATCAATTCCATCGATAAAACTTTCCATTTCTTGATTTACTTTATCTTCTGTTTCTCCTAACGCTAATCTTCTATCTATATATATTGTACACATATCAGGAACTGCATTCAATGATGCTGTTCTTGCTTCTATATTTGAAACAACAATAGAACCTTTCTCTCCTTCTATTAGATCAAATTCTTTCTGTTTATTTGATATTCTATCTAATATTTTACTCATCTTATATATTGCATTATCTCCTTTTTCTGGAGCTGATCCATGGGCTGATACTCCAAAAGTCGTTATTTTATACATAGCTCTACCTCTATGCCCTAAAGCTATTTGGCAATTACTTGGTTCTCCTATTATCACATAATCTAACTCTAAGTTATTCTCTTTCATTAATCTAGCTAACAATTCCCCATCAAGATCTTCTTCCATAACTGAAGCTGATATATATACTGTTTTTTCTGGACATAAATTAAATTTTTTTATTAAATATCCCGCATATATCATTGATACTACTGATGATTTTGTGTCAACAGTTCCTCTTCCATATATGATATCTTCTACTATTTCTCCAGAAAAAGGTGGATATTCCCATTCAAGTTCATCTTTTGCCTCTACCACATCTATGTGAGCATCATATAAAATTTTTATTTTTCCACTTCCTATTCTTCCTAAAACACTCCCATAAGAGTCAATTATTACTTCATCGTATCCTAATTCTTTCATTTTATTTGCAACAAGTTCAGTTGCTTCTGTTTCTTTTCCTGTAAAACTTCTAATTTGAATAAATTTTTTAGTAAATTCAATAATATCTTGTCTAATATTTTCTATCTCTTCTCTTAATTTTTCCATAGTTAATCTCCTTTTTAAAATTATTATAATATCATTTTTCTTAAAATGGTCCATAATTAATTAATTGGGCAATAACTAAATATACTGCTGCTGCTGAAGTCCAAATTAATAATAAAGGTGTGAAGAACTTTACCCATTTTTGCCAAGGAACACCAGCATTTGAAATACAAGCCATAAAATATCCTGAAGTTGGATAAATTATATTAGAAAATCCATCACCAAATTGATAAGCTAATATAGCTGTTTGTCTTGTAACTCCTACTACATCTGCTAAAGGAGATAAAATTGGAAATAATACTACTGCTTTTCCACTTCCTGAAGGTATTAAGAAATTCATCAATGAAACAACTATTAACATTCCAATAGCAGTTAATGATGCAGGTATGTTTTGTAATGCACTTGCAAAGAAATTTACAATTGTATCTGTCATATTTCCAGCTGTCATAACTACTGATATTCCTCTAGCAATTCCTATAATTACAGCACCCATTAACATATCTTGACATCCTAACAATAAAGTATTACACAATTCATCTCCACTTAGTCCTGCTATAATACCAGCACCCACTCCTATTGCTAAAAACATAGCACACATTTGTGGCATATCCCATTTATAAATCAATACTCCTCCTAGCATTATAATTAACATTATTAATGAATATATTCCTGCTAATTTCTGTCTTGTATTTAGCTGAATTTTTTCTTTCCCTTCAGTATCAAGTAACAACTTTTCTCTTTTTTCTTTATCTTCTTCATACACACTACTTAGTTCTGGATTTACTTGAATTTTCTTAGCATATCTCATTATATAAACTACACCAATTGTTAATGTAATAACATATGTAAAAATTCTAAATTCCCATCCTGAATATAATGGTAATCCACTAATTTTCTGTCCAATCGCTATTGTAAATGGATTAGTTAGTGCTGCTGAAAATCCTGCTGCTGAACCACATAATGCAACTGCACAAGCTGTCATTGAATCAAATCCTAATCTTAACATTAATGGCATAATTATTGGAATATATATTATGCATAATTCACATACCCCAATAAAAGCATCACTTAATGAAAATATAAACATTAATATTGGTATAACAAAAATTCCTTTATCTTTAAATTTAGTAGCTAAATATTCTACTGCTGCAGGTATTACTCCTATTTTTTGAACAACTGCCACTCCTGAACCAACACATAATGTTAAAGCTATTATAAATCCTGCATCTACATATCCTTGTGGTATTGCTGTTAGAAGTTGCATTAATGATACAGGTGTTCTTTCTATATAATGAAATGTACTAGGGTCTACTATTGATCTTCCATCTGAACCAATCATTCTTTCGTAAACACCAGCTGGAATTATATAAGATAATACTGCCATAATAATTATAAAAACCGTTAATATTATAAATGTATGTGGTACTTTAAATCCTTTTTTTGCCATATTCCTCACTCCTTTTTATTTACAATATTCTTGTGGTAAAAATGCATATACTGCCGCACAAACAATTAAATCCTGTTTCCAAGTCTTCTCATTAGGAGCATGAGCTTCTGCTTCTGCCCCTGGTCCAAATCCTATACAAGGAATTCCATTTCTCCCCATTATTGATACACCATTAGTTGAAAATGTCCACTTGTCAACTAATGGACGTGATTTCCTCTTATTTACTTCAGTTTTTACTCCTATTCTTTCTTCTCCATATAATTTTTTATATGCTTTTATCATTGATTTTGTTAACTTATGATTCTCTGGTAATATCCAAGTCGGAAAATAACATTTTATTGGATATCTATAATCAGTCCATGATTTTTTAGAATATTCATACAAACTTATTTTAATATTTTCCTCATATTTTTTTACACTTGGTAATTGTTTTATTTCTTCTAAGCAACTTTCCCATGTTTCACCTGCAGTCATTCTTCTATCTAAAGATACAATACATGAATCTGCCACTGCACAACGACTTGGAGAAGTAAAAAATATTTCAGATACTGTTATTGATCCTTTTCCCAAAAAATTTGCATCTTTCCATTTTGGATTATATTCTTCATACAACATTTTTTCTAGTCCTTTTATACTTTCATCAACTCCATTATCATTCAATAACCGAATATCTTGCAATATATCTGCCATTTTATATATTGCGTTATCTCCTCTATTAGGTGCCGAACCATGGCAAGATATCCCATGTACTTCTAACCTTATTTCCATTCTTCCACGATGGCCTCTATAAATTCCTCCATCGGTTGGTTCAGTAGAAATTACAATCTCTGGTTTTATATTATCTTCTTTTATTATATATTCCCAACATAACCCATCGCAATCTTCTTCTTGAACACTTCCTACTACTAATACTTTATATTTTTCATTTAATAAATTCAAATCTTTCATTATTCTAGCACCATATATAGCTGAAACAATCCCACCTAGTTGATCAGATGTTCCTCTTCCTATAATTTCATCTTCAGTTTCTATTCCTTCATATGGATCAAAATTCCAATTTTCAATATTTCCTATTCCTACTGTATCTATATGAGCATCATAAGCAATTATTTTTTCTCCTTTACCCATATATCCTAAAATATTGCCAAAGTTATCTATCTCTATTTTATCAAATCCTACTTTCTCCATTTCTTCTTTTATTCTTAAAATATGTCCTTGTTCATTACAACTTTCGCCAGGAATTAAAACTAATTCTCTTAAAAAACCTGTCATCTCTTTTTCATATTTTTGAGCTAACATTTTTATTTTCTCAATCATTCTATCACCTCCTTTTTCCATTTTAAATATGCAATATATTTCATATCATAATGATACAATAATTTCTTATATATGTCAATATGTTTTTTGTGTTGTTACTAATAACATATTATACTTTTTTATATTTTTATGATATAATAAGAAATATCATAATTTAACTTGGAGGAAATATGCCATTACCAAAACTTTGCAATTCTAACTTTAGACAACTCTCTTCTAAAGAATTAGTCTATGAACAATTAAAAAATTGGATTATAGATGGAAAACTTTTGCCTGGTGAAAAATTACTTGATATGGAGATAGCTAATTTATTTTCAGTTAGTCGAACTCCTGTTAGAGAAGCTTTTTTAGCCTTAGCTCACAATAAATTAGTTAATATTTCCCCTGGAAAAGGAACTGTAGTTTCTGATATCGATCAAAAAGATATCCAAAAACTCTATGAAGCTTTAAGTATGCTACATGCTAGTGTTTTAGAATTATCATTTCCTAAAATCGATGAATCTATACTTAAAAAATTAGAAGATATTAATGATCAATTCTTAGATGAAACACTTGATTCTTTAACTACTAGAAAATTAGATCAAAGTTTCCACCAAATTTTCTTTGATTTAATTGATAATAACTATTTAAAAACTTTTAAAATCCAATTAGATATCCATACTCAACGGGCTGAAAGTTTATTTTTTAAATTACCTCAAAAAAGAGAAAAGTCTCATTCAGATCATGAAAAAATTATTTATTTTCTAAGAAAAAAAGATTTGAATAAAGCTAGAGAATGTTTAATTGATAACTGGAATGTTAACGAAAGATAATCTATTATATTCCAATACAAAAAGACTGTTCTAAATCTCTGATTTAAAACAGTCTTTTCTCATATTAAAACTTTATTCAATTAAACAGTTGTAATCTCTTTCTCTTTCTTAGCAAATAACTCATCTATCTCTTTAATATGAGCATCTGTTAACTTTTGAATTTCATTTTCTAAGTTTTTAACTTCATCTTCAGAAACTGGATTCTCTTTATCTTTTAATAACTTTTTAAGATCGTTATTTCCATCTTTTCTGATGTTTCTTACTGCTACTTTTCCATTTTCAGCTTCAGACTTAGCCATTTTTACATACTCTTTTCTTCTATCTGCAGTTAATTCTGGCATTATAAGTCTTATTACTTTACCATCGTTGTTAGGAGTTAATCCTAAGTTAGCAGCTATTATAGCTTTTT
>DXSD01000034.1 GCA_019410665.1 Fusobacterium sp.
ATTTTCTGTGTTACATTAAGGAAGCACTGAAAGCTTTGCTTTCTGTGTCTCAAAATTCTTAGAGAGCTAAAGCTCTTAGAATTTTGGAAGCCATACTTGCTCTTTATTCTTTGAACGAAAGTCATTCTTGAATTAGTTATAATTACTTTAATTTCTTAAATTGCAACAGCCCCTTTAATATAAAAGTTGGGAGGGGAATATGGAAAAAGATATTTTAATTTATCATGCTTTTACTGAAAAGGTATTTAAGGGAAATCCTGCTGGAGTGGTTTTAGAAGCACAGGACCTCTCTGTAGAAAAGATGCAGAAAATAGCTAAAGAGTTAGGTTTTTCAGAAACAGTTTTTATCTATGGAGATAGATTACCTTTAAAAGTGAGATTTTTTACTCCAAAAGAGGAGGTTGATCTATGTGGGCATGCAACAATAGCTTATGTTACTGGCCTTATTGAAAAGGAAATTTGGAAAGTAGAAGAGGGTTTAAATAGAAAAGAGGTAGAGATAAATATAGGGGTTTTACCTATTTTAATCTATAAAAAAGAAGAAAGTTTAGATATAATGATGTATCAAGGATCTCCTAAAATTGAAAGAATAGAGGATATAGAAATTTTAAAAGAGAGAATTTGTGAGTCTTTAAATATTTCTACAAAAGATTTATTGAGTGAGATTGAGATAGTAAAAGCTTATACAGGGTTATGGGATTTGATGATAGGAGTTAAGAGTAGAGAGATATTAAATTCAATCATTGGTGATATGGAAAAAATAAAAGAAATTAGCAAAGAGCTAGATATAATCTCTTTTCATATATTTGCCCTAGAAGATTGTAAGGTATATGCTAGAAATATGGCTCCTATTGTAGATATTCCAGAAGAAGCTGCTACTGGAACTTCTAATGGGGCATTGAGTTATTATTTATATACTATTGGAAAATTAAAGGTTGATGATGTATTAGAAGTTATTCAAGGGGAAGCACTAGATAGAGAGAGTAAAATTTTAGGAAAGATTATTATAGAAGGAGAGCCTAAAGTATTAGTGGGAGGAAGAGCAGTTAAATTTATAGAAGGAAAAATTAAAATTTAGTAATTTACTCATAAATAATTGATTTTTTTAGCAACTTGTGTTAAGATAGAAGTATCAAAATAATATTTATCTTCAGGGCAGGGTGAGTGAAAACAATTCCCGACCGGTGGTTATAGTCCACGAGAGTTTGTAAAAACTCTGATTTGGTGAAATTCCAAAACCGACAGTAAAGTCTGGATGGAAGAAGAAAAGATATCTGCAAAGAAATCTTATACTTTTTTTATATGCCCAGAGAGAATCTGGGTTTTTTATTTGTCCTGAGAAATCAAGGAGGAAGAAAATGAAAGTATTACAAGGAAAGTTTACAGGTAGAGAGTTAAGAATAGGAATCGTAGCAGCGAGATTTAATGAGTTTATTACTTCTAAACTTATTGGTGGAGCTGAAGATGCTCTATTAAGACATGAGGTAGAAGCAGACAATATAGAGTTAGCTTGGGTACCTGGTGCCTTTGAAATTCCACTTGTAGCAAAGAAAATGGCAGAATCAGGAAAGTATGATGCAATCATTACTTTAGGTGCAGTAATAAAAGGATCTACACCACATTTTGATTATGTATGTGCTGAAGTATCAAAAGGGGTAGCTACTGTTAGTTTAAATAGCAATATTCCAGTAATATTTGGTGTTCTTACAACAAATAGTATAGAAGAAGCTATAGAAAGAGCAGGAACAAAAGCTGGAAATAAAGGTTTTGATGCAGCAGTAACAGCATTGGAAATGGTAAACTTACTAAAGGGGATGTAATTATGGATAAAAAGTACATGGGAAGAGCACTAGAGCTAGCTGTTCTTGGAGAGGGAGCTGTAAATCCAAATCCTTTGGTAGGAGCTGTAGTTGTAAAAAATGGGGAGATTATAGGAGAGGGATATCATAAAAAATATGGTGGACCTCATGCTGAGGTATTTGCTTTAGAGATGGCTGGAGAGAAAGCTAAAGGAGCAGATATCTATGTAACTCTAGAACCTTGTTCACACTATGGGAAAACTCCACCATGTGCTAAGAAGATAATAGAAATGGGTATCAAGAGATGTATTATAGCATCTCTTGACCCAAATCCTTTAGTATCAGGAAGAGGAATAAAAATGCTCCAAGAAGCTGGAATTGAAGTAATTACTGGAGTTATGGAGAAGGAAGCAAAAGAGCTCAACAGAGTTTTTATGAAATATATAGAAGAGAAAAAATCCTATCTTTTTTTTAAGTGTGGGATTACATTAGATGGAAAAATAGCAACAAAAACAGGGAATTCTAAATGGATAACTAATGAGATATCAAGAGAAAAGGTACAGAGATTAAGAAATAAGTATATGGGAATAATGGTAGGAGTTAATACAGTTATAAAGGATGATCCAAGTTTAACAGCTAGGATAGAAAATGGAAGAGATCCTTTTAGAATAGTTGTAGATCCCAATTTAGATATCCCTTTAGAGAGTAAAATAGTAAATTTTGAAGATGGAAAAAGTATTGTTATTACCTCAAAAGAAAAAGAAAATGATACAAAAGTTAGTATATTAAAAGAAAAAGGAGTGAATGTTCAATACTTAGAAGGAAAAGAGTTTAAAATCTCCGATATTTTAAAGAAAACAGGGGAACTTGGAATTGATGGAATCCTATTAGAAGGAGGAAGTTATCTTATCTCCAAAGCTTTTGAAGAGAGAGAGATAGATGGTGGAGAGATATTTATAGCTCCTAAAATATTAGGAGATGAAAATGCTATACCTTTTATAAAAGGTTTTTCTGTGGACAATATAGCTGATGGAATTGAATTAAAAAATGTGAAAATTAACAATTATGGAGATAATGTGTCTATGGAGTTTTACAGATAGAGAGGAGTGATTTCTATTTTTACAGGATTAGTAGAAGAGATGGGAGAGGTTCTAGCTGTAGAAAGTGGTGAAAAATCTTTAAAATTAAAGATAAAATGTAAGAAGGTATTAGAGGGAGCTAAATTAGGTGATAGTATTGCTACTAATGGAACTTGTCTTACAGCTACTGAATTGGGGAGTAATTATTTTACTGCTGATTGTATGTATGAAACAGTTAAAAGAACTAATTTAAAAAGAGTAAAAGTTGGAGATAAAGTAAATTTAGAGAAGTCAATAACTTTAGCTACTCCATTAGGGGGACACTTAGTTACAGGGGATGTAGATTGTGAAGGAAGAATAAAATCTATAACTCCTGAGGGAATAGCTAAAATTTATGAGATAGAAATAGAAAGAAAATACATGAAATATATAGTAGAAAAAGGAAGAGTTACCTTAGATGGAGCAAGTCTTACAGTAATGAAATTAGAAGATACAACTTTTGGTGTATCATTAATACCACATACTCAAGAGATGATAACATTGGGAAGAAAAAAAGTTGGAGACTATATAAATGTAGAAACTGACTTAGTAGGGAAATATATTGAGAGACTTATGAAATTTCAAGAGGAACCTCAAGAGAAAAAAGAGGGAATTACAATGGAATTTTTACTAAAAAATGGTTTTTAGAGGAGTGAAATAGAGATGTTAGATAGAATAGAAGAGGCTCTTGAAGATTTAAGAGCAGGAAAAATTATAATAGTAGTAGATGATGAAGATAGAGAAAATGAAGGGGATTTTATCTGTGCAGGTGAGTTTGCTACTCCAGAGAATATAAATTTGATGGCAACAGTAGGGAAGGGCTTGATCTGTATGCCAATGACTGAGGAATATGCTAAAAAATTAGCTCTTCCACCTATGTGTTATGAAAATACTGATAATCATAGTACTGCTTTTACAGTTTCAATAGATCATATTGAAACAACTACTGGAATTTCAGCTTATGAGCGTTCATTAACAGCTTTAAAAGTTCTAGATGAAAATGTAAAACCATATGAGTTTAGAAGACCTGGGCATATGTTTCCATTAGTAGCTAAAAAAGGTGGAGTTATAGTAAGAAATGGTCATACAGAAGCAACTGTAGATTTGATGAGATTAGCTGGATTAAAGCAAGTTGGACTTTGTTGTGAAATCATGAAAGAAGATGGAACAATGGCAAGATTTGCTGATTTAGAGATTTTAGCAAAGGAACTTGGAATGAAAATGATCTCTATAGAGGATTTACAAAAATATATAAAAATGAATGAACAACTTTTAAAAGTTAGTGTTAGAGCTAAGATGCCAACTGGATCAGGAGAGTTTGAAATAGTAGGTTTTGATAATGATTTAGATGGAAAAGAACACATCGCTCTAGTAAAGGGAGAGGTTGAAGGAAAGGAAGATGTTCTTGTAAGATTACACTCTGAGTGCTTTACTGGGGATATTTTAGGATCTTTAAGATGTGATTGTGGTTCTCAGTTAAAAAGAGCTATGAGAAGAGTTGAAGAAGAGGGCGAAGGAGTAGTTCTTTATCTAAGACAAGAGGGAAGAGGAATAGGACTTTTAAATAAATTAAAAGCTTACACATTACAAGATGGAGGAGCAGATACTGTAGAGGCAAATGTAGCTTTAGGATTTGATCCTGATATGAGAGATTACGCTGTGGCAGTTCAGATGCTTAAAGCTCTTGGAGTAAAATCAGTGAGAGTTATGACAAATAATCCTGCTAAAATAGAGGCACTTGAAAGCTATGGAATGAAGGTAACAGGAAGAGAAGCTATTGAAACAGGATTTAATGAAACAAATGAGAAGTATATGAAAACTAAAAAAGAAAAAATGAGACACATGTTAACAAAGATTTAAAATTAGAAGGTATTTACAAAAGCTTTAATTTATGGTAGAATTTGTAGTAATATAAATTTTCAGGAGGGGCTTTTTAATGATTGGAATAGGAATAGTAGGACTTCCAAATGTAGGTAAATCAACACTTTTTAATGCTATAACAAAAGCTGGAGCAGCAGAAGCAGCAAACTATCCATTTTGTACAATAGAACCAAATGTAGGGATGGTAACTGTACCAGATTCAAGGTTAGATGAATTATCAAAGATAATCAATCCACAAAGGGTAGTTCAAGCAACAGTGGAGTTTGTAGATATAGCTGGGCTTGTAAAGGGAGCAGCAAAAGGAGAGGGACTTGGAAATAAGTTCCTATCAAATATTAGAACAACAGCAGCTATTTGTCAAGTTGTAAGATGCTTTGAAGATGATAATGTAATCCATGTAAGTGGCTCAGTAGATCCTATAAGAGATATAGAAGTAATTAATACAGAGTTAATTTTTGCTGATATGGAAACTGTAGATAAAGCTATAGAGAAACATAAAAAATTAGCTATGAATAAAAATAAAGAGTCTATGGCTCTTATGCCAGTTTTAGAAAAATGTAAAGCTCACTTAGAAAACTTTCAACTTTTAAAAACATTATCAATGAATGATGAAGAGTTAGAATTAGTTAGAACATACCAATTACTAACTTTAAAACCTATGATATTTGCAGCTAATGTAGCTGAAGATGATTTAGCAACAGGAAATGAATATGTAGAAAAAGTTAGAGAGTATGCAAAAGAGTTAGGGTCAGAAGTTGTAATAGTATCTGCTAAGGTTGAAGCAGAATTACAAGAGATGGACGATGAAGAGAGCAAAAAAGAGTATCTAGAAGCTTTAGGAGTAGAGGAAGCTGGACTTAATAGACTTATAAGAGCTGGATACAAGCTATTAGGACTTCAAACATATTTTACTGCTGGAGTAAAAGAGGTAAGAGCTTGGACAATAAAAATAGGAGATACAGCACCAAAAGCAGCTGGAGAGATACATACAGATTTTGAAAAAGGATTTATTAGAGCAAAAGTAGTATCTTTTGATGATTTTATAAAGTATTCTGGGTGGAAGGGAGCACAAGAAGCAGGTGTTCTTAGACTAGAAGGAAAAGAGTACATAGTACAAGATGGAGATTTAATGGAATTTTTATTTAACGTGTAGAATAAAAAATCCTTTGTTAAGAAAAATTACTTGACAATATTTAAAAAAGTTAGTAAAATATCTAGGTGTACGATTGGAGGAAATTGTTTTGAAATTAGAGATTAAAGATTTTCAAAACCAGATTTTAAAGTTTGATTTCTATATGGAAAACATAGAGGATATTGAACTTGTAGAAAAAGTACATGTTATTGGAACAGCTGTAAATAACAATGGAAAAGTTGAAATAAGTGGACATTACTCAACAAAACTAAGAGTACAATGTGTAAGATGTTTGAAAGAGTTTGAAATGGAATTAGAAAATGATTTTATGGGAACTTTTTTAGATGAAAATCAATATACACAGTATTTAAAGAGCTTGAATACTGAGTGTGAAATTGATAAAAATGAAATTTATGACCCGATAGAAAATGGAATTATAGATTTAGAGAGCTTAGTAAGAGAGTATATATTATTAGATATGCCACCATATCCACAGTGTGAACCTAGTTGTGAAGATGATTCAGAAATAGAGAAACATAGTAATGATGGGATAGATCCACGATGGCAACAATTATTACAGATAAAAAATTAATTTTTAAATAAGATTGTAAGTAGGAGGGAAACTAAGATGGCAGTACCTAAGAAGAAAACATCTAAAGCTAAGAAAAACATGAGAAGATCTCATCATGCTTTAACTGGAACTGGATTAACAACTTGTGAAAAATGTGGAGCTCCAAGAAGACCACACAGAGTATGTCTTTCATGTGGAGATTACAATGGTAAACAAGTTCTAGCAGGACAAGCTGAGTAATTAGATTGTTTAATTAGATAAAAAAAGACAAGATAAGCTCTTGTCTTTTTTTATTATAAATCTTATAAAAACATTTTAAAATTTTGAATTATGATGTATAATATGGAGAGATAATTTTTTTATAGGAGGGCAACAATGAAAATAGCCTTAGATGCTATGGGTGGAGATAAGGCACCTTTTGAGACGATAAAGGGAGCTGTAAAAGCTTTAGAGGAGTTAGAAGCCTTACACCTTGTACTTGTTGGAAAGAAAGAAACTATAGAGAGCGAGCTATCTAAATATAAAGTAGATAGAAATAGAATTGAAATAGTAGATGCAAGAGAAGTTATAGAGATGACTGATGATCCTGTTACAGCAGTAAAAGGAAAGAAGGATTCTTCTATGAATAGAACTTTGGAGTTAGTAAAAGATGGAGTTGTAGATGCTTCTGTTTCTGCTGGAAATACAGGAGCTTTAATCACAGCAAGTCAGCTAAAATTAAAAAGAATAAAAGGGGTTTTAAGACCAGCTATCGCTACTATGTTTCCAAATAAAACTGGTAAAATGCTAATGCTTGATGTGGGAGCTACTGCAGATTGTAAACCAGAGTTTTTAAATCAATACGCTATGATGGGAACAAAATATCTAGAGATTTTATTAGGAAATAAAAATCCTACAGTAGGGCTATTAAATATAGGTACTGAAGAGGGAAAGGGAAATGAAGTTACTAGAGAAGCCTATAATCTTTTAAAAGATAATAAAAATATAAATTTCTTAGGAAATGTAGAAAGTACTGAAGTGATGAATGGAAAAATAGATGTAGTTGTAACTGATGGATTTACAGGAAATATGGTATTAAAGACTTCAGAGGGAATAGCCAAATTTGTAGTTTCTTCTTTAAAAGAGGAGATTAATAAAAGTATAATTTATAAAATAGGAGCTTTATTATTAAAACCTGCTATGAAACATATAATGAAGAAAATGGATTCTTCTGAATATGGTGGAGCTATGTTTTTAGGATTAAATGGATTATCAATAAAAGCTCATGGAAATTCAGATTCAAATGGAATAAAAAATGCTATAAAAGTAGCTAATAAATTTGCTGAGATGAATTTTATCGAAGAGTTAAAAAATACAATAGATATGGTAAATACAAAAGAGGAAACCTTATAGGAGGGAAATAGATGGAATTTAGAAGTGTAGGAATCAAAGGTTTAGGTTATTATGTTCCTGAAAGAGTAATGACAAATTTTGATTTTGAAAAGATAATAGATACAACTGATGAATGGATTAGAACAAGAACAGGAATAGAAGAAAGAAGATTTGCTTCTTCAGAACAGGCAACTTCAGATTTATGTGTTGAAGCAGCTAAAAAGGCGTTAGATAAAGCTGGAATGACAGTAGAAGATATAGATTTAATTTTAGTTGCAACATGTACACCAGATTATTTAGCACAGGCTACTGCTTGTTTAGTACAGTTAAAATTAGGTGCTAAAAATATACCTGCTTTTGATTTAAATGCTGCTTGTAGTGGATTTATATATGGACTAACTGTAGCAGGTGGAATGATTAGAGGGGGAGTTTATAAAAATATTCTAGTTATTGGTGGAGAAACTCTTTCAAGAATAATTGATATGCAAAATAGAAATACTTGTATTCTATTTGGAGATGGAGCAGCAGCAGCAGTTGTAGGAGAAGTTGAAGAGGGCTATGGAATGTTATCTACTTATTTAGGAGCTGAAGGAGAAGATGACATGATATTAAAAATACCTGCTGGTGGAAGTAAAAAACCAAATGATAAAGAAACTGTAGAAAATAGAGAAAATTTTGTAGTTATGAAAGGGCAAGATGTATTTAAGTTTGCTGTTCATGCTTTACCAAGTGCAACTAATAAAGCTTTAAAAATAGCTAATGTAAAATCAGAAGATTTACATATGATATTTCCACATCAAGCAAATGTAAGAATTATAGAGGCAGCTTCTAAGAGAATACATGTTCCTATAGAAAAATTCTATATGAATTTACAAAGATTTGGAAATACTTCTTCAGCATCTGTAGGATTGGCTTTAGGAGAAGCTTTAGATAAAGGTATGGTAAAAAAAGGTGATATGATAGCTCTTACAGGATTTGGAGCTGGGCTTACTTATGGATCAATAATAATGAAGTGGGCATACTAATATATATTGACATATTTTAAATGCTATGATATATTAAAATACAGGTGTTTTATTAAGGAGGAGAGTATGTCTAAAATAGCTTTTGTTTTTCCAGGACAAGGAACACAGTATGTTGGAATGGGAAAAGAATTATATGAGAATAGTGAATTAGCTAGACAAGAATTTGATAATTTATTTTCAAAATTAGATTTTGACCTAAAAACTATTATGTTTGAAGGACCAGAAGAAGCACTAAAAGAAACTAAAAATACTCAACCAGCTATCGTTTCAATGAGTTTGATATTAAAAAACTTATTAGAAGCTAAAGGAGTGAAAGCTGATTTTGTAGCTGGGCATTCAGTAGGAGAGTATGCAGCATTTGGAGCAGCTGGATATCTAACTATTGAAGATGCAGTTAAACTTACTTCTGCAAGAGGAAAGTTTATGAATGAAGTTGCTGAAAAAGTTAATGGTGGAATGGCAGCAATAATAGGATTAGACTCAGATAAGATTGTTGAAGTATTAAAAGGTGTAGATGGAGTAGTAGAGGCAGTAAACTTTAACGAACCAAAGCAAACAGTAATAGCTGGAGAGAAAGAGAGTATTGCAAAGGCTTGTGAAGCTTTAAAAGAAGCTGGAGCTAGGAGAGCTATGCCATTAGCAGTATCAGGACCTTTCCATTCATCTTTAATGAAAGAAGCTGGAGAAAAATTAAAAGAGGAAGCAGAGAAGTATAATTTTACAATGACAGATGTAAAATTAGTAGCTAATACAACTGCTAATATTTTAAATTCAGTAGAAGAGATAAAAGAGGAAATATACAGACAAAGTTTCGGACCAGTAAAATGGGTAGAAACAGTGAAAAAATTAAAGGCTGAAGGGGTAACAACTATTTATGAAATAGGGCCTGGAAAAGTATTAAATGGACTTATCAAAAAAATTGATAAAGAAATTGAAGTAAAAAATATAGAAAAACTTGAAGATTTGTCAAATATATAGTAAAATCTAATATATATAACGTTTTTAAAAATATAAAAAAATTTTAAGGAGGAAGAAAATGTTAGATAAAATAAGAGAGATAGTAGTTGAGCAATTAGGAGTAGATGCTGAGCAAGTAGTACCTGAGGCAAACTTTGTAGATGATTTAGGAGCTGACTCATTAGATACAGTTGAGTTAATAATGGCTTTTGAAGAGGAGTTCGACGTAGAGATTCCTGATACAGATGCTGAGAAAATCAAAACTGTTCAAGACGTTATCGATTACATCGAGTCAAAATAATTAATTAAATAAAGCAAACGGGGTATTAACAGTACCCCGTTACTTATATACAGAAAATAAATTGAGGTGGTAATGTGAATAGAGTAGTAGTTACAGGAATAGGACTTATAACTGCACTAGGAACTGGAATTGAGAAAAGTTGGAAAAGAATCATAGCTGGGGAAACAGGAGTAGGAAGGATAGAATCTTATGATGCAACTGATATGCCAGTACAAATAGCAGCAGAAGTAAAAGATTTTGATCCTATTGAATTTGGAATTGAGAAAAAAGAGGTAAAAAAATTAGCGAGAAATACTCAATTTGCTATTGCAGCAACTAAAATGGCATTGGAAGATTCAAAATTAGTAATTGATGAAACAAATGCTGAAGAGGTTGGAGTAATTGTTTCTTCTGGTATTGGAGGAATTGAGATATTTGAAGCTCAACATCAAACAATGTTAGAAAAAGGAGTAAAAAGAATATCTCCATTTACTATTCCAGCAATGATAGCTAACATGGCATCAGGAAATATTGGAATCTATTTTGGAGCAAAAGGACCAAATAAATCAATAGTAACAGCATGTGCTGCAGGAACTCACTCAGTTGGGGATGCTTTTGAAATGATAAAAAATGGAAGAGCTAAAGCTATGATAGCTGGAGGAACAGAGGCTTCTATTACTCCATTTGCTATGAATGCTTTTGCTAATATGAAAGCTTTATCTACAAGAAATGATGAACCAGAAAAAGCTTCTAGACCATTTAGTGCTGATAGAGATGGTTTCGTAATGGGAGAGGGAGCAGGAATATTAATTCTTGAAGAGCTTGAATCTGCAAAGGCAAGAGGAGCAAAAATATATGCAGAGGTTGTAGGATATGGAGAGACTTGTGATGCTTACCATATAACAGCTCCAGCTGATGGTGGAGAAGGAGCAGCAAGAGCGTTTAAAATGGCTCTTAAAGAGGGAAATATAGCTTTAGAAGATGTAACATACATAAATGCACATGGAACATCAACTCCTGCAAATGATAGAAATGAAACAGCAGCAATAAAATCTGTATTTGGAGAGGATACAAAAAATCTTATGGTTTCATCAACTAAAGGAGCAACAGGACATGGATTAGGAGCTGCTGGAGGAATAGAGGCAGTAATCATAGCTAAGGCGATATCAGAAGGGGTAGTACCACCTACAATAAACTATGATAATCCAGATGCTGATTGTGATTTAAATTACGTTCCAAATCAAGCAGTTGAAAAGGAAATAGAAGTAGCTATGTCAAGTTCATTAGGATTTGGTGGACACAATGCAGTAATAGCTATGAGAAAATACAGATAATTTTAGGAGGAGAAATGAAAAGAAATTACTTAGATTTTGAAAAAAATCTTGGGTATTCTTTTAAAAATAAAGAACTTCTAAAAAATTCACTTATTCATCGTTCATTTGGTAATGAGCATAGAAGATATAAAAAAATAAGTAATGAAAGACTAGAACTGCTAGGAGATGCAGTTCTAGATCTTATTGTTACTGAATATTTATATAAAAGTTATGCAGATTCAACTGAAGGAGATTTAGCAAAAATTAAATCTATGGTAGTAAGTGAGCCAGTTTTAGCAGGGATTTCTAAGAAATTAGAAGTTGGAAACTATCTTCTTTTAAGCAGAGGAGAGGAGTTAACTGGTGGAAGAAAAAGAAGTTCAATATTAGGAGATGCCTTTGAAGCTATTTTAGGTGCTATATATATGGATTCAGACTTTGAAACAGCTAAGAAGTTTGCTTTAAGTCAAATAAAAGATGCTATTGATCATGTAGATACAAATGAAGATATTTTAGACTTTAAAACTATTCTTCAAGAGTATAGTCAAAAAACTTATAAAGTTATTCCAGAATATTCAGTAATAAAAGAGATAGGACCAGATCATCAAAAAATATTTGAAATAGAAGTAAAAATTGACAATGGAATAGATTTAGTACAATCAGAGATAGGAATGGGAAAAAATAAGAAAACAGCAGAACAAGCAGCAGCTAAATCTTTATGTAAGAGATTAGGAGTAAAAATCCATGAAACATTATAATATACCAGTATTTATTAGTCATTTTGGTTGTCCTAATTCATGTGTATTTTGTAATCAAAAGAAGATAAATGGTAGGGAAACTGATGTTACCATGGAGGACTTAAGAAATACAATAGAAATGTACTTAGAAACTCTTCCAAAAAATTCCAAGAAAGAGGTGGCTTTTTTTGGTGGAACTTTTACAGGTATTTCTATGAATTTACAAAAAGAGTATTTAGAAACAACTTATGAGTATATAAAAGCTGGAAAGATAGATGGAATTAGATTATCGACTAGACCTGATTGTATAAATGAAGAGATAGTTTCACAATTGAAAAAGTATGGTGTAACAGCTGTGGAATTAGGAGTTCAATCTTTAGATGAAGAGGTTTTACTTGCAACAGAAAGATACTATCCCCTTGAAGTTGTTGAAAATGCATGTAAGATAATAAAAGATTTTGGGATAAAATTGGGAGTTCAACTTATGATAGGACTTCCAAAAGCAACAACAGAGAGTGATTTTGAAAGTGCAAAAAAGGCTTTGGCTATGAAGCCTGATATGTTAAGAATATATCCAACTTTAGTAATAAAAAATACAAAGATGGAAGAGATGTTTTATAGAGGAGAATATATACCATTATCAATAGAAGAAGCTATTGAGAGAACAAGAAAGATATATGCATTATTTGAGAGCAATGGAGTTAATATAATAAGAGTTGGACTTCAACCTAGTGAAGATTTAAGAGCTGAGGGAGTAGTTTTAGGTGGTCCTTTTCATCCAGCATTTAGAGAGTTGACAGAAACAGAGATCCATTATGATTTTTTTAAGAAAATAATAGAAAAAGAGAAAAAATTAGAGATAGTCTCTAATGAAAAAAGTGTTTCTAAACTTGTTGGAATAAAAAAGGCTAATAGATTAAGATTGAAAGAGTATTTTAATATTAGCATAGATAACTCGATAGAAAAAGATGATGTGATTGTAAATGGAAAAAGATATTCTAGGTTAGATATACTAAGAGGAGAGTTAAGTAGTGATGAAACAAATAGTAATCAACATAGATGAATTCCAATCAAGAGCCGCTATAATTGAAGATAAAAAAGTAATAGAGATTCTAATCGAGAGAGAAGAAGAGGGAAGAATAAACGGAAGTATATATAAGGGGAAAGTAGCTAATGTTCTTCCAGGTATGGAGTCAGCTTTTTTAAATATAGGATTGGAAAAAAATGCATTTTTATATGTAAATGATTTAAGAGAGTTTGAAGAGAAGTATTTAGATGGAATATGTAATAGTAATAGACCTATTGAAGATCTCTTAACAGTGGGAGATGAAGTAGTAGTACAGGTTTTAAATGAACCTAGAGGAACAAAGGGAGCTAGAGTAACTACTCATTATACTTTACCAGGAAAATATTTAGTGCTTATGCCTAATAATGATCATATTGCTATCTCAAAAAAAATAAAAGATGAAGTTGAAAGAGCTAGATTAGAAGAGATATTTAGAGATATAAAACCTGAAAATATGGGAGTTATAATACGTACTGCAGCTTTTGGAAAAACTCTGTTTCATTTTGAAAGAGAGTTAGAGTATCTTATAAAAAAGTGGGAAGATATTGAAAAGAAAACTAAAAATGCCAAAATTGGAGAGGTTTTATATAAAGATAATGGTATAGTAACCACTGTACTAAGAGATATCTTTTCTACTGATATAGATGAGCTTATTGTAGATAATGAAGAGGTTTATTGGGAGATTATAGATTATATTAATGCTTTTAGTGAAAAAACACTAAAAACAAAGATAAAACTATTTAAAAATGAAGATGGCATAGATATTTTTAGTGTTTATGGAGTTGAAAAAGAGATAGAGAACGCCTTAAAAGAGGAAGTAAGACTTGAGTGTGGTGGATCTTTAGTAATACAAAAAACAGAAGCACTTATAAGTATAGATGTTAATACTGGTAGAAACACAGGAAGTTATAGTTTAGAGAGAACAGTTTTAAATACTAATCTAGAAGCAGCTAGAGAGATTCCTAGACAGCTTAGGCTTAGAAACTTAGGTGGAATTATAATTATTGACTTTATTGATATGAAGTTTGATGAGGATAAGGAAGAAGTATTAAAGGTATTAGAGGAAAACTTAGCTAAAGATAGAATAAAAAATAATATAGTTCACTTTACTGATTTAGGATTAGTAGAGATGACTAGAAAAAGAACTGGAAAACCACTATATAATTATTTTCAAGAGAGATGCCCTATTTGTGAGGGAACGGGGAAGATAAAATCAAAAGATGCTGTAATCCATGAGATGATGAGTGAAATAAAGATGTGTGCTAAGGATGAAGATATAAGTATTATAAAGGTAATCCTTTCTAAAAAATTAAAAACAGCATTTAAAGAGTTATATTTTGATTTTGTAGAAGATTTTGTTAAAAATAGAAAAAAAGAACTTATATTAGAAGAGAATTCACAAAATGATTATTCATATGAGATTATTTTGATGAAGTAAGGATGGCTATATGAAAATAGGAGTATATGCAGGAAGTTTTGACCCCATTACTAAGGGACATTTCGATGTAATAAAAAAATCACTAAAGATAACTGATAAGTTAATAGTGGCAGTAATGAATAATAGTAATAAAAAGTGTTGGTTTTCTTTGGAAGAGAGAAAAGAGTTGATAGAATTATTGACAGAAGAGTTTGGAGATAAAGTTGAAGTAAAAAGTTTTGATGGACTTTTAATAGACTTTATGGAAAAAAATGGAGCTGAGATAATCATTAGAGGTTTAAGAGCTGTTTCTGATTATGAATATGAATTAGGGTATGCTTTTGTCAATCATGATTTATCAGATGGAAAAGTAGAAACAATATTTGTTCCTGCTGCAAGAGAGTATATGTATTTAAGCTCTAGTGCTGTTAGAGAGGCAGCAACTGTTGGGGCAAGATTGGATATTTTTGTTGATAATAAGATAATAGAGAGAGTAAAAGAAAAGGCTAAAAGTATAAAAGGATAGGTTATCATGGCAAAAACTAAAAGTTTTTATGTATGTAGTGAGTGTGGATATAAAGCGAGTAAATGGGCAGGAAAATGTCCTCAATGTGGTAGTTGGGGAACTTTTGAAGAGGAGTTAGAAATCTCTCCTGCTGTTGGAGCTCCTATTAATAACTCAGCATTTTCTATGAAAGAGACAGCAGAACGAGTTTTTTCTTTTGAAGATATAATTACTGAGGAAAAAGATAGATATAAAACTGAAATGGGTGAGTTTGATAGAGTGCTAGGTGGGGGATTACTTTGTGGAGAGGTAGTCCTAATTACAGGAAATCCAGGAATTGGAAAATCTACTTTATTATTACAAGTAGCAAATGAATACACTACATATGGAGATGTGATCTATATATCAGGGGAAGAATCTCCTTCTCAAGTTAAAAATAGAGGAGAGAGATTAAAAATAAAAAGTAAAAATTTATATTTAATGTCAGAGACAGATATCTCTAAAATATATGAGTATTTAATCTCTAAGAAACCTAAGGTAGTCATTGTAGATTCAATACAAACTTTATATAATTCAGTTGTGGATTCTATACCAGGAACCCCTACTCAAATTAGAGAGTGTACCTTAAAGATTATAGAATTAGCTAAGAAGTATGGAATATCTTTTTTTATAGTAGGACATATTACAAAAGATGGAAAAGTGGCAGGACCAAAACTTTTAGAACATATGGTAGATGCAGTATTTAACTTTGAGGGAGAGGAAGGGCTTTTTTACAGAATTTTGAGAAGCACTAAAAATAGATTTGGTTCTACTAATGAATTGGCAGTTTTTAGTATGGAAGAAGATGGAATGAAGGAGATAAAGAACTCTTCAGAGTACTTTTTAAGTGAGAGAGAGGAAAAAAATATAGGAAGTATGGTTGTTCCTGTTTTAGAAGGGACAAAAGTTTTCCTTTTAGAGATTCAAACTCTTTTAACAGATGTTACCATTGGAATTCCCAAGAGAATAGTTCAAGGATTTGATAGAAACAGAATACAGATACTAACAGCTATTGCAGAGAAGAAGATGTATATGAATTTAGCTATGAAGGATCTTTTTGTTAACATACCTGGAGGGCTTAATATAGAAGATCCAGCAGCTGACTTAGGGGTACTAATATCTTTATTATCTATTTATAAGGGAGTAGAGATTAGTCAAAAAATAGCAGCTATTGGAGAATTGGGCTTAAGAGGAGAGATAAGAAAGGTGTTCTTTATAGACAAGAGATTGAGAGAGCTTGAAAAATTAGGATTTAAAGGAGTATATATCCCTGAAGCTAATAGAAAAGAGATAGAGAAGAATAAGTATAATTTAAAATTGATATATTTGAAAAACTTAGAAGAACTTTTAGAAAGGATGAATAGAGATGGACAGTAAAAAATTAGAAGAGATGCTGTCATTTGTAACACCAGGGACAGCTCTTAGAGAGGGATTAAATAATATACTTGAAGCTGGACTAGGAGCTTTAATAGTAGTGGGGTTTGATGAAGGGGTAAAGAAAATAGCAGATGGTGGTTTTTTTCTAGATTGTGATTTTACTCCAGAAAGAGTCTATGAATTAGCTAAAATGGACGGAGCTATTATTTTAGATGGAGAATGTAAAAAAATAATGTATGCTAATGTTCATTTACAACCAGAGAGAAGATACAAGTCTACAGAGAGTGGAACAAGACATAGAACTGCACAGAGAGCTGGACAGCAAACAGGAAAACTTGTAATAGCAGTATCTGAAAGAAGAAATGTAATAACTCTATATAAAGATAACATAAGATATAGATTGAAAGATGTATCTTCAATTGAAAGTGAAGCTTCTCAAGCTATAAAAACAATGGAGAGATATAAATCTGTATTGGATAGAGCTCTAGCAAATTTAACCATTCTTGAATTAGATAATACTGCTACACTGTATGATGTAGCAACAGCTCTACAAAGGTTTGAGATGCTTAGAAGAATAGGAGCAGAGGTAAATAATTGTGTTGTTGAATTAGGAGTAGAGGGAAGACTTTTAAACTTACAATTTCAAGATTTAAATCAGGATATAGAGGAAGATGAGTATGATCTAATAAGAGACTATATGGATGAAGAGATTGAATATAAAGATGTAAGAGATAAAATAATGCAATTAGATGATGAAGAATTACTAGAAGTAGAGAATTTTTCCCATGCTCTTGGATATGGAAAAAGTTATAGTTTACTAGACAATGAGGTTAGTCCAAAGGGATATAGACTTTTAGGAAGAATTAGTAAATTAACTAAGAAAGATATTGAAAAACTAATAAGTAGATACAATGGTATATCTAAGTTACAAGATGTACCAGATGAAGAACTTTCAGAGATGAAAATTAGTAAAGTTAAAATAAAAGCTTTAAAGAGTGGATTAAAGAGATTAAAATTAACTGTAGAGTTAGAAAAGGTATAATAAGGTCCTAAAATCTATTCATAATATTAAAAATTCTTGGTAACTACTTAGGGATGAAATACCTAAGTAGTTACAATTCTTGGTTTAATTATAAATACTATTGTAAATATGAAAAGTAGTATTTGATACCATAGTAATGATATTAGCTCAATAGGAGAAACTTTATCTCCAGCAAAGCTTAAAAGAATAAGCATTTGAGCTCCATAGGGGATCATTCCTTGAAAAACACAAGAGAATATATCTAGAATAGCTGCACTTTCTTTTGGATCAATTTCATATTTAGTAGATATATCCTTAGCAATAGGACCACTAATTATAATAGCAACAGTATTATTAGCAACAGCCATATCAACTAGGGAAACAAGTAATCCTATTCCCAATTTAGCAGTTTTTTTCCCAACTATTATTTTTTGAATATGTTTTATTACCCAATCAATTCCCCCTTCTTTAGCAGTCATATGAGCTAATCCTCCAGATAAAAGAGAGAGAATAAAAATTTCATTCATATTGGTAAATCCACTATAGATCTCTTTAGAAAGAGAGAGAATAGAAAAATTATCATATCCTATTCCAATCATTCCAGCTATAATAATTCCACAAGTAAGAACAACAAAAACATTAATACCACTTATTGCTAAGAATAAAACAGTAAGATATGGGATAATCTTTAAAATACTGTAATTTAAAACTTCTAAAGTTAGTGGATGTTTAGGAGCTCCAAAGAATATTAAAAGTAGGATAGTTAAAATTGCAGCTGGAAGAGCTATAAATAAATTTACCCTAAATTTATCCTTCATCTCTACATTTTGAGTACGGGTAGCTGCTATAGTTGTATCAGAAATAATAGATAAATTATCACCAAACATAGCTCCTCCCATTACAGCTGCTAGTATAATAGGAAGGGAAACTCCACTTTTTTCAGCTAGACCAACTGCAATAGGAGCTATTGAGACAATAGAACCTACAGAAGTTCCTGTTGCTGTAGAGATAAAACCAGCTACTATAAATAAACTAGGAGCTAAAAAATTTACAGGTATATATGAAAGAGCAAGGTTCACTGTAGAGTCTACTCCACCCATAGCTTTAGCAACTCCAGCAAAGGCTCCAGCTAAAAGATATATTATACACATAGTTATAATATCTTGATGTCCACATCCTTCTAAAAAAGTATGAAATTTCTCTTTAATATTTCCTTTAAAAAGAAAAAATGCAAAAATTATTCCTATAAAGGCAGCAATAGGAGATGGCAGTTGATAGAAAGCCATAGAAACTCCTTGAAGTTGTAATACAATACCAGTTCCTAAATATATTAGAACAAAAATAATCAGGGGGATTAACCCAATAAAGCTACTTTCTATATTTTTTTTCATTAAGTCCTCCATTTTTCATAAGTTAATATAGATAAAATTCAATTATTGAAATATCATTTTTATTGTATGTAATTTTTATAGACATATTTTTATCTTTTAAAGTGACAGATTCTTTATCCTTCAAAGAGTATAAAGTGATAGTAAACATGTATTTTGAAAGTTGAGGTAAATTATTTTTTTGAATAAATAAAAGAATCTCAGTATGCATTTGAAATAGAGATTTAAATGCTTTTTTCAAAATAAAATTAGGCTTATCAACAATAGGTGTATTTTCATTAGTTGTAAGGAAAAATTTTAGATTTTTTTCAATATCTGTATCAAAATTCTTTAAAACATAGTCAACCTTTTCTTTAACAAAGTCTTCACCATATTCAGCAATATTTTTTACAAAAAGTGAGTAAATTTCAGAGAAATTTTTAATATTATTTCCAAGTTTTGCCATTAATCCATCTATAAATTGAGAAGAATTATTAGTAGAATCTATTTTTTGTGAAATAACTCTATTTATAGTAATTCCTAAAATTTTTGCACTTTTATGTTCGCCATTTTTAATTTTCTGATAATTTAATTCAATTTCACCATTATTTTTAATATCTTCTAATATTGGTATTAGTAGATTTTTTTCAATGTCATAAAATCTTTTATAAGAATCACCAATTTCCAATATCTCTCTTAGCTCTTCAATAGAAATATAAATACTATCTTCTCTATTATTATAGATGTATTGATATAATCTATAGGAAAATTTTTCCTCTAAGAAAAGAATATTTCTGAGTCCCAGTCTATCAAAAAAAGATCCCTTTTTAAAAGAGCTTGTAATTTCATCAGAAAAGACTAGGTAGATAAAAGTATTATTAATATGATAAGCTTGTAAAATATTAATACAAGTGAAATAGTTATTTTCTTTAGAAGAGATAATAATATTTTTATTCATAAGATTGTTTAAAAATTTAATTACATCTTCTTTTTCAGTTAGAGAGTATATTTCATAAAATTTATTTAAAGATATGTGGTTATATTTTTGCATTTTAATATGTTGAAAAAGTTCTTTATCTTTTTTTGTTAGATGTTTAGTGAAGTCAATTTTTACATCCTTGCCCATTAGTTCAAAATTTAATAGCGAAAATTTCTCACTGATTTTTTCCATATGCTTCCCCCTAAAA
>DXSD01000035.1 GCA_019410665.1 Fusobacterium sp.
TATTGAAATCATATCTTAACATATTTAGTTCTCCAACTTTACTATAAAATCAGATATTATTTTTTCAGCTTCGTCATTTTCATAAGAATTAATATCTAATTTTAAATTTAAATAGTCTTCAATTAATTTTTTATATTTCATATCTGTATTTTTTTCTGACATTACTTTAAGTATTAACTCTTCTAATGAGAGAGAGGCTTCTTTTTTATATTTTATAATATTTGATTTAATACGCTGCTCTTCTTCAAAAGTAGGCTTTTTAATAGTCATTTTATCATTATTGTATATTTCAGCTAATCCTTTTTCTAGTATTTCTATTAATTCAGTTTGCGTATTATTTAAAATTAAATAAGAAGTTAAAAAAGATCGAGTTAACATCATATATATAGCATTTCTTTCTGTTATTGAATCAGTAATTGTTTCAACTAAACAAATAACAAATGGATATTCTAATCCTTTTATATTATTTTTATTAGTTAACATTAATGTATTTGGAACTTTTTTATGAGTTTCATATCCTATATTACATTCCCATCCAAAAGTATTTAGAATTCTCCATTTTAATTTTTCAGCAAATTCATAATTTTGAGAATTATTTTTTAAAAAAAGAATAACAATATCATCAGGAGTAACTGTAGGATTTTTTTCTTTTATTTCCCCAACTATTTCTAATATTTTATTAATGTATTGATTTGATTCTGTTTTTACAAGTTCAATTGTTTTTATTTTTTCAATTTCAAGATCTTCAAATCTTTTTAAAGGCTTCCTAGTTAAAATGTAATTATTTTCTTCTTCTTTTACTGTATAACCACATGCTTCTAATCCTTGTTTAGATAACCAACTTATTCTTTTTTCTTCAAATAATCCCATTCCTAATGCATGTGCAAACATTAAAGTTTTAGGATCAGTTCGATAACATTTATTTAGCAAAAAATCAAAAGAACTTTCAATTTCGGTATTAAAAATATTTTGAAATATATCTCCCGCTAAATATATTGTATTTTTAGTAACTTTTTTACATAATTCAAAGAAAGTTTGAGGAAAATCCTGACTTTCATCAACTAAAATATAATCAAAAAAAGGTTCATAACTTTTTTTCTCAAGTTCATCAATAGCTTTTTGACAAACAGAAGAAAAGTTTTGATTTTCTCTAAAAGTATAAAAATTTAAATTATAGTAATTACAAATAAAACTATACAATCCTACATTAGGATTTTGTTTTGAACCCCATCCTCTACAACACCATAATTTTTCATTCCACTTGATTTGCTCTTCTACTTTCATAAAATCAAAAAATTGTGGAATTCTTTTGTTAAGAGTATCATGTAAAATTTTATTATAACAAGTAAAAGCTATTTTTATATTTGGATTTTTGAGATAAATATTTTTAAGTTTGTGTAATAATAACTCTGTTTTTCCAGTTCCAGCTAATCCCTGAATTTTTATACATTTTTGTCTTGGTTCTTGATATAAAAATCTTGATTGTTGTCCATCAAATATTATAATTTTCTTTTTTATTTTTTCTAAAATAGTATTAGGAATTTCTCCTTTAATACGTTCACTATCATTAATACTACCAGTCAATAAAGAAATAATTATTTCTAAATCTCTTTTTTCTTTTTCATCATTTAATTTATGTTCTTCTAATATTTGCTCTAAATTTGTATTTTCAAATTCTAGATAATTAATTCTATTTATCAAATTATTTTTCCAATATCTAGGTCTTTTCAATTGATCTTTAAATTTGAATTTATCAGAAATATATCCTAAATCGTCTAAAATATCGTCAACATAATTTTCAAACTCATCAGAACTTGAGTCATTCTTAAAATCAATAAAAACAATTTTAAATTTAGGAATCAACAAAAAGCAACCTTCATTATAGTCATATTCTTCTTCTATTGATAAAGGTTTATTTAAAATAAAAATTTGTAAAAAATTATTATTGGAATAATCTTGGAAAATATTTATTAAATTTTTTTTACTTTCATTTTCTTGAGTAAGATTCGTATAAAATAACTCATTCTCCATCTCTATTTTTCCTCCTTTATGTAAAGAACTAAATATTTTATCTTTTTATAAATTATATATTATAGTATAATATATAATGAGTATGAAAGGAAGAAAAAAATGATTGAATTGAATTTAAGAGAAAAAAATATATTAAAAAATTATACCTTTATCGATTTATTTGCAGGAATTGGCGGGTTTAGAATTAGTTTAGAAAGTTTTGGAGCTAAGTGTGTATTTTCATCTGAAATTGATAAAGAAACTGCTAAAGTATATGAAAAAAATTATGGAGAATATCCAAAGGGAGATATTACTAAAATTTTAGAAAGGGATATTCCAACTCATGATATACTTTGTGCTGGATTTCCTTGTCAACCTTTTAGTATATCTGGAAAGATGAAAGGATTTGAAGATACAAGAGGAACGTTATTCTTTGATATAGCTAGAATTGTAAATTATCATCATCCTAAAATAATGATTCTAGAAAATGTTAAAAATTTAGAGAAACATGATAATGGTCAAACAATAAAAACAATTGTAATGACTTTAGAAAACTTAAACTATAATGTCTTTTATAAAGTACTTAATGCTAGTGATTATGGTATTCCACAGTCTAGAGAAAGGATTTATATTGTTTGTTTCAGAAAGGATTTAAAAGTAAATAATTTTAATTTTCCCAATAAATTAGAAAAGAAAGTGATGTTAAAAGAATTTTTAGAAAATGATGAAAATTTAGAAGAATTTATTATTAATAGAGATGATATAACATTAAGAAATAAAGAAGAGAAAATTGAAGAAAAGAATAAACCAATTAGAATAGGAGAAGTAGCAAAAGGACGTCAAGGAGAAAGAATATATGATATTAATGGACATGCAATAACTTTATCTGCCGATGGTGGTGGAGTAGGAGCTAAAACAGGGTTATATCTTATTAATAAAAAAATTAGAAAATTAACTCCTAAAGAGTGTAGAAATATAATGGGATATCCTAAAAATTTTAAAATAATTAGTTCAACTTCAAAAGCACATAAACAATTTGGAAACTCAGTAGTAATAGATGTCTTACAGTATATCATAAAAGAAATTATTAATTATATATAAATAATTGACAAAATAGTAAAAAAAAGATAAAATTTACCATAATATTTGAAGTGGAGGGTATTATGGTAAAGAACTGGGAATTATTTGAAGAAAAAGTTGTAAAAGAACTACAAGAAATAACTAACGAATTAGAGTTTAAAAGGAAAGGTGGAAGTGATTCAACAGCTTCAGATATAGTTGTTTATAAAAATGAGGATATTATTACAAATATTGAATGTAAACTTTCTCCTAGTCAAGCAGCCCAATTTGTTGTTTTAGATAGTGATGGAAGTATTATTTTTTCTCCACAAAATAAATCTAGTGTTACAATTGAAGTTGAAGAGATTTTAAAATATTTAAATGATGATTTAGATAAATTTTTAAAGATTCTTGATAAAAGTGGAAAAGAAGAACTAGAAATATCTTTTGATATTTTAGCAAATCATTTTGCTAATATGTGTAAAAGAAGAAAAATTGATTATATAATTTCTGCTAAAAGTCTAGAAGAAGATTTTAAAATTTTTAGTATTGATTATATCAAAGATAATTTTTATATTTCAGCTGTTTTGCGAAACAAACAAAGTGGAACAAGAGCTATTCCTAAAAGAGAAGAAAGGTTAGCTTTAGAAAAGTTTGCAGAAAAGTATGGGTTTGAATATTCAGAAAATATTCCAATAAGTCAAATAACTGATAGATATTTCGGAGATAATAAAGAATATTATATCTCTAATAAAGATAATACTTTAAAGAAAAGGGCAACTACAAATAATTGTAATGTAATACTTACTTTAAAACTTAAAGAAGAAATACTAGGTAACCTGTCAAAAGAAGATTTTGTAAAAGAAATTTTAAATAAATTAAAATAAATTATCTTTTATTAATTTTGTAGTTATTTTATATATTTAAGTAGTTAAGGGAAGCTATTTAAATAGCTCTCCCTTTTCTAATCTTAGGAGCAGTGATGGATATAGCTAATTTATGTTGGCTTTCATCTCCACCACTTCTATCCATATCCGCTGGGATATCACGAAGTCTGATTTCTACGTGGTTAGAGTAGATTATTACAGAGTCTATAAATAAAATATTTATAGACTTTTTTTATTCTTAAATATCTTGCTATATGCAATTCTCTTCCTTATTCAAAGATAGAAAAAAGCCCCAATTAAAAATTAGGGCTTTTTTTCTAATTCATACTCTCTTTCAACTCTTTTAGCTCACTTTCTAAAGCTTCCCACTCTTCCATAACAGCCATTATCTCCATATCAAAATCCTCAAGTTCTTTTTGGATAGTAAGGAGCTTATCCAAATCATTTACTCTTCCAGCTTCATTGTATTCCTCTTCTTTAAGAGCTTTTTTCTCCTCTAATTTAGTAAGAGTTTCCTCAGCTTTTACAATTTTCTTTTCTAATGATGAGATTCTATTTTTATTTTTTTTCTGCTCCTCATAGCTAAGAACAGCTTTATCCTTACTCTCATCTTTCAATTTTATATTATCTCTTTGCTGTAAATAAGTATTATAGTCTCCTTTAAACATTACAGCTCCATCTTTTTTAATCTCATAGATACTATTTACAACACAGTCTAAAAAGTTTCTATCATGAGATACAACTAAGATAGTTCCAGTATAATCTTCTAAAGCTTCTTCTAATATCTCTCTAGAGTAGATATCTAAGTGGTTAGTTGGCTCGTCTAGTATTAAGAAGTTAGGTTTTTCTAGCATAAGTTTCATAAAAGCAACTCTTGCCTTCTCTCCTCCACTTAAGCTCTTTATCTCTTTATATACATCATCTTCACTAAATAGAAAACCTCCACAAATATTTCTAGCTTGCTCTTCACTTAATGTAAAATTATACATCAACTCTTCAATTATAGTTCTATTTAGATTCAGCCCTTGATGATTTTGATCATAGTAACCTATCTTAACTCTATCACCTATTTTAAACTCTCCACTAGATGCAGTTTCTAAAGAGTTAACTATCTTAAGTAATGTAGATTTTCCCACACCATTTTTTCCAATTATTCCTATTCTATCTCCTCTATATACATCTAAATTTATATTAGAAAAAATTCTCTGTCCATCAAAGGATTTACACATATCCTTTATTCTTAAAACTAAATCTACACTTGTTAAATCAGTTTCAAATTTTAGTTTCATATTTTTTCTACTGATTACAGGATTTTCCATCTTCTCCATTCTATTAAGGATTTTCTCTCTTCCTCTAGCTTGTTTAGATTTCACTCCAGCTTTATATCTTCTGATAAACTCCTCCATCTTTCTGATTTTATCTTGTTCCTTATCAAAAGCCTTTACTGCTCCTGTAATATATGCTTCCTTTTGAATAGTAAAATCTGTGTAGTTTCCAGTGTAAGTTTTTAAAGTTTTTCCCTCCATTTCAAAGATTCTATTAACTACATTATCTAAGAAGTATACATCATGGGAAATTACCATTACAGCTTTTTTATAGTCTTTCAACATCTTTTCAAGCCACTCTATTGCATTCAGATCTAAGTGGTTAGTAGGCTCGTCTAATATTAAAAGTTCTGGTTCTTCTAGGAGTATCTTTCCAAGGGCTACCCTTGACATCTGTCCTCCAGATAGATCTCCTACTTTATTATTCCATAAACTTTCTGCTAAACTTAAACCATTTAAAATCTGTTTAACTTTATACTCAACAGCATACCCCTCATTTTGCTCATATCTAGCTGTAATTTTTCCAAGCTCCTCCATAGTTTTATCAAAATCATCTAAATTTTCTGCTAAAATTACATTTAACTCCTGTATTCTATGATAGTCCTGTCTTAAATTATCAAATACAGTCATCAACTCTTCAAACACTGTATTCTCTTTATTTAAAGTTGGATTTTGTGAAAGATACCCTATCTTTAGTCCACCTTTTTTAGCTATTGTTCCCCTTTGATTAGTAGCTGGGTCTACTTCATCATACTCAAGTCCTAAAAGAATTTTTATTAAAGTTGATTTCCCTGCTCCATTTATTCCTATTATTCCAATCTTATCCTTTTCATCTACTGAGAAACTTATATTTTTGAACAGTGTTTCTCCTGAAAATCCCATGTATAGGTCATTAACTTGTAAAAGTGCCATCTCTAACTTTCCTTCCTCTAAATTATTTCATATATATTTTACCATTTATTTTATAAAAAACAATAGGGCAATTCATCATACCATCTATAGAGGTAAACGACTCCTTGCCCATTATATTATTGATTAATTATTCTTTTTTATTTTATATCTCTTTTAGGATAGATTTTATTGACACTACCATATATTACTGGGAAAATAAATAGTGTAAGCATAGTTGAAGCAAACAGTCCAAAGATTATAGTAGCTGCCATATCTCCATATAGTGGATCCCATAATAGAGGAACCATTCCAAAAATAGTAGTAAGAGCAGCAAGTCCAACTGATCTTATCCTACTTACAGCGGAATCAATTAAAGCTTTAAATTTATCTTTTTTCAATACATCTATCTCATAATTTATCTCATCCATAAGTACAATAACATTTTTTATCATCATTCCTGTAAGAGATAGTACCCCTATAATAGACATAAAACCAAAGCTTTTTCCTGTAATATATAGTCCTGGTGCTATTCCTATCATAGCTAATGGTAGAGTTATTCCAATAAGTAGTGGAGTTTTTAAGTTAGCAAATAGTAATACACAGATTACAAACATTGATATTGCTGGAATTGGAGTAGATTCAATAATAGCTCTATTACTCTTATCTTGTTCATAAAACTCTCCTAACCATTTCATTTTATACCCTTTAGGTAACTCTATCTTCTCTATCTCCTCTTTGAACTCCTGTCTTACACTCTCAGCTGCAATCCCTACTGGAACATCACATTGAACAGTTATAGTTCTAACTCTATCCCTTCTCCAAATTTGTCCCTCAATAAATGTTAACTTTCCACCATCTATTACTGAAGATAGAGGTTGAGCTTCTAAGCTAGCTCCCCAAATAGGTGCTTGTTCCATATTTGTAAGTTGATTTTTATCCTCTCCACTCTTCTCTTTTAACAGTACAGTAACCTGTCTATCCTCATGGTTTATCTTACCTATTGGCATTCCTTCACCACTTCTCATAAGCCCTGTACCTAAATCTATTGGAGATATATTTCCTCTCCTTCCTTTATATTGTGAATAGTCAGCTTCCCAAGCTAGTAACTTATTTCTCCAGTTAGTTTTAACATTTAAGGCTCTTGGGGATGTTTTCATTATATCCATAGCCTCTTGTGCTAACCCTCTTAATACCTGCGGATCAGGTCCAGAAAAAGCTACTTCAATAGGATATTGTGCTGGTACTCCATTAGGATATTTTTTTACATTGACAGTTACTCCAGCTATATTTTCATTGGCAAATTCCATAGCTTTTGCTCCCACTCTCTCTACATCTTTAACTTCCTTTACATTTAGTATAAGTTGAGCAAAAGATGGGTTTGGCATCTCTGGAATAGTAGCTGTATAGTATCTTGCTGGAGAGGCTCCTATTGCTGTAGTCACATCTACAACTCCCTCATCCTCTAGAAGATAGTTTCTTAACTGTTCAGCTGCTCCCTCTATTACCTCTACCTTACTTCCTTCAGGAGCCCACATATTTATAGTAAATCCCTTTTTATCTGAATCTGGGAAAAATGTTTTTGGTATTCCTAAAAACAATAGACAACTTCCTAAAAATACCCCAACTAAAATAGTTAATACTGTCTTTCTTCTTTTCAATAGGAAATACAAGAATCTATTTGCCTTTTTATAAAACATTCTCTCCCTTTTACTTATAGGTTTTGCCTCTCCCCCTTCTAGATATAACTTACAATATACAGGGGTTTGAGTAAGACAAAGTACCCAACTTAACATCAATGATATACCTATTACCCAGAAAGATGAACTTACATATTCACCAACATATGTTGGCATAAGTGTTCCTGGTAAAAAGGCTAAGGCTGCTATTACTGTTGCTCCCAATAGTGGTATAGCTGGCTTATAAGTAGATTCTTTCAAAGCCTCTTCCATCTCCATCCCCTTACTTCTTCTTACCAATACACCATCTACTATAACTATGGAATTATCCACAAGCATTCCCATAGCAATGATAAATGAACCTAGAGATACTCTTTGCATATCTATATTCATACCATACATAAAAATCAATGTTCCTAATATAGATAGAACAAGTCCACTACCTATAATAAGTCCACTTCTCATTCCCATAGTAAAAAGTAGTACTCCTACAACTGTTACAACTGACATTATCAAGTTTACAACAAAGGTATCAATTGCTGAGGTTACTAAATCTGGTTGATAGTAAACCTTCTCTATATTTATTCCCACTGGAAGTTTCTCTTTTAACTCCTCTATTTTTTCATCTATCCTTTCCCCTGTCTCTACAACATTGGTTCCCTTCTCTGGAGAAAGTGATATTCCCATAGCCATCTTATTATTAAAATACATCTTTTGAGTTATAGGTTCCACATAACCCTTTTGTAGAGTAGCTATATCCTTTAATCTTATTATCTGATCACTACCATCAGGGAGTTTTTTAGAAAATACCACAAGATTTTCTAAATCCTTTAAATTATTTATCTCATTTGTAAATCTTATAGGTAATCTTAAATTTCCATAATCTATCGTTCCTCCCCCTGAAATAAGGTTTTCAGTAATTAGTGAAGCAGCTATAAGCTTAGTATTCAATCCCATCTCTGCTACTTTTTCCCTATCGATTATCACTTCAATAGCTTCATTTACCTTACCAAATTGAGCTACTTGAGTAATACCAGAGATAGAGTTTAACTCCTTAGTAATATATTCAGTATATTTTTGTAACTCAGAATATGAGTACCCGTCACTTGTAACAGCTAAAAACATACCATATACTGAACCATAATCATCTAAAACCAAAGATGGAAGTGTCCCCACTGGTAAAAATAGTTTTGCATCATTTACTTTTCTTCTTAAGTTATCCCAGTACTGTTCTACCTCATCTGCTGGAATACCCTCATCTAATTTAACTTTTACCTCTGAGTATCCAGGTTTTGACACCGATTGAATAAAGTCTATGTTAGGAAGTTTATTTACAGCTTCCTCTATCTTATTTGTCACCTGCAACTCCACAGTATGAGCATCAGCCTCTGGATATAGAGTTATTACAAGTGCCTCTTTTATCTTAAACTCTGGGTCCTCTAACTTACCTAATTTATTGTAGGAAAAAAGTCCTCCTATCACAAGAAGGAAAACTAAAAATCTTACAACTATAGTATTTTTAATTGAGTAATCTATAATTTTCATATCTCCCTCCTATAATACATTTCCTACATTTGAATCAGTAAATGGTTGTAACTCATTTACCCTCTGTCCTTCACTTAATTCATGTACCCCTCTAGTGACAACTTTTTCACCTATACTCACACCTTCAACTATTACCTTTCCATTGTCATAAGGAGCTATCATCACTACCTCTTTACTTGTAACCTCACCATTATTATATATCCACACTCTACTCTTTCCATCCTTTTCAAAGATAGACTCCACAGGAAGTATCAACTCTTTTCTTCCCTCTGTATCACTAGCTAATTTTACTATTCCCATACTATCTATCAAAAGGTTTGGATTTTTCTCTTCAAAATTAAATACTACTGGATAAGTTAGTTTTCCTATATTCTTAGCTTTTCCTATCTCTGCTACTTTTAATTTATATTTTTGATTATTTAAAATAAACTCTCCAGTACTATTTTCAATATTTTTTATATCTCTTTCAGAAACACTTATCTTAACTTGTTTCTCTCCAGTTGAGGCTATAGCTACTACAGGTATTCCTCCTTTTACTACATTTCCCTCATCAGCAAATTTTTTATTGATATATCCATCATAAGGCGCTTTTAAAACTGTATCCTTAAGTTGATTTTTACAATTCTCTACCCCTTGAAGAGCTTCTTGATATTGTGAGAATGTTGCTAACTCTCCAGCACTTGCTGCTTTTACCGCTGCTAGTGCCTCATCATAACTTTTTTTAGGTATAGCTTTCTCTTTATATAAAGTTTCAACTCTTTCAAATTGCTTTTTAGCATTCTCAGCTACTGCCTTAGATGCCTCATAGGCATTTTTAGCCACTTTACTCTTATTTTCAAAGGCTTTTAATTGCACTTCATAATCTCTAGTATCCATTTTAGCTATTACATCACCTTTTTTTACAAAGCTTCCTATCTCTACTTCCATCTTTTCAATAGGTCCAGCTACCTTAAATGATAGGATAGACTCATTCCCAGCTGTAACAATTGCTGGGTACTCATAGTATAACTTTTGAGGAAGTGAAGTTACTGTAATAGTTTGTACAGGTCTTACTATCTCTTTTACCTCTTTTTCACAACCAACTAATAAAATCCCTAACATCAATATTACAATTTTTAATCTCATCTTCTATTTTCCTCCTTTTAATGGGGCTTCTCCCATTGCTATACTAAGTGCTCCCAAAGCTAATTCATATTGATACTGTATCTTCTCTTTTAAACTTAAGGCTGCATTGTACTCTGCTAGAGCTTTAAAATACTCCTCATCCCCTATCATTTCCACTCTTCTCTCTATTTCTCTTTGTCTTAATTTACCAATCTCTGCCTCATAATTAAGTTTTGCCATATTCCAAAGCTCTTGAGTAGTTTTTACATTTTCATAGGCTTTTGTTACCTCTAGTACAGTGGTCATAAACTGCTTTTCCAAAGTTAACTCTCCAATTTTTTCTTTTCTTACAGCTTTCTTATACTCATTGATGTTTTTAAATCCATTGAACACAGAGATTACCCCACTTACATTTCCAAAAAGGAAATCAGGGTCTGCTAGAGTATGATTACTATTATTAATATATCCTCCACCTAAAACTATCTTAGGTAAAAAATTAGTAATAGCTATCTTTTTTAAATCCTCGTTTATCTCTTGCCCCTTCTCTCTCATCTGTAAAATCTCATTTCCATTTAGAGCTGTATATATACACTCCTCTAAAGTAGGTAAGGCTACATTTTCACTCTCTATTTTCTCCAACTTTATATCCTCTTGCATATTTAGATTTAAAGTTCTTTTTAAGTTCATCTTAGCTATTCTCAAATCTCTAGCATTTCTATCTAAAGCTATTTTTTGACTCTCTACTAAAGCTTGAACCTTTTGTAACTCCCACTCTAAAACTCCCTCTACCTTTAAAGATATCTCAACTTTTTTCTCTAACTCTTGAGAAGATTTTAGATTATTTATAAGGGTATCTCTCTCTGATTCAAGAGAAAGTATATAGAAATATTCACTCATCACTTGAAGTTGTAACATCTTATCAGCAAAGCTCTCAGCTAATTTACTTATATCCTCACCCTTTTGTCTAGCACTGTATAGATACCAAGTAGATGGAACAAATATAGGTATCTGAGCAGCTACCCCTGTAGTATGAAAACTTTCATCTATAAGTCTTGCATCAATAGAAGATGGAAGTTGTATTGGCGATCCTGCTGGTAGTTGAGGGAGGCCCATCTCTATATCTATATTATCGTCCATCCTAGTATAACTTCCCCCTAAGGTAATAGAAGGTAAGAAGTTCCCAAAGGCTATCTTTTTGTCCAATGTAGCTATCTCACTTTCAAGCTTTTTTATTCTCAAATCTAAGTTTCTCTCTCTAGCTATCTCCACAACTTCATTTAATGATAGTGTAGGTCCATATTTAGCTAAATACTCTCTCTCCTCTTGGGAACTTACAAGCTTCTCTTTTTCCACTTGGGTATTACTACATCCCACCAAGAGTAACGAAAGAAAAATTAATAAAGTTTTTAATTTCATAACCCTCTCCTTTTTAGACTACATAGTCTACTTTTTATTGAGTATATATCTTTTTAAAAAATTTGTCAAGATATTTTTAAACGCTGATTTTCTCTATACTCTCAACAAATTTTCATCTCTTGTTCAACATATTCTACTATCTTTCTAAAATACCATACAACATAATATCTATCCATTTCTCTGTTGTCTTATCATACTCCTCAGAGAGTTTCTCTATCTCTTCAGGGGTACTTCCCTTTCCATAGAACTTTTCATTTAACATATTTTGAACAGCATCTAATAAAAATATTATCTCCTCAGGTTTCAATCCATGTCTTATCTCAATCTTGTTTAAAATATTCATAGAAAATTCATAGTTTAAATCATCTAATTTTTTACTTATCCTCTTTATCTCATCCTTTAAATGTTCAGGCATCTTAAAAAGAGTATTATAAAATATCTTGTGAAGTATGGGATTCTCATTAAAAAAATGGTATTTTATATCTAAGAATTTTTTAATCTCCTCCTTCCAATCCTTTTCCTCACTCATTTTATTTTTATAATAATCCAGCATAGTATCATAACAGTATCTTACACATAGTAGATACAACTCATCTTTATCTTTAAAATGATGGTACATTACCCCTTTTGATATATTTCCCTCTGTACATATTCTATTGATAGATGACTTTTCATAGCTATGGTTAGCAAATTCATTTAGAGCTACTTGAAGTATCTTAAATCTTATTATTGTACTCCTGTTTTTTTGTGTCATTTAAACATCCCCTTTAAAAATAGACTACCTAGTTTAATTTTTTTATGATATAATAATAACATATTTATTAAAATTAAGCTAGAAGTTTTTAAAGTGTTCTCTGTGAAATAACTTTCTAATATGGTATAATAAAATAATAAAAAAATTATGGAGGAGTACATGCAAAGAATAGAAATAAATAAATTTGGACCTATAGATAAATGTTCTTTAAATATTGAGGAGTTCATGGTTTTTACTGGACAACAAGCTTCTGGAAAGAGTACTATTGCTAAAAGTATATTTTTTTTCAAAAATATAAAAAATCTTTTAAGTTCTCTTGTAAAAAAAAGAATCTTTAGTGTAGACGAAATTAAATCTTCCTTAAAAAATAGATTAATAAAGGAAATTAGATTAAATTTCTTACAAGTATTTGGCAGTACATGGGCAATGCCTAGTGATATGTCTCTATTTTACTCATACAGTGACGATCTATTTATAAAGATATCTTTAAAAGAGGGTGATAAAAGTCCAAACTATATATGGATAGAGTTTAGTGATGGCTTAATAAATAAGATAAAAAAATTAGAAAAAATCAATAAAGAGGAAACTATAAGTATGGAAGAATTAAAATTCCAAATAAATAGTATTTTTAATGATGATTTCGATATAATATATATTCCTGCAGGAAGAAGTATGATAACCCTATTAAGTTCTCAATTAAACTATATATATAGTTCTATGGAGGATAGTCAGAAAAAAAGTATAGATTATTGTACTCAAAGTTACCTTGAAAATATTTTGAAGTTAAAGATTAACTTTAATGATACTTTGGACAACATGATTACTGATATAAAAAGAATGACAAATATTAAAATAGATGAAAATAAATTAAGATTTGCAGCTAAATTAATAAGAACAATTTTAAAAGGAGATTATATTAATATAGCTGGAGAAGAAAGATTACAACTAAATAATTCTAAAAACTATGTTAAAATAAATTTTGCTTCTTCTGGACAACAAGAAGTTTTATGGATTTTAAATACCCTTTTCTACTATCTTTTAAATAATAAAAAAGCATACTTTATAATAGAGGAGCCTGAATCAAATCTATTTCCAAATGCTCAAAAATCAGTAATAGAATTTTTAAGTATGGTTAAAAATAGTGGAAATAATATTCTAATAACTACTCATAGTCCCTATGTTTTAGGAACATTAAACACTTTACTCTATGCTGGAGATCTTTATTTTCGTTATAATGATAAAGAAGAATCAATAAATAAAATAGTAGATAAGGAGTTTTGGTTAGATTTCAATAACTTTTCCTCTTATTTTTTAAAAAATGGAAAAAATGAAGATTGTAAAGATATTGAAATAAAATGTATAAAGAATGAAGTTATAGATGAAATTTCAAATGTGATAAATAAAAACTATGATGATCTATTAAAATTGGAAGAGTGGTCATAATGTTACTAGAATCTAATAAAAGTTTATGTGAAATAAGAGCAAAAATAATCGTTTCAAAAGATAGAGGAACTTCAAGAAAGCATATACTTAACAATAACAATAGAAAAAAAGTAAGACAGTATCAATTAGATGGGAATATTATAAAAAATGAAAAATCTTGTGATTTTCTAGTTCTAAATGATGATGATAAAAAAGCATTCTTTATAGAATTAAAAGGCTGTAATATAAATGAAGCTATTCCTCAATTTGAGGGAGCAGTTAAAAAATTAGAAGCAGAATTAAATGGTTATATTTATAGTTTTAGAGTTATCTCTAGTAAAAATAATACTCATAATCTAAATAATAGTAGATTTCTGAAGTTCAAAAGGAAATATAATGATATTTTAACACGAACAAATGAATTTAGTGAAAAAATAGATTAAGTTGGGGGGGAACTATGATTTATAAAATATTGCTCTTTATTTTTCTCTCTTTCTCTCTTTTCTCCCAAGAGTATAAAAGTAAAGAGCAGAGGATAGAGGCTATTGATAAAGAGATTGAGTTTTTAATGGAAAAAGCTAAAAGCTTAGAAAATTTAAAGGAAAAGATTGAAAAAAGTAACTCTGAAGGGTTGAAAGATGGAGAATTTAAGAACTCACGCCCCAAAATTGCCTTAGTTCTAAGTGGAGGAGGAGCAAAGGGAGCTGCACATATCGGAGTTTTAAAAGTTTTAGAGGAGTATCAAATTCCAATAGACTTTATAGTTGGAACAAGTGCTGGAAGTATTATTGGAGCTATGTACTCAGTTGGTTACTCTCCAGATGAGATTGAAAAAATTATTTTAGAGATGAACTTTTTAACTCTTATGAACAATGATAAGGATAGATCTCTAAGAACTATAGAGGACAAGTATATAAGTGAGAAGTACCCCTTTAAAGTTAGTATAGATAAGGAATTAAACCTATCTCTTCCCATGGGATTTTTAAATGGCGAGTATATCTATTTACAACTGAAAGATATTTTTAGTAGAGCTGAAAATATTGAAACTTTTGATAAGCTCCCTATTCCCTATAGAGCTATAGCCACAAATTTAAATAGTGGGAAAGAGGTTGTAATTGATAGGGGGGATCTAGCTCTTGCTACTTTCAAAAGTATGGCTATCCCTAGTTTTTTAGAGCCAGTTCAAGATGGAGAAAACTACTATGTAGATGGAGGAGTAACTAATAATATTCCAGTAGATACAGCAATTAATATGGGAGCTGATATTGTTATAGCTGTAGATATAGGGGCTAACCCCTCTGAAATAGGAAGTAACTCCAATGTAATAGCTGTTCTTGATAAGATATCCACTTATAATGGAAATAAAAATATTAAATTTCAAAAAAAGTTAGCTGATATTTTAATAGTTCCAGATGTAAAAGAACATAATACCATAGATTTTTCCAATTTAGACTCCCTAGTTAGTGAGGGAGAGAAGGCTACATTGGAATTTGATTACCTTTTAAAAAACCTATCCTTTACTAAGGAGTTTCAAGAGCAAAAAGCTAGAAAACTAAAGGAGAAAAACTTTGAGATTTCTAAGATAAAGTTAGTGGGAAATTCCATTTTAACTGAGAAAAAAGTTAGAAATCTAGCCCCTAATAAAAATGGTATAAATTACAGTAAAGAGGAGCTAGAGCTTTGGGCTAAAAAAATCTATGCTATTCCTTATGTAGAAAAGGTTTATTACGAGGTTAAAGATAATGAACTTACTTTTACAATTAGAGAGAAAGACAGTATCAATGTAGGTAGCTCCCTTAACTATATATCTGACTATGGTGCTTCAGTTAAAATAGCTACTACTGTTCCTAACTTTGGTACTTGGACTCAAAATTATACTCTCACTGCAGAGATATCAAAATTTCCAAAGTTTAATATTAACTCCCTATCTTTCTATGAAATTGGAAAATTTAAACTTTTAGGTTCATATGATATTGGGTATAAAAATTTCCCATACTTTATATATAATCATGGGGATAAAATATCAACTTATAAAAGTGAAATCTTTAGTGGAGAACTATCTTTAGGTACTACCTTTGCTAACAATGTTGTTTCAGGACTTAAATTGGGATATGAAAATTATCAGACTGATTACTATGAAGGGAATAATAGATATAATAATTTACAAGGAAACAACCAGTTTGTACATCTCAAACCATTTATTTTCTATGATAGTTTAGATAATAAGGCTTTTCCTTCTAAAGGAACCTCATTACTTTTAATATCTTTTGCTGGAGAGGAGATAGATAGTAAAAGTGAATATCACGGATTTTCTGGAGCTCTCTCTACTAATTTTCCTTTGATTAAAAACAAGCTCTCTCTATCTTTAGGAGGAAGTTTAGGAAAAATCTCTGGAGAAAATATAAGTTACAATAAACTTTTTAGAGTTGGAGGAACCAAAGGTTCTGAGATAAGTTATGCCTTTACAGGGCTTCCTATTATGGGAAGATATGCTGACGAGTTCTATGTGGGAAGTGTTGGTCTTAAATATAGCTTAACTGATACTCTCCACCTTTTAGGTATCTATAATGTTCTTACCTACTCAGAGGGGGATCTTCCTTTCCAAGAGCATAGTGAGCTTTGGGAAGATAAAAAGTATGGATATGGTGGGGGAATTGGTTGGGATACCTTCTTAGGTCCTGTGACTTTTATGGTCTCAAATAATATTGATAGATCTTCTCCTATATTTGAACTATATTTAGGACATACATTTTAAATATAATCTATTCTATTATTTTTGTTTGCTATACAAAATATAATACTCATCAATTTTTTGTACTTGACTTTTATTTGAAATAATAGTATTATGTTATAGGATGCCATTTTTATGGTATCCTACTTTTTTATTCATTATTTTGTAAATCTAAAATTTAATTTTTAAATATTAAGGAGGATTAATTTATTATGAAGTACTATTTAGAGGCTGGTGGACCATTAATGTGGATTCTTTTGGTGATGTCTCTTACTGCTTTAACTATTATCTTAGATAGAAGTTTCTTTTTCTTTAAAAAAGAGAGAAGTCACAATAAAAACTTTGAGAAAGATGTTGTTGCCTCTGTTCAAAGGGGAGATATTGATGGAGCTATTAATATCTGTGAAAAGGAAAGAAACTCAGTAGGATATGTTGTTAAAGAGTTTTTAAAACGTTGTGAAAAGGGAGGAGATTTCCACTATTTCGATCAAATTCTAAAAGAGATAGCCTTTGATGAGATAGGAGCCCTTGAAAATAGATTACATCTTCTTGGAATAATAGGAAACACAGCTCCTATGGTAGGTTTACTTGGTACAGTTACAGGAATGATTAAAGCTTTTAAAAATCTAGCTTCTTTTGGTGCTGGAGATCCTACTATTGTAGCTGCTGGAATATCAGAAGCTCTTATTACCACAGCTAGTGGTTTATTTATAGCTATTCCCACTATCTTCGCTTACAATATATTTACTAAAAAAATTGAAAATGCTGAAGGGGATATTGATAAGATAACTACTACTTTAATTAATATATTGAGAAAAAAATAGGTGATCATATGGGAAGATTCAGAAAAAAAAGGGGAATTACTGCTATGGACTTAACCCCACTTATTGATGTTGTTTTTCTACTTATAATATTTTTTATGGTTTCTACAACTTTTAATAAGTATGGAAATATTGATATAGATCTACCTAGTGCAAATGTTGAAACACAATCTCAAGAGAGCAAAAGTATTGAGATTGTAATAGATAAAAATGAAAAATACTTCATTATTAAAAATGGAGTTAATCAACCTATTGAGATAGAAAATCTATCTACTCTACTTCAAGGAGTTAAAGAGGTTACTATTTCTGGGGATAAAGATTTAAAATATCAGGTTATTATGGATACAGTCTCTAAAGTTAAAAATGCTGGTGTAGAAAATTTAGGAATAAACTTCTATGAGTAAAAAAGATAATATTTTTTATTTTTTTCTCCTAGCTTTAGCTATACACCTTTCTCTATTTTTAGTTAATGAGATTGGAGTAAAGGGGGATGCCCCTGTATCTTTTAAAAGTAATAGTGCCCCTATATCTGTTAAGATAAAAAGTCCTGTTGCTAAAAAAGCTACAAGTGCCCCTGTTTCCCCTCCTGCTCCAGTTAAAGAGGAGAAAAAAGTTAAAGAGAAGAGAGTGGAGCCTCCTAAAGAGGTAGTTAAGAAAAAAGAGATTGTTAAACCTGATGCAAAAAGTAAGATAAAAGACAAAAAGAAAAAAATAGAAAAGAAAGAAGTTGAGGAAAAGAGAGTTGAACCTGTTACAACTCCTAATAAGGTTACTCCTAACCAAGAGAAAAAATCCTCTGCTCCTACAGCTGAGGAGGAGATTTTAGCAAGTGGAAACTTTAGTGTTGGTACAGATGGAATATTTACAGCTTCCTCTTCTGATGGTATAGAGTACAAAATTCTTAAACAGGTTGATCCAGATTACCCTATTCAAGCTGAAAGAATTAGGTATAAAAAGAAGGTTGTTATCACAGCTAGATTTCTAGTTGGATTAAAGGGAGATATAGAAAAAATCACTTTAGTTAAATCCCATCCGAAATTTGGTTTTGATAAAGAGGTAGAAAAGGCTCTAAGACAATGGAAATTCCATCCTATATATTATAGAAATAAAAATATTAAAGTGTATTTTACCAAAGACTTTGTTTTTGAACCGAAATAAAAATTTTATAAATTTTTTAAAAAAAACTCCTTATATGTGGTACAATGTATTATAAGAAACTTTATTTAAGGAGGAAGATTTTTATGAAATTTGGAGCTATTGATGCAGGTGGAAAAAAATTTATTTGTGGAATTACTGATGAAAATGGAAATACACTAGAAAAAGTAAGTTTTCCAACAGAAACCCCAGAGAAAACAATTCCTTCTGTAATAGAATTTTTTAAAAATAAAGGAATTTCTGCTTTAGGAATAGGTTGTTTTGGTCCTTTAGACTTAAACCCTGACTCTCCTACTTATGGTTACATAACTTCCTCTCCTAAAGAAGCATGGAGAGATTATAATATTATGGGAACACTTAAATCTGCTTTAAATGTTCCAGTATTCTTAGATACAAATATAAATGCTGCTCTCTTAGGTGAAAGTGTTTGGGGAGCTGCTAAAAAGGTTAAAAATGCTATCTATCTAACTATTGGAAATGGGGTAGGTGGAGGAGCAATGGTTGAAGGGAAAATTATACATGGACTTATGCACCCTGAAATGGGACATATATTTGTAAGTAGACACCCTAGAGATAAATTTACAGGAAACTGTCCTTTCCATGGTGGAAACTGTTTAGAGGGAATGGCTTCTGGACCTGCTATTGAAAAAAGATGGGATTGCACAATGGATAGATTATCTTCTGATCATCCTGCTTGGCAGTTAGAAGCTTACTACATAGCTCATGCCCTTGTTAACTATATCCTTGTAGTATCTCCTGAGAAGATAATCTTAGGGGGAGATGTTATGAAAAATAAGCACCTTTTCCCTACTATAAGAAAAGCTGTTATGAAGCTATTAAATGGTTATGTAAAAAATGATCTTATTTTTAAAAAGATTGATGAGTATATTGTTTCTCCAGATTTAGGAGAAAACTCTGGATTCTTTGGAGCTGTGGCTCTTTGTATAAAAAATCATAAATAAAATCACCTAATAATATAAGGAGAAGTTTATTATCTATTCTAAAAAATTTCTTAAATTGAAATTGGGATAAAATAATAGTAAAGAAAAAGGAAAAAAATTTACTGTAATGAGCATTGCGTAAGCACTAGCGA
>DXSD01000036.1 GCA_019410665.1 Fusobacterium sp.
GAGCCATACTTGCTCTTTATTCTTTGAACGAAAGTCATTCTTAATTTTAACTCTTAATAAACTAAATTTTTATTTACTTTAAAAATATAAATTTTCTAATCTATCAAATGCTTCCTTTAATATTTCAATATCTAAAGTACAAGCTATTCTTACAAAGCCATCTCCCCCAAAAGTTTTTCCATCTAATAAAGTTATATTTAATCTGTCAAAAACCAGATCACAAAACTCAGCACTACTCATTCCAGTTTTTTCTACATTAATAAAAAGATATATTCCCCCTTGTGGTTTAAAGACTTCTAAGTATGAAATATTTTTAGCTCTTTCATATGCATACTCTACTCTCTCTTTAAATAACCCCACATACTTATCCTTTATTCTTTTAAAATCTTGTAATGCATGTAATCCTGCTCTTTGAGAAATAGATGGAGCACTGTAAATTATTCCTTCATTTATATACTCCATAGTTTCAATTAAATTAGGAACTTTAGAAATAGCATATCCTATTCTCCAACCTGTCATAGCAAAATCTTTAGAAAAACTACAAATAGATAGTGTTCTTTTCTCCATTTCAGGTAGAGTAAATATCGGAGTAAACTTATTTTCATAGGAATAGAAATCATACACATCATCTGCTATTACTAAAAGATCATACTTTTCTGCCACTTCCTTTATAATATTTAAACTTTTTTCATTATAACAAACACCTGTTGGATTAGAAGGAGTATTTATTACAATAGCTTTTGTCTTAGAAGTAATACTCTTTTCTAATTCATCTTTTTCAATTTGAAAGCCATTTTCCATTTTAGTATAAACTATTTTAGGAACTCCTCCTGATAATTTTATTTGATCAACATAAATTGGAAAGAAAGGAGCAAATAGAATTATCTCCTCTCCCTCTTCTAAAATAGATTTAAAAGCTAAGTATAATCCATGACATGCTCCTGTTGTTATAAATACATCAGAAGATTCAAATTCATAATTAGTATAATTTTCTTTGTGATATTTTACTATCTCCTCTCTAAGTTCAAGCTCTCCAAAAGGATTGGTATAGTGTGTGTGTCCATTAAAAGTATCTACCATTGTTTTCTCAACTACTATATCATCTGTAGTTATATCTAAATCACCTATTCCTAAATTAATATTAGAATACTCAGCTGAACTTTTTTTTAATTTATCCCCCATAGAATAGTTTCTTACTTTAAATTTATTAGCTATAAATTCTCTCATTATATCACCTTAATTCTCAAATAATAAAGCTTTTTTCAAATCTTCCTTTGTCAATATAAATCCCATCTTTAGTAGATAAGGAATATCCACAGAATTTATTATTATATCTACTATTTTATCTCCTACTTTTTCAAAATCTTTTAAAGAGATAAATTTACTTAATTTTGTAGGGAAATTTAACTTTCTATAAAATGCTATAAGAGTATTATACTCCTCTATATTTTTTTCTAAAAGTAATTGTATTAAAATTCCATAGGCTACCATCTCTCCATGAAGATGATTTTTTTCAATAGTAGGTACATTTCCAAGTCCATAACATACAGAGTGTGCTATAGCTCCATTTAACTCTTCATTTACTAAATTTGACACCATTCCTGTATTAACAATTATAGTAAGTACAACTTTTTTAAATCCTTCATCTATTTTTTTTGAATACAGTCCCGCTTCTCCATATTTTAATATCATCTCTCTACATAAAACACTAGATTCTTTAGCCCATCTACTTGGATAATTAATCTCTATTTTATTTTTTAAAGTATATCTATATTTTAAATCTACCTCATAAAACTTTGCTAAAGTATCTCCTATTCCTGCCCAAATATATTTATTTGGTGCTTTCTTTATAGTTTCTAAATCTATAAAAGTTTTTATAGCAGGAGATGGAAATTCAGCTATCTCTAAAAAACTTCCATCATTTTTATATACAACAGAAAGTGAGGAAGTTGCAGCACAAGTAGAAGCAATTGTAGGTATAGTTATTACTGGTAATCCTAACTTATATCCTATTATTTTGGCACTATCAAGAGCCTTTCCCCCACCAACTCCTAAAATGAGATCATAACTCTCATCTTTCGTACTCTTTAAAATTTTTTCCACATTGTCATATGAACACTCTCCACCATAATTTACTATCTTACTCTCAGTATTTTTTAAAGCATATGACAATTTTTCTTCAATACTCTTAAAAGATTTTTCTCCTGTAACTACCAATACTTTTTTATAATTTTTCAACTCATTTTTTAATAATGATTTTATATCAATATCTACTACATAAGATGTAAATGAAAATTTCTCTTTCATAATAACTTTTCACCTCTCACTTATACTCCATATTTATTTTTCAATTTTTCTATTGTTCCATCTTCCAATAACTCCTTTAAAGCTTTATCAAAAATCTCTTTTAAAACTTCACTATCTTTATTAAAAGCTATAGCTTTTGGTTCTCCATCTAAAGTAGCTGCTACTTCTAAGTCACTATTTTTTTCAATAAAGCTTTTAGCTACACTTTCATCTACTACTATTCCATCTATTTTTCCACTTTTTAAAGCTACTAAAGCTGCAGTATTTGAAGCAAATGGAACTACAGTTGCCCCTTCAATCTTTCTAGCTACAGCTTCCTTAGTTGTTCCAAGCTCAGCACCAAATGTTTTATTCTTTAAATCCTCTTCTCCATTAATTGGATTCTTTTTATTTGCAATAAATGTTACATTTGAAGTAAGATATGGAATAGAGAAATTAACTGCTTTTGCTCTTTCTGGAGTAATACTCATTCCCGCTATAGCCACATCTATTTTTTTAGTTTGAAGTGCTGGGATAAGTCCATCAAAATTCATATTTTTCCACTCATATTTTATTCCAGTTTTCTTTGAAATAAGCTCTATAATATCTGCATCTAATCCTGTTACCTTTCCATCTTCTAAATATTCAAATGGTGGATATTCAGCATTTGTTCCAACACTATATACCTTATTTAAATTTAAAGAAGCTTGCTCATTCTTCTCTCCACATGAGATAAACATAGCCATACATGCTCCCATTGCTAAAACTTTTAAAAATTTGTTCATAAAAATCCCTCCTGATGTCTTAAAATTTAAATATAAAAAAGCACCAATTCCTATAAAAGAATTAGTGCTTTAATTAACATTTTTATAAAATTTATAGATATATTAAAAAATAATGTCAATTATAATAGAACCCTTTTATCTTGGAATTTATTAAGTAAATTATTCAAATGTAATGCAGTATTCCTTAGGTTCATCATCATAAACATTATCTTTCCCTCCCTCATCAATTTATTTAACTGATTATAAACCACTAAAGAAATTTTGTCAATAAAAAATTATTTTTATATATTTTTTAAATAATTATTTTATTTTTTAAATTTATCTAGTTCAATTATATGAAAAAATATTGTATAATTAAAATTGACAACGGGAGCTATTATGCTGAGAGGAATTAATGTTCGACCGTCAGAACCTATCTAGGTAATGCTAGAAAGGAAAGGAGAGAAAAGATGAAAAAAATTTTATTAGGGTGTTTACTAGTAGGAGGAGCTACTATTGTAAGTGCTGAGGAAGTAACAATTTATGGTCCAAGCTCTATGAAGTGGATAGAAAAAGAGTATGGAGAAATTTTTAAAAAGGAAACAGGGGATACTATTAAGTTCATATCTATTGATGGATTGGTTGGTAGATTAAAACTTGAAAAAAAACGTCCTAAAGCTGATATTGTAGTGGGACTTACTGAGTTAACTACAGAGATGGCTAGAAAAGAGGGGCTTATTCTTCCATACACTCCTAAAAATATTGAAAATATTAAAGATGAGAGATTTAAAATGAGTAGTGAGTATATAACTCCAATGGATTATGGATTACTTGCTTTTAATTATAATAAAGAAGTTATTCCTAATCCTCCAAAATCTTTAAATGAATTGGGAAAATTAAGTAAGCAAGTTATTATTGAAAATCCAAAAGTATCTATTACTGGAGAGGAAGCTTTACAATGGAGTATCGCTCTTTATGGAGAAAATTGGTTAGAATTTTGGAAAAGTTTAAAACCTTCTATTTATAGTGTAGAACCTGGATGGAGTGAAGCTTTTGCTAAGTTTACTGTGGGAGAAGCTCCTATAATGTTAGGATATGCAACTAGTAATCTTTTCTTTGTAGGAGAAGACTCTGCTAAATATGATAGCTTTTTAATTGAAGATGGAAGTTTTATATATCAGAGGGAGCTGCCCTTGTCAATAAAAAAGAGATTAAAGAGGGAGCTAAAAATTTTATGGAAAGAGTTCTTAGTGATGATTTCCAAAAAATTATGAGTAAAGAAAATTATATGTTCCCAGTTACAGATATAGAAATAGACCCTGCTTTTAAAAATGTTCCTACTACTGAAAAAACTGTTAAACTTAATAAAAAACAGATAGAGGACTTAGCTGAAAATTTTGATAAGTATAAGACACAACTTATTAATCTTTTAAAAAAGTAACAAATATTAAATTAACTTCTTGAAAAAAATTGAAAAATATGTTATCATAATAAAGATATATGTAGAAAGTAAGGAGGAGTAGTAATGAGAAATTTTAGAGATAAACTTAAGATATTTCATTCTATTTTTACATTATTTTCTAATTATTTTATATTTTTCAAAATTTATATTAAACAAAGAGATATTAAAGGAATGAAGCCTGTCTTTTAAAGACAGTTACATTCCTTTTTTTATGGCCTAATCTTATACATTATACTAGGAGGGAGTAGAAATGAAGAATTTCATATCTATCAAAGATTTAACAAAAGAGGAGATTTTAGAAGTATTAGATGTAGCTAATCAACTTTCAGAAAATTTAGAACCAGAGTTGGCTAATAAGAAGATTGTAGGGAGTTTATTCTTTGAGCCTTCAACGAGAACAAGATTATCTTTTACATCAGCAGCTTATAGACTAGGAGCAAAGGTACTAGGATTTGATTCTCCAGATGCTACTTCTTTGAAAAAAGGAGAGTCATTAAGAGATACTATAAAGATGGTAGAAGCATACTCTGATGTTATTGTTATGAGACACTATATTGAAGGAGCAGCAAAATTTGCTTCTGAAATTTCAAAAAATCCTGTTATAAATGCTGGAGATGGAGCAAATGAACATCCAAGTCAAACTCTTTTAGATCTTTTTACTATTAAAAAGGAGCTTGGTAGAATTGAAAATATAAAAATTGCCTTTGTTGGAGATTTGAAATATGGTAGAACTGTTCACTCTCTTACTAAAGCATTAGAGATGTTTGGTGGAGAATTTTATTTTGTAGCTCCAGACTCTATACAAATTCCTGAGTATATAACAAAAGAGTTAGACCAAAAGGGAATGAAATATCATATCTGCTCTGAGTATGAGCCTATTTTAAAAGAGATAGATGTACTTTATATGACAAGAATTCAAAGAGAGAGATTTGATGATATAGAGGAGTATAATAAGGTAAGTGGAGTGTATAAGATTTCTAAGGATACAATCTTAGGAAAATGTCAAAAGCATATGATAATTTTACATCCATTACCAAGAGTAGATGAGATAAATATAGATTTAGATGATACTAAACATGCTCTATATTTTAAGCAAGCAGCTAATGGTGTTCCTACTAGAGAAGCTATGTATGCTCTTGCTATGGGATTAAAAGATTCTACTGCTCCTACTAAAGTAGAGCAAGAAAAAGTAGAGGAACATTTCTTAACAGTTTGTAATAATCCTAAGTGTGTTACTCACTTTGAAGAAACTACTAACAAAGTTGTTGTTAAGGATTTTGGAAAATTCTGTTACTATTGCGGAAAAGAGATAAAATAAATTTAATATATTATAATTTGGGAGGAAAAATGTTTTTAGAAAATTGTGAAATTTTAGAAAACAAAGTTGTTGCTGGGCATAACTACCTTATGAGAGTAAAAGGGGATAAAACTGTTCAAGCAGCTAAAGCTGGACAATTTTATATGTTACAATGTAAAAATGGAGTATTCTTTTTAAGAAGACCTATAAGTTTACATTATACTGATAAAGAGAATAATATTTTGGAGTTCTACTATGAAATTAAAGGTGGAGGAACTAAAGATTTAGCTGCTATGAAAGTTGGTGAGATCATCAATATTCAAGGTCCATTAGGAACAGGATTTACTACTGAAATTTCTGGAAAAGAACTGTTAGTAGTTGGTGGAGGAATGGGAATGGCTCCAATGAAACTACTAATAGAGATACTTTCTAAAAACAATAAAGTTACTTTTATAGCTGGTGGAAGAAATAAAGAGGCTATGGAGATTATGTCAAACTTTAATCTTGATGGAATAGAGAACTATATTACAACTGATGATGGTTCTGTTGGAATACATGGAAATGTAATTGTTAAGATGGAAGAGTTAATGAAATCTAAAAAATATGATATGGTATTTACTTGTGGACCTCAAAAAATGATGGAAGCAGTTGCTAAGACAGCTAAGAAATTTGATACTAAATGTGAAATTTCTCTAGAAGCTAGAATGGCTTGTGGAGTAAAAGCTTGCGTTGGATGTTCAATAAAAACAAAATTCGGAATGAAGAAAGTTTGCCATGATGGACCTGTATTTGACTCAGAAACTATTGTAGATTTTGACCCTGTTGTAGAGAAAACTGAAACTTGTTGTGGAAATTAATTATTGGAGGAAGAGATGAATAGATTACAAACTAAATTTTTAGGTGTAGATTTTAAAAACCCTATTGTAACATCATCTGGATGTTTTGGATTTGGACTTGAGTATAAAGATTATTTTGACCCTAATATATTAGGTGGAATTGGAATAAAAGGACTTACTGTAGAGCCAAGAGATGGAAACTATGGAACAAGAATAGCTGAAACTCCTGCTGGAATGTTAAACTGTGTAGGATTAGAAAATCCTGGAGTAGATTATTTTGAATCTCACATCTTACCAGAGATGAAGGCAGCTGGAATAACTACTAATATAATTGCCAATATCAATGGAAAAACAGTAGAGGAGTATATTGAGATAGCTAAGAGAGTGGATAAAATCCCTGAGATAGCAGTAGTTGAGCTAAATATCTCTTGTCCAAATGTAAAAGATGGAGGAATGGCTTTTGGAGCTAATCCAGAGGTAGCAGCTAGAGTAACTAGAGAAGTTAGAAAAGTTACTTCTAAACCATTAGTAGTAAAACTTTCTCCTAATGTTACAGATATAGCTGGTATAGCTAAGATAGTAGAGGAGAATGGTGCTGATGCTGTATCTCTTATCAACACTCTACTTGGAATGGTAATTGATGTAAGAACTAAAAAACCTGTACTTGGAAATACTTTTGGTGGATTCTCTGGACCAGCTGTAAAACCTGTAGCTGTAAGAATGGTATATCAAGTATATAAAGCAGTAAATATTCCTATCATTGGAATGGGAGGAATAGCTTCAGTAGAGGATGCCCTTGAGTTTATAATGGCTGGAGCTTCTATGATATCAATAGGTTCAGCTATTTTCTCTAATCCTATGTTAGCTGTGGAGATAGCTGAAGGATTACAAAAATATTGTGAAGAAAATGGACTTGAAAATATAAGCGAGCTAGTTGGAGCAGCTCACAGATAAAAGTAGAAAAGGAGTTTAATTTATGTATAGTGCTAAGGATAGAATGATAATAGCTTTGGATTTCCCAACAGCTGAGCAAGCTAAAGAGCTTGTAGAAAAAATTGGAGATGGAGCAACTTTTTATAAGGTAGGGTTAGAGCTTTTCTTAAACTCTAAAGGGGAGATAATTGAGTATCTTTCTGCTAAAGAAAAGAAAGTTTTCCTAGATTTAAAGTTCCACGATATTCCAAATACAACAGCTATGGCTTCTGTATTTGCTGCTAAGCAAAATGTATTTATGTTCAATGTACATGCTAGTGGTGGAAGAAAGATGATGAGTAAGGTAGCTGAAGAGGTTAAAAAGGTAAACCAAGAGAACTTAGTAATAGGGGTAACTGTTTTAACAAGTTTATCAGTAGAAGATGTAGAGGAGACTTTCCAATCTAAACTTTCTCTAGCTGAGTTAGCTCTAAACTGGGCAAAACTTGTAAAGACATCTGGACTAGATGGAGTAGTTTGCTCTCCTTGGGAAGCTAAACTTATAAAAGAAACTTGTGGAAAAGAGTTTAAAACTGTGTGTCCAGGAGTTAGACCTAAATGGTCAGCAACTAACGACCAAGAGAGAATAATGACTCCAAAGGATGCAATTATAAATGGTTGTGATTTCTTAGTAGTAGGAAGACCTATAACTAAGAATGAAGACCCAGCAAAAGCAGCAGCAATGGTAGAGGCAGAAATCTTAGAAGGAATGAAAGAGGCAGGATTATGCTAATAAAAAATTGTAGAACTCTAATTGATGGAGTTGAAAAAGTTGTAGATATACTGACAGCTGATGGTAAGATAATAGAGATAGCTGAAAATATTCCAAGTGGACACTTAGAAATAGTAGATGCTGAGGGAAAATGGGTAATACCTGGAGTAGTAGATGCACACTGTCATATGAGAGATCCTGGACTTACTCAAAAAGAGGATTTTATGACAGGAAGTATGGCTTGTGCTAGAGGTGGAGTGACAACTTTTATAGATATGCCAAACACTATGCCAGCTGTAACTACTGCTAATATATTTGAGGAAAAAAGAGATATGATGATAGGGAAATCATATGTGGACTATGGTTTCAATTTTGGTGGAAGTAGAAATGATAACAGTGAAGAGATAAAGAAAGTTATTGATAAGGCAGCTTCTACTAAGATATTTTTAAATATGTCCACTGGGGATATGCTAATAACTGATGATAAGGTTATAGAGAATATCTTTAGAGAATCAAAAATAATCTCTGTTCATGCTGAAGAGGAGATGGTGGCTAAGGCTATTGAACTTTGTGAAAAATATGATAAGCCACTATACCTATGTCATCTATCTAAAGCTAGTGAAGCTCAGATGTTAAGAGAGGCTAAGGCTAAGGGGTTAAAAGTGTATGGAGAGGTAACTCCACATCACCTATTCCTAAATGTAGATGATATGAATGCTGATGAGAGAAGTTCTATGCTTTTAAGAATGAAGCCAGAGTTAAAGAGTAAAGAGGACAATGAAGCTCTTTGGAAAGCTTTAGCAGATGGAACAATTGATACAATAGGAACTGACCATGCTCCTCACTTAATAGAGGAGAAGTTAGCTAAACTTACCTTTGGAATCCCTGGAGTAGAAAACTCTCTAGAGATGATGTTAAAAGGTGTAGATGAAGGTAAGATAAGTATGGAAAGACTTATTGAAGTGATGTGTAGTAAGCCAGCAGAGATATTTAAGATAGAGAATAAAGGAAAGATAGCTGTAGGTTATGATGCTGACTTGGTAATAGTAGATAGAGATGATAAGTCACCTATAGCTGAAGATGATGTAGTAAGTAAGTCAAGTTGGACTCCTTATGAAAAATTTAATAGAGGGGGAAGAGTGCTTACTACAATTTTAAGAGGTCAAATAGTTTATTTAAATAAAGAATTTTATGGAAGATACGGGAGGGAAATTAAATACCATGAGTAGAGCAAAAGATGTAGCAAAATCATTATTAAGTACAGGAGCAGTAAAATTAAATGTAAAGGAACCATTTACATTTGTATCAGGAATTAAAAGTCCAATATACTGTGATAACAGAAAGATGATAGGATACCCTGTTGAAAGACAAGTTGTTGTTAATGAGTTTATCAAAAAATTATCTGAAAAGGATTTTGATGTAGTAGCTGGAACAGCAACTGCTGGAATTCCTTGGGCAGCTTTTATAGCTCAAGAAATGAATAAACCAATGAGTTATATAAGAGGAGAGAAGAAAGCTCACGGTGCTGGAAGACAAATAGAGGGAGCTGACTTTGAAGGTAAAAAAGTTATCGTAATTGAAGATTTAATCTCTACTGGAGGAAGTTCTATAAAAGCTGTTGAAGCAGCAAGAAATGAAGGAGCTAGTGAAGTAGAAGTATTAGCTATCTTCTCTTATGAGTTTGATAAAGCTTACAAAAACTTTGGAGAGAAAAATATTAAATGGGAAACTTTATCTAACTTTACAGCACTACTTGAGTTAGCTAAAGAGGAAAAATATTTAACTGAAGAGGAAGCTGAGATAGCTGCTTCTTGGAATAAAAATACAGATACTTGGGGAAGATAATAAATTTTTGACATTTACTTGACATTTTTCATAAGTTATGATATCATCTTATCAGAACTTAATAGAACTTTTCTTATATTGAAAGGGAGTAGTTAAAAATATAGTATCAACATCACGGAGCCACGGGCTTTCTGGTACTGTATACCCAAGAGGTAACAAGACTTTTGATATAGAGTTTTTGCTCTATATTAAAAGTCTTTTTTTATTAGTTAAGTAAATTATTAAAATAGAAGGAGGATTTATGAAAAATTATTTTTCAAAATCAAAAGATGAAATTTTAAAAGAACTTCAGGTTACTGAAAAAGGACTGACTACAGCTGAAGCTCAAGAAAGAGTAAAAAAGTATGGTAAAAACCAATTAAATGAAGAGGAGAAAATAAGCACACTAGCTGTGTTTTTATCTCAATTTAAAGATTTTCTTGTTATTATCTTAATAGTTGCTTCAATTATATCTGCTGTTTCAGGAAATATTGAAAGTACAATTGTTATTCTTGTTGTTATTATTATCAATGCTATTTTAGGTACTGTTCAACATGTAAAAGCTGAAGAATCTATCAATAGTTTAAAAAGTTTATCATCTCCTAAAACAAAAGTTTTAAGAGATGGAGAAAAAGTTGAGCTTTCTTCTGAAGAGATAGTTCCAGGAGATATCGTTTTTATAGAAGCTGGAGACTTAGTTCCTGCTGATGGTAGAGTTTTAGATTCTTTCTCTTTACTAGTAAATGAAAGTTCTCTTACTGGAGAATCTGAAGGTGTTGAAAAAAGAAGTGAAGTTATTGAAGCTGAAGAACTTGCTTTAGGAGATCAAAAAAATATGGTTTTCTCTGGTAGTTTAGTAAGTTATGGTAGAGGAGTTATCTTAGTTACTTCTACAGGTATGAATACAGAGCTTGGAAAAATAGCTCAATTATTGGAGTCAACTAAAGAAAAAACTACTCCATTACAAGTTTCTCTTGATAACTTTGGTAAAAAACTTTCTCTTGGAATAATAGTTCTTTGTATCTTAATATTTGTTATGAACCTATTCCATGGAGTTAATATGTTAGATTCTCTAATGTTTGCTGTGGCTCTTGCTGTTGCTGCTATTCCTGAAGCTTTAAGTTCAATTGTAACTATTGTACTTGCTATAGGAACTCAAAAACTTTCTAAAGAGAATGCTATTATTAAAAATTTAAAATCTGTTGAATCTCTTGGTTGTGTTGGAGTTATCTGTTCAGATAAAACTGGTACTCTTACTCAAAATAAGATGACTGTTAAAAAAGTTTTTGTAAATGGAAAAATTTTAGATGACACTGTACTTGATTCAAATAATGTTGCTGAAGATTTAATGTTAAAAGAATCTATTCTTTGTAACGATGCTACTACTGAAGTTGGAGATCCTACTGAAATAGCTTTAGTAAATCTTGCTGAAAAATATGGAGTAAATTACAAAGAGTTAAGAGAAAAATATCCTCGTATCTCTGAGATTCCTTTTGACTCAGATAGAAAACTTATGAGTACTGTCCATAATTTTGATGGAAAGATAGTTATGCTTACTAAGGGAGCTTTAGATTCTCTACTTCCTAAATTAAAATCTATTATGGATGGAAATGAAATTAGACCTATTACAGAAAATGATATTAAAGCTATTGAAAATACAAATAGCTCTTTTGCTGAAACAGGATTAAGAGTTTTAACTTATGCATATAAAGGATTAGACTGTGAAAAGGATATCTGTTTAGAAGATGAAAATGGATATATCTTTGTTGGACTTGTAGGTATGATTGACCCTCCAAGACCTGAATCTAAAGAAGCAGTAGAGAAATGTATAATGGCTGGTATTAAACCTGTTATGATAACTGGTGACCATAAAGTTACTGCTAGAACTATTGCTAAAGAGATTGGAATTTATCAAGATGGTGACAACGTTTTAGAAGGTGTAGATGTTGAAAAAATGTCTGATGAAGAGTTAAGAGATAAAGTAGCTCATACATCAGTTTATGCTAGAGTTTCTCCAGAACATAAAATAAGAATAGTTACAGCTTGGCAATCTCTTGGAAAAATCTGTGCTATGACTGGAGATGGAGTTAATGATGCTCCTGCCCTAAAGAGAGCTGATATTGGTATAGCTATGGGTATCACTGGAACTGAGGTTTCTAAAGATGCTGCTTCTATGATACTTGCTGATGATAACTTCTCAACAATAGTTAAAGCTGTTACAACAGGTAGAAATATTTATGCTAATATTAAAAACTCAATAAGATTTTTACTTTCTGGGAATACTGCTGCAATCTTAGCTGTAATCTATGCTTCATTTGCTGGATTACCTGTAATATTTGCTCCTGTACATCTGTTATTTATAAATCTACTAACTGATAGTTTACCAGCTATTGCTATTGGAATGGAGCCTTCTCATGGAGATGTATTAAAAGAAAAACCAAGAGATCCAAAGGAACCTATTTTAACTAAAACTCTATCTAGTAGAATACTATTAGAAGGATTAATTATCAGCGTATTTGTTATGTTAGGATTCTATCTAGGTTATGGAGAGATGAAAGATGCTCTTAAAGGAAGTACTATGGCTTTTGCTGTACTATGTCTTGCTAGATTATTCCACGGATTTAACTGTAGAGGAAATAGCTCAATCTTTGGTTTAGGATTATTTAGTAATAGATTCTCTATCTTCGCTTTTGCAATAGGTTTTGCTCTACTAAGTGGTGTTCTTGTAATTCCTGCTTTACATAGTATATTTGAAGTTGCACCTTTAGGAATGAATGAATTATTAGCTATCTATGGATTAGCATTTATACCTACTGTGATCATTCAAATATCTAAATATATTAAATATAAAAGATAACTACTTAGTTATTAGTCAACTAAAGAAAAAAAGAATGGCTTATTTTAAGTTTTATAAGCTCATTCTTTTTTACTTTTTTTATTTAAAGTTCATTCCATCTATACAGTTTTCATATAGAAACTTTTTTAACTCTTGCATATTATTTGTTTCATAATATTTTATCAACATCTCTCTAAACTTTTCTTGGTGTTCAATAGGAACTGATATAATTCCTACACCATTTTGTATCATTATCTGATTTCCTGCCATCATAGCTGTTCTTTTATTTCCATCAAAGAAAGCTTGTGTTCTCATAAGATATAACATCATTGTCAATGCTCTATCAGTAACATTTTCAATCCTATTAATTTCTAAGATTTTTTCCTCTATCTTCTCTTTACTGGGAAGCTCTGGTTTCCAATTTGTTCCCCCCATTCTAACCTCTGAAGTTCTTAACTCTCCAGCAAGAGGAACAATATTATAATCTCCAACTAGCTTATTTATTTGAGAAAGATATTTAAAATCTAGTGGATAATCTATATTTTCTAAAATAAATTGCCAAGCATGTTTTAAATTTACAATAGAATTTATATCATTTATTCTCATACCACTAACTGATAATCCATCAAAAATAACCTCTGTCTGTGGATAGGTTACTGCTATCCCCTCAAGGTTAGCAGACTTCCAAATATAATCTACTAAATTTCTTTTTGCTACAAATATATTCTCCTCAACACTCATTGAGTATCTATTTTTTATCTCCATCTTATCTCCTACCACCAATGATGATGTCTCCCTATTCTATATGTACCATAACCAATACCACCAATAATTGCACTATTGATTAGATTCTCTCTCCTTCTTTCAGCTTCTGCCCTCTCATAAGCTAGTTTTTTTTCATACTCCAGCTTCTCTCTTTCCAATTTTAATCTCTCTTCAGTATAGTAAACTTGTAACTCTTCAGGAGTAGGAAGATTTCTTTTTATCTCTTTCTCTCTATTTTCTGCAACTAACTTTTTATACTGATTATATTTTTCAATTCTATCCTCTACACTTTTCTCCTCTGAAAAAGATAGTACAGCCCAACTAAAAAAGATGAGCCCCATTAAAATTTTTTTCATCTTCTCCACCTCCTAAAAACCTATTTGTAAGTTAAAAACTTCTTGATTCTTTAAAATCTTATCTATTAACTCATCTTTTCTATGATTTCCATTAAAAGAGATATTTAGCTTTTTACATAAAATTCTCAAATCTCTAAAAGTAAAAGTTTCCAATCCCTCTTTAGTAAATTTTTCATTTTCTCTTTCCTCTTTAAAAATTCTCTCATAAGAAAGTTCTGCCATTGATTTTTCACTCATCATTAGTTCAAAAATTCTTTCAAAGTTAGGTTTATAGAAAGTTTTGTCTACTCCTTCTAACTTTTTTATTTCAAATAATCCTCTTTCCAATCCTAGTTTCTTAATCTTAGCTAATCTTACTGCTTCTAATCCAGAATACAAGCATATATCTGTATCAGTTAAAAAGAAATAACCATCTTCAGTAAGTTCATCCTTTTCTTCCCTACTTAGTGATTTCTCTATTAAGTAAGTTACCAAAGCACAAAGCTCTATTCCTAAAATTCCTACAAGTTTCTTATTAAATCTAAAAGTATCGCCACCATTTAATATATAAAAAAGATTGTCATATTTTATCATTCTACCACCTCTTCTCTATATATTATACCATATTATTTTTCTAAAATATATTTTATTATTGCAAACCAATAAGAACTACTTATATATCATAAAAAGGAGAAAACTTTACTCTTAAAGCAAATTTTCTCCTTCATCAATACTATTTTATCTAATTTATTATAGTGTCATTCCACCAGTTACTTCTATTACTTGTCCAGTAATATATGAAGACTCATCACTTGCTAAGAATAGAGCAGCATTTGCTATATCATCAACAGTTCCTAATCTTCCTAATGGAGTTCTCTCTAACATTTTTGCTACTACCTCTTCAGATAAAGCATCTGTCATAGCACTTGAAATAAATCCAGGAGCTATACAGTTAGCTCTTACTTGAGCTCCCTTTCTAGTTAACTCTCTTGCCCAAGTCTTACTCATAGATATTACTCCACCTTTTGTAGCTGCATAGTTAGTTTGGCAAGCATTTCCATATACTCCAACTACTGATGATAAAGTAATTATTGATCCAGCTTTATTTTTTGTCATTACTGGAGCTACTGCTTGAGTCATATTGAAAACTCCTTTTAAGTTAACATCTATAACTGCATCCCATTGATCCTCTGACATTCTCACTAAGAAGTTATCTTTAGTTATTCCAGCATTATTTACTAAAATATCTATTTTTCCATACTCAGCTACTATGTTCTTTACAAATGTTTTTATAGCTTCTCTATCAGTAACGTTTAAAATCTCATGTCTTACATTTTCTTGAGTGTACTCAGCTGGTCCCATATCACAAGAGATTACCATTAAAGCTCCCTCTCCTGCAAATTTTTCAACTATTGCTCTTCCTATTCCTCTAGCACTTCCTGTAACTAGTGCAACTTTTCCTTTTAGTCTATCCACTACAAGTCCTCCTTAAAATCATTTCTCAACTTATCTTACATGTGTAATATTATAATTACATTTCTTATTATATCATATTCTTACCATTTTTGGCAAACTCTTTAACAATTTTTTATAAAATCATTATAAAAGTTCCTATTGTTATAAAAACTGCTCCTAAGATAACTTTTAATGTCGCTACCTCTTTTAAAAAAATAAAAGCAAGCAGAATTGTTATAACAATACTAAATTTATCTACAGGCACTACTTTAGAAACCTCCCCTATTTGAAGAGCCTTATAATAGCAAAGCCAAGAAGCTCCAGTTGCCAGTCCAGATAAAATTAGAAATAACCATTCTTTACCTGTAATACTATTTATTTGATTTCCAGTCTTAGTAAATAATACCATTCCCCATGCCATAAAAAGTACCACACTTGTTCTTATAGCAGTAGCTAAATTTGAACTTATCTCTCCCATACCTATTTTTGCCAAAATAGATGTTAGAGCAGCAAATATAGCTGATAAAATTGCATAAAAAAACCACATAATCCTTTTCTCCTTTAAAAAATTTTAACTTCTACATACTTAATTATAACAGATTTTTCTCTAAATTATAATATATTGTTAAAACTTTCAAGAATTACAACAAATTTTACTTAGCTATAGATTTTTCTACCTCATCTAACATTATCTCAGTAGATTTTAATCCTCCACTAGCTGTGTACCATACCACCGAATTTAAAAATACAATATTTCCATTTTGAGCTGCCTTTGTAGATTTCACTATTGGATTATCAAAAGCTTTATTAGCTAAAAGATTATCTCCCACAACTGCTGCCTTATCCACTATATAGATATAATCTGGATTTTTCTCCAATAGATATTCAAATGTTACCTTGTTTCCGTGAGTACTAGCCACTACTTCTCCAGTTGTCTTAAACCCTAGATAGTCATAGAATATTGAAAATCTTGACTTCTCTCCATATGCTGCTATTCTACCATTATTAGATAGTAATACCATAGCATTGTATCCCTTCTCCTCTACCTTAGCTTTTATAGAGTTAACTCTGCTCTCTATCTCTGCATATTTTTCATTTAACATTTGAGAATTATCAAATACCTTTGTTAAAATATCTATATTAGTTTTTAATCCTTTCATATAGTCAGTAGATGAAGTTTCCACAAAAATTGTTGGAGCTACTTTTGATAGAGATGAGTAGAAATCTCTCTGTCTTCCTGCTATAATTATCAAGTCTGGCTTAGCCTCATAGATTTTCTCTAAATTAGGCTCCTTTAAACTTCCTAGATTTGCATATTTATCACTACTATATTTTGATAGATGCTCAGGTACCATATCTCTTGGTAACCCTATCACATTAGCTCCCAAAGTATCTAATATATCCAAGATTCCATAGTCAAAAACCACTACTCTTTTAGGATTTTTTGGAACTTCTACACTTCCCAAAGAGTGCTCTATAACCACTTTTTCTACCTCTGCTCCCTGATTTTCAGAGCTTTTTATATACATAAATCCAATAAAAGCTATAAATATAACTATTATTCCTGCAATTATCTTTTTCACTGTTCCTCCTTAAAAATATACACAGATACTCTTATTATTTATTTTTGTAATATCAAATTCCATCTCATAGAGATTTTCTAGCTTATCTTTCACTACGATATTTTCACAGCTATCCATATGCTCTAGCCTACCATTTTTCATAGCTAGAATATAGTCTGAATAAACTGATGTAAAGTTTATATCGTGCATAACTATTATTATTGTCTTATTTAAATCCTTTACCATCTTTTCAAATGTTCTCATCATCTGAACAGCATTTTTCATATCCAGATTGTTCAGTGGCTCATCTAGTAAGATATACTTAGTATTTTGGGCAATAACCATAGCTATGTAGGCTCTCTGTCTTTGCCCTCCACTTAGCTCATCTAGGTACTTACCCTTAAACTCCTCTAAGTTCATATACTCAATAGCTTCATCAATATATCTTATATCCTCCACAGTAAGCTTCCCTTGTGAGTGGGGAAATCTTCCAAAGGAAACTAGCTCATATACTGTAAGCCTGATATTTGTGTTGTTCTCCTGCTTTAGTATTGCCAAAGTCTTAGATAGCTCCTGCTTATCCCACTCCTTTATAGATTTTCCATCTATAAATACCTCTCCCTCATCTGGAGTAGATAGTCTACTCATCATAGATAGAAGAGTACTCTTTCCAGCTCCATTAGGTCCTATTATACAAGTTATCTTTCCATCTGGAAACTCTGTTGTAACATCTTTTACCACATATTTTGAACGATACTTTTTACTTAAACCTTTTATCTCAATCATGCTATTTTTCTCTCCTTTAATAGTATATTTAGTAGATATATCCCTCCTATAAAGTTAATAATAGTTCCTATTGAAATAGAATTATTAAATACTCTCTCTACTAAAAATTGTCCTAATATTAAAAATATAACATTTAAAATTATTCCAGCTACTGATAAGTACACATGCTTATAAGTAGAAAACAGCTCCTTAGCTATATTTACAGTAAGTAAACCTAAAAAAGTTATCGGTCCCACTAAAGCTGTAGATATTGAAACTAAAATAGAGATTACTATTAAGTATTTCTTTAAAATTCTATTGTAATCTAATCCCAAGTTTATAGCTTGATCGTGTCCAAGACTCAATACATCTAGTTGATTGTGCTCTCCTATTATAAAATATATCACTACTCCTAAAATTAGATAGGCAATTATTAAAAGATATATATTAATTGTATTATAACTAGCAAAAAGACTAGATTGTAGTATTAAAAACTCATTTGGATCCATGATAACCTGCATAGAGTTAGAAAGACTATCTAAAAAAGTTCCTGTTACCATACCTATTAAAACCATATACAGTATCTTTCCTTTAGAATTTCCACTGAAAAGTTTTTGTAGACTACCTGTTATTAAAACCATAGCTATGATAGTTAGAAAAAACTTAACTATATCATTTGATAAAATTGGAATAAATTTATGAAAGATAAAAAATATAGCTGTTTGTAAAAACACATACATAGCATCTAAGCCCATAACACTAGGAGTTAGTATTCTACTATTTGTTATTGTTTGAAAGATTAAAGTTGAAATTGAGATACAGATTCCACTTAAAACTATTCCCAATAACTTAGGTACACGTAACCCTATTAAAAATCTAAAATTGTTAAAATTTACCCCTATCATTAAAAATAATCCAACTGAAATCAACATTATTAAAAATAGTATAGAGAGTTTATGCTCAATATCTTTATGTTTAGTATTCAAGTTTTAACCTCCTTAAAATAAGTATTAAGAAAATTC
>DXSD01000037.1:0-5632 GCA_019410665.1 Fusobacterium sp.
TAAATACCACAGGATTTTAAGTCCTGTGCGTCTACCTGTTCCGCCATCCAGGCAGTTGCCTCCACAACAAAACTATTCTACTATATTTATTCCATTTTGTCAATATTTTTTATAAAATTAAGCTTGATATTTTACCTCTCCCTTAACAATAGTCATCTCTACACTGTAATCTGGATTTAATAAAACTATATCTGCATCTTTTCCCTCTTGAAGTACTCCAGCATTTAATCCAAACTCTTTAGCAGCATTAGTACTAGTCATCTTAACAGCATCAAAGATACTGTAACCTAACTCTATCATATGTTTAAATGCTTTATCCATAGTAAGAACACTTCCAGCTAGAGCATCATTACTTATAAGTCTAGCTTGTCCATCTTTTACATAAACATCTAGCTCTCCTAATTTGTAGTTTCCATCAGGTAATCCAGTAGCACACATAGCATCAGTTATACAAACTACTTTATCCACACCTTTAACTTTAATAAGAAGTCTTACAGCTTCAGGATGTACATGGATTTTATCAAAGATAATTTCAGCATTTACACTATCATTAACCATAACAGCTCCGACTACTCCTGGTTCTCTATGAGTAAATCCTTTCATTCCATTGTAAGTATGAGTTGAGTGAGTTATACCAGCTTTTACAGCAGCTTGTACCTCTTCAAAAGATACTCCAGAGTGTCCAACAGATACTACTACCCCATTTTCTTTTAAAAATTTAATTGATTCTAAAGCTCCCTCTCCCTTTGCTGCCATAGAGAAAAGTTTTACTAACCCAGGTTTAACATTTAGGTATTCAGTGATTTCATCTATTCCAGCTGGCTTAATATACTTATCATTTTGAGCTCCTTTATATTGAACATCAAAATATGGTCCCTCCATATGTGCTCCAAAGATAGTAGCTCCCTCTATATTTTTATTTTGTAACTTTCCTATTTTTTCTAAAACTTCTTTTAAAGTCTCTTTAGAACTTGTTAAAGTTGTGGCTAAGAAACTAGTAGTTCCATGTTGAACTACAAATTTAGAGATTGTTCTTAAAGCTTCTTCACTATTGTCCATAGCATCAGCTCCCCCAGCTCCATGAATATGAACATCAATAAAACCAGGGATAATATATCTTCCCTCTACATCAATTCCACCTAATTCACCTATTTTTGTCCCTTCATATATTTTTTCAATTTTTCCATTATTTAAAAGTAGTGCTCCATTTATGATTCTCTCAGGTAAAACTATTTTTGCATTTGTTAATATTATTTTTTTTGCCATAAAAAATTCCCTCCTGAAAATTTTGAATTTAAAAATCATGTTTTTATTTTATAATAATATTTTATTACATTTTTATGATTTTCACAATGATTTTTTTTACTTTTTCCCAAAGAGTTAATTCTTCATATGTATATTTGCTATATTTAATTTTTATTTTTTTCATAATTCCTACTCTTCTAACATCTCTTCTTCTAAATTTTCTTGAGTTACCTCTTCATTTTCAGTAGTTAAACTTTTCTTTTTACTTTTTTTGAGAGGAGCACCATTTTTTAAGATATCTAAAACTTTCTTTTCAATTGCATTAAATAGATCACTTTCAACCTCTAATCTATTTTTAACATTTTCTTTTCCCTGACCTAATTTGACATCACCGAAACTAAACCAAGTACCAGATTTTGAAATAATATCATTATCTAAAGCAAGCTCAAATATCTCTCCTATTCTAGTTATACCTTTACCATACATTATTTGAAAACTAGCTTCTTTAAAAGGAGGAGCAACTTTATTTTTAGTAATTTTAACAAGAGTTTCATTACCAATGATTTCATCTCCTTGTTTAACACTACCTAATCTTTTTACTTCCATTCTAACAGAAGCATAAAACTTTAAAGCTTTTCCACCAGTAGTAGTAGTTTGAGGACCAAAGGCAAAACCACCACCGCCAATTTTATCTCTAATTTGATTAATAAATATCATTGTAGTTTTAGATTTGTTAAGAGAACCAGTTAATTTTCTTAAAGCTTTAGACATAAGTCTAGCTTGTAATCCCATCTGTTGCTCTGACATCTCACCATCTATCTCTGCTTTAGGAACTAGAGCTGCAACTGAGTCAATAACAATAAGATCTACAGCACCAGAACGAACTAGCATATCGGCAATCTCTAAAGCTTGTTCTCCATAGTCTGGTTGAGAAATTAAAAGTTCATCTACATTAACACCAAGAGCTTTAGCATATTCAGGATCAAGAGCATGTTCAGCATCTATATATGCAACAATACCATTATTTTTTTGAGCTTGAGCTACCACATGAAGAGCTATGGTAGTTTTACCAGAACTTTCAGCTCCATAAATCTCTACAATTCTTCCTCTTGGAACACCATTAACTCCTAAAGCCATATCAATATTCAGACTTCCTGTTGAGATGACATCTATTTCCATATTAAGATTATTTCCAAGCTTCATTATTGCTCCCTCGCCAAAATCTTTTGTAATTTTGCTTAAAGCTTGATCTAGAGCCTTCTCTTTACTCATTTCCTCTTTTTTAACAGCCATATTTCCCACCTCTATTTATTATTTATAATAAGTGTTTATCTATATTTATTAATAGTATAACATATTATTTCTAATTTGTAAATATATTTTTCTATAAATATAGATAACTAAAAAATAAACTTTCAGAAGCACTTTTTTTATTTAAAGAATTATGCTATAATCCAAATTAGATTATTGATATAAAATCAGGTGAAGGAAATGTATATTAATTTTTTAAAAAAGTACTCTTTGTGGATATTTTCAGTTTTTGTAAATGCTTTTGGAAACTCTTTATTAATAAAAAGTCATATGGGAAGTGGTCCATGGATAGCAGCAAGTATGGGAATAGCAGAGTCTTCTCATCTTCAAATAGGAGTTTGTACTATAATTTTAAATTTTTTAATCTATGTTCCAATTATAATTATTAGCAGAAAATTTAATCTATTAAAATTGATAGGATCTTTTTTTGTAGCTTATATATTTGGAAGATTTTTAGATATGTTTTTAAATATTTTTACATGGCTAGAGCTGGAAAGTTACTTTTTAAGAATTATCATTTTCTTTATAGGAGATTTAGTATTATCTGCTGGGATATCTGTTTATCTTCGTTTAAATATAGCTATGAATCCTTTTGATCAATTTTTACAAACTGTAAATGAATTTTTGATCCCAGATATGAAAAAAGCTAATTTAGTATATTTAGGTGTTCCTTTAATAATAGCTGTGCTTTTTGGAATATATAATAATTTTAATTTTGCAGGAATAGGCTTGGGGACTTTTTTTATGTTTTTTTTCAATGGGATTTTTATAAAATTTTTTCACAAAAAGATAGTTATTCCAGTTGAAATTTTATCACCTAGGAGATATATTCAAAAACACTAATAAAATGTGGTGGAAAATTAAGGAGGTTGAAAATGAAAAATATATTAGTAACTGGTGGGGCTGGATATATAGGAAGTCATGCTGTGGCAGAACTTTTAGATTCTGGATATGAGGTTGTTGTTATAGATTCTCTTGAAAATGGATTTATAGAATTAGTAGACAAAAGAGCTAAATTTTATAAAGGAAATGTTCAAGATAGCTCTATCATGGATAAAATTTTTGAAGAAAATAAAATAGATGCAGTTATGCATTTTGCTGGATATATAAAAGTCCCTGAAAGTGTAGTCGAACCAAATAAATACTATCTAAATAACACTTATACAGTTATGTGTTTAATAGAGTCTATGAGAAAACATAATATAAAAAATATAGTTTTTTCATCAACAGCTGCTGTATATGGAGATGTTAAAGAGCCAGAGCCAGTTGAAGAAACTCACTCAACTTTACCAATCAATCCATATGGTATGAGTAAACTTATGTCTGAAAAAATAATTATGGATTGTGCTAAAGCTTATGAGCTAAACTACTCAATATTTAGATACTTTAATGTAGGAGGAGCTCATGAAAAACATAATATAGGACAAAAGGGAGAAGGAATAACTGCACTTATTCCACTTATTTTAAAAGCTGCTAAGGGAGATATTCCTAAGTTATCAATTTATGGAAATGATTTTGATACTAAAGATGGAACTGGAATAAGAGACTATATCCATGTTGTTGATTTAGTAAGAGCTCATATTCTATCATTAAATAAATTAGCTGAAGGTAAAAGTAATATATATAACTTAGGAAATGGAAATGGTTTCTCTGTTTTAGAGATGTTAAATGCAGCTAAAGAGGTAACTAAAATAGATATTCCTGCTGAAATTACTGGAAGAAGAGCTGGAGACCCACCTTGTGTAATAGCTTCAAGTAAAAAGGCAGTAGCTGAACTTAATTGGAAACCTGTTTATACTGATGTTAAAGATATTATAAGAACAGCTTGGGAATGGAATTTAAGAAATAAATAAAAATTTAGTTTATTAAATAGAAAAGGAGAAAACTTTTACTTCCAATCGCTAGTGCTTACGCAATGCTCATTACAGTAAAATTTTCTCCTTTTAATTTACCAACTATCTAATTTAGAAAAAATAACTTGAGAAAGTCGCGAAAAAAATCTATATTTATCATAAATTTAACTTGTAGTGTCGCAAATTAAAAATTTTCTCTTTTGTAAAAGTTAACTGATAAAAAATAATGGGAAACTTCAAGAGTTGCGGAAATTACGGAAAGAAGTTAGATTAACTCAGCGAAATCGAACGCTAAAAAATGCAATAAGTCGAAGACTTAACCCTTGCATTTTTAGTGAGATAAGCCATAGTTAATCAACTTCTTGTAGTCTGGAGCAACGCTTAGTTTCCCACTTATTCTATTTAGATAAATTTTTATTTCAAATTAAAAAGAGAAAATAACCTTTTTTAAAATTCTGGAGGAGTTACTGAAAATAAAACAATACTCTCTCCATCATTTATATTAACCCATTTATGTGGAGTTATCGGTGGGATTTGTACTGAATCTTCCTCTTCTAATATCACTGAATTACTACCTATAAATAGTTCTACTCTACCTTTGATAACTATTGCTACCTCTTCTCCCTTATGAGCCATTGGTTCAATAGAGGTTTGAGCTCCTTTTTTAGGGAAAATCATTTTCATACATTCTAAAGCTTTCGTATTCTCTGGAGATATTAACTCATATACTATATCTTTAGTAGTTATAATTTTTCTATCCTCTTTTTTCAAAATATTTATATTATAATTTTCTCCTTCAGCTTCAATAAAAAAATTAAAAATTGGAACTTCTAAAGCTTGAGCAATAGCCTTTATGGTATTTAATGAAGGGTTAGCTGTTCCCTTTTCTATTTGACTAAGTAGAGATGAAGATACTCCACATCTATCTGCTACTTCTTTTAAAAGAAGATTTTTTTCAATTCTAATATTTTTTATTCTTAAACCTACATTTATCTCTTTATTCATATTTTATTCCTTTCTCTATAAGTTACCCTTTAATTATACAATATTTTATAGGAAAACTCCATGTATTTAACTAAAAATTAATAATTATTAAATTTAATATAATTTAATTTTTTAAAAAACAATTGACTTTTAATATGAAATATTATATATTTTATCTAGTTAAAGATATTAAAAAAGTTTATAAAGCAAACGGTATACCTATCTATTTTGGATTTATC
>DXSD01000037.1:5642-18663 GCA_019410665.1 Fusobacterium sp.
ATATAATTTAATTAGAAAAAAATTATTTGTTTATTATTATTTAAAAGGAGAAAAAAGTGAATAATTTAATTAAAAATAACTCAACAATAACAAAATTATCAAATAAAGAGGAGATCGCTTGGATAAATCCTAAAGAGGTGAAATATAGTGAGTATGAGAAAAATCTTCCTATCTCTGATGAGGCTTTAAAAGATGCTGAAGAGCGTTTAAAAAGATTTTCTTCATTTATAAAAATAGCTTTTCCTGAAACTATTGAAAGTAATGGTATTATAGAATCTCCATTAGTTCCTATATTTAATATGCAAAAAGCTTTAGAAGAAAAATATAATACTAATATTCCAGGAAAATTATATTTAAAAATGGATAGCCATCTTCCTGTAGCAGGTTCTATTAAAGCTAGAGGTGGAGTATATGAGGTTTTAAAACATGCTGAAGATTTAGCAATTAATGCTGGGCTTTTATCATTAGAAGATGATTATTCTATTTTAGCAGATAAAAAATTTAAAGAATTTTTCTCAAAATATAAAATTCAAGTAGGTTCTACTGGGAATTTAGGATTAAGTATTGGTATTACTAGTGCTGCTTTAGGATTTGAAGTTATTGTTCATATGTCTGCTGATGCTAAACAATGGAAAAAAGATATGTTGAGATCAAAAGGTGTTACAGTTATAGAGTATGCTGATGATTATGGAAAAGCTGTTGAAGAGGGAAGAAAAAATTCTGATGCTGATCCTATGAGTTACTTTATAGATGATGAAAAATCTCTAGATCTTTTCTTAGGCTATACAGTAGCTGCCTCTAGATTAAAAAAACAATTTGATGAAAAAAATATTGTAATTGATGAAAAAAATCCATTAATAGTATATATTCCATGTGGAGTAGGAGGAGCTCCTGGTGGAGTTGCCTATGGTTTAAAAAGAATTTTTAAAGAAAATGTACATATATTCTTTGTAGAACCAACTTTAGCCCCATGTATGATTTTAGGAATGGAATCTGGACTACATGAAAAAATAAGTGTTCGTGATATTGGAATTACAGGAATTACTCATGCTGATGGATTAGCTGTTGGAAGACCTTCTGGTTTAGTAGGAAGAATTATGGATTCTATTTTAAGTGGGGAGTTTACTTTAGATGATTATAAACTTTATGATTATTTAAGGGTTTTAGATAAAAGTGAAAATATAAGAATAGAACCTTCTGCTTGTGCATCTTTTGAAGGTCCTATTCAACTTCTTAAAAAAGCTGAGACAAAAGAGTATATTGAGAAAAAAATAGGAAAAAATATTGAAAATTGCTATCAAATTTGTTGGGCAACTGGTGGAAGAATGGTTCCTAAAGAAGATATGGAAAATTTTCTAAATACGTATTTAAAATAATAACTACTTAAATATTAGAGTTTTTTATTAACTCTATGAGTTTTTCCCTAGTGTTATCTTGGGGAGATTCTATTACTCTTTCTAAGAGTAGATTTAAAATCTCCCCTATTTCCTTCCCTTTAAAACCAAGTTCAATTAAATCTTTTCCTGAAATATTCAGATCTTTCAAGGAATAAGGAATGTTGTTTTTTAAGATATGGAAATAACACTCTTCCAATTTTTTTATATCTATATTTTTAAATAAGTTTGAATTAATTTTTAATATTTCTATGTAGAGTTTTGTATCCTCTTTTTCTAAAAAATTCAACACTCTTTTCATAAAAATACTCTCATCTTCTAGAATTTCCCTATTTAAAAAATTAATTAATTTACTAACTCTTTCAATACTTTTATTATCATACCTAAATTTATATAAAATATTTTTTACATCTTTTGTCTTATAAAATAATACAGCTAATCTAATTATTAAATCCTCATCTAATTTTTCTAAATTTTTCAATAAATGATTATTTTTAATATCTAAATCTGGAAAAATCTCTTCTAAAATCTTATTTTCTGACATCAATTTTAAAATTTTAAAAGAATTCTTCCCAAGAAGAGTTTTATTTAACTCCTCTCTTAATCTTTCCATAGATAATTTTTTTAATAGAGATTTAGAAGCTTCTAATTTTTTAATAGTGATATCATCATATATCAAATCTTTTGTTGCCAAAAATCTAAAATATCTCATTATTCTTAAGGGATCTTCTTCAACTCTTTGACTACAATCCCCTACAAATCTCAGATATTTTCTTTCTAAATCATCTTTTGAGAAAGGGTCACCATAATAAAAATTTTCTCCATCATAAGCAATTGCATTAATAGTAAAATCTCTTCTTTTCAGATCTTCATAGATATTTTTAGTAAACTCTATATCCTGCTCTCTTCTATCTTTGGGAATTCCTTTATCTTGACGCATTTTAACTATTTCATAGGTTTCTTTGCCTATTTTTATCTGAATTATTCCAAAGGCTTTTCCTATCTCTTTAGGGGAATACTCTTTGAAAATTTTAAGTAACTTATCATACTCTATATCAGTAAGAAAATCACAATCTTTTGGATTTAATCCTAGAAAAATATCTCTAATGAACCCTCCAACAATATACCCTTGCCCATTGCTCTGTAGAATATTTAAAATTAGACTAATATTTTTATCTAGTTTTATGATTGTTTCCTCACTTTCGTTATTAAAATTTTACTTAGGATTATTTTAATTCATAACCAGCTTCTTTTATTTTAGCAATTACACTATCTCTATGAGCCATATCACTACATTCTATAACTAAAGTTACCTCTTGCATTGTTATTCCCAAGTCACCATTATACATACTTTGAGTAATGTGAAGTATGTTTGCTCTATTTGCTGTTAAAAGTCCTAAAAGTTTTTCTACTTCTCCAAATCTATCATGAACTTTAACTTTAAATTGATATCTTCTACCTTTATTAATTAAAGCTCTATTTAAAACTCTCTCTACCAAGTTTATATCTATATTTCCTCCAGATACTACAGCACAAACTTTTCTTCCTTTGCATTGAACTTTTCCTGCTAAAATTGCTGCTAATGGTGTTGCTCCAGCTCCTTCAGCTACAACTTTACTTCTTTCTATTAAAAATAGTATTGCATCTGCTATCTCTGCTTCTGAAACTGTTACTACCTCATCTACATATTTTTTTACTAACTCCAATGTTTTACATCCTACTTTTTTTACTGCTATACCATCAGCAATAGTAGGTTTTGCACATATTTCACAACACTCTCCTTGAGCTAGTGCCTCTGTCATAGATGCAGCATTTTCAGATTCAACTCCTATCACTCTTACATTAGGATTTATTGATTTTATAGCAGTAGCTATTCCTGCTAGTATTCCTCCTCCACCAATGGGAACTAAAACTGTGTCTATGTCAATTGCATCTTCTAAAATTTCTAATCCAATTGTTCCTTGCCCAGCTATTACATCTTCATCATCAAAGGGATGTAAAAAGATAGCACCAGTTTCTTTTTGAATCTCACAAGCTTTTGCAAAAGCGTCATCATATACGGTTCCATGTAAAACGACTTCAGCTCCATACCCTTTTGTTGCAGCTACTTTTGCTATTGGAGCTGTTTCTGGCATCACTATAGTGGATTTTATTCCTTGAGCAGTTGCTCCTAAAGCTATTCCTTGAGCATGGTTTCCAGCTGAAGATGCTATTACACCTCTTTTCTTTTCCTCTTCAGTCAAGTTTGCTATTCTGTTTAAAGCTCCTCTTATTTTGAAAGAACCTGTTTTTTGAAGATTTTCTAATTTAAAATAAATTTTTCCTCCTAACTCTTTTTCCAATGTAGGACATTCAATTAGAGGAGTTCTTTTAATTGAGTTTTGAATTGTTGCTTTAGCTTTTTTTATACTTTCTAACGTTACAGCCATACTTTTCCTCCTTCAAGAGATAAACTAAATTTATATCTATTTATATATTAATTATAATCTTATAATTCATTTTAGTCAAATTCAGTACTGTTTTCAATCTAATTTTTATAAAAAATTGTCTTTCATAGATATAGTAAAATAATATTATCCACATCTATTATTACTTAAATATATACATATGTTTATCTATTGAAAAAAGCTGTTTTTACATTAAAGACTTTTCTTTTTTTGTTTTATTATTATCCTAATTTTTTTCTTTTTTTATATATTAATTATTTAATTAAATAATGTTTTAATTATTTAAAATATATTTATTTTTAGGACGTCCAATTTTTCCATAAACAATCTCCATACTAGCTTTTTTCATATCCACAAGATATCCCATATATCTATTAGTAGTTTTAGGAGCTAATCCTGTAAGCTCGGAAATTTCTTCAATAGTTAAATACTCATTAATTCCCTTTAATTTTTCTTCAATTAGAGATATTGTATTTTCATTTATTCCTTTTCTATATTCTAAATTAAGATCTTCTTTATTTTTTATAGAATTTTTTAGGTGTACATTAACTCTAGAGTATAAATCTAAAACTTTTATTGGTTTAATAGCAAAATCATTTGCTCCAACTTCAAAAAACTTTTCAGCAATTTTCTCTTCTCCTTCAATGGTTAAAGCTATTATAGGTACAGTTGGGTTAATCTGTCTAATTAATTTTACCCCCATAATACCATTTATATAAGGTAAGTTATAATCAATTATTATAATATCTATATTTTTCTCTCTACTATTTAAAAATTTTAAAGCCTCTTCAACATTTAATGCTGTAAAAACTTCCCAATCTTTTAATTTAAAAAACTCTGAAATAGCAAATAATATATCCTCTGAATCATCAATTATCAAAATTTTATTACTCATTCTTAAAACTCTCCCTTCCAAATATTAAATAAAATTTTGTTCCTTTCCCTTTATGACTTCTTATAGCAATTTTTCCATTATGTTCCTCTATTACAGTTTTTACAAAATTAAGTCCTATGCCACTAGATTTTTTAGTAGAGTATCCCTTTTCAAAAATACTCTTAATCTGTGCTTTTTCCATTCCTATTCCATTATCTTCAATAGTTATAACTAAATAATTTATATAGTGTTTTACTCTAATAATAATTTCTGGTGTTTCAACTTCTAATGTTGCTTCATAAGCATTTACTATTAAATTAGTTATTGCTCTTGCAAAAACTATTTTATTTATTTTTAACTTTGTTTTTGGAGCTAAATTATAAAATTTTATTTTTTCTATGCTTTTATGAGTAGAAAGATAAGAAAAGATAAAATTAAATATCTCTTCTATTTTAACATAGTTTTGTTTCTCTTGTCTTAAAATTTCAGAAATCATAATATTACATCTTTCTAAAGAGTTTTGTATTCTATTATAATATTCAAGCTTTTTCTTATTCTCTTCTCCTATACTTAATATCTCTATTAAAGTTCCTATAGAAAAAAGAGGAGTTTTTAAATCATGTACTAAATATTGAATCTCCTTTAAATATCTATTTTCAGTTTCTTGAATAGCTAATTCTGAAAAAGCCTCTGACATCTCTTTTTCTTTTTGATAAATTTTTTTAGTTTTTTCCTGATTTAAAAATATTAATAATAACGAAATTGAAAAACTAAAGAATAAAAAGAAAGTAAAAAAACCAATCATATCTAATAAAAAAGTTGCATCTAACAGTTCTGCTATTGCCTTGAGATCAAAAAAAACTTCTCCAGCATTTCTATAATCTAAAACAGAAAAATATTTAGTTATATCTAGCCATTGAATCCCAATAAATATCAAAAAAAGGACAATATTTCTTTTGAAAAGGGATATAATTTTAAATTTTCTCATTGAGTGTAAAGATATATACATCATCTCTAAAATGGCAACTTTTCCAAAATAATAATCCATATCATAATGAAATTTATAAATTAAAAAATATATAATCTGAATTAGAGTAAATCCAAGTATAATATTTAAAAATCTTTTTTCCTTTTCTTTTATTTTTATTACTATTGAGTCCATAAATAAGAAAACTGAAAAAAATATTGGAAAAGATTTTATTGTGTTAAAAAATACTAAATAAGAAGCTGAATAGGTTAAATATTCTACACTCCATAAATCAATAGCTTTTATCAAATAATCATAACTACTAAAAATATATGGTAATAAAAAAATAGGAAAAATAATACTAAAAATAACCATTACTATTCCTAAGATAAGTTCTTTTTTATAAAATCTTATTTTAAAATATTTCTTCATTTTTATTAAAATCTCACCCCACAAAAAGACTTCTTAACTGTATATTTATATATATAGTACAAATAATAAAAAAAATCAATGTTTAAAATGAAATTTATTAATATTTTGAGAGAAAAAAGAGAAAAAAGAGAAATATGTATTTTAAATTTACTTTTTAAAAAAATATAGTATATTATTATTAGAATAAATGAATTAAAATAATTTAAAAAGTTCGTTTATAGTAAGGAGGGGTTTATTAATGATTAATAAGAAAAAATTATTTTTTGCAAGTGTTATTGCTGCATTTGCCCTAACTATTGGTGCTTGTTCTAATAACTATACTTCAGAACAAACAAAAAATAATATAACTATTGAGGAAGTTAAGGATTGGAAACCATATGATGAAAATGGAGAAGTTATTCGTACTGATAGAAGTGCGGAAGGAAAGATTGGAGTTGTTTCAACAAGTAACTTTGAGGCTAGCAAAGTAGGTCTAGATATATTAAAAAAAGGTGGAAATGCTATTGATGCTGCTGTTGCTGCTGGATTTGCTTTAAGTGTTGTAGAACCTAGCTGTTCTGGAATCGGTGGAGGAGGTTTCATGATGATTAGAATAGCTAAAACAGGAGAAACAATATTCATTGACTTTAGAGAAAGAGCACCTAAAAATGCCACTCCAGATATGTGGATACAAGATGAGAAAGGAAATATAGAAGGAAATCAAAAAAGAGAAGGTGGAAAAGCCGCTGGTATTCCTGGAGAGGTAGCTGGACTTCTATATGCATTGGAAAAATATGGAACTATGTCTCGTGAAGAAGTTATGAGACCAGCTGTTAATTTAGCAAGAAATGGATTTGAAGTTCCGCCTATATTGGCAAATGATATAAAAGATAGTTATGATAAGATGTTAACATATCCAGAAACTGGTGAAGTTTTCTTAACTGAAGATGGGTTCCCATATGAATTAGGAGATTTATTTAAAAATGAAGAGATGGCAAAAACTTTAGAAATTATTATAGAAAAGGGAAGAGATGGGTTCTATAAAGGAGAGGTTGCAGAAGCAATTGTGAATTCTTTAAATAAATATGATGGATTGTTTACTTTAGAAGATTTAGCTAATTATCAACCTAAAATAAGAAAACCTGTAACTGGAACTTATAGAGGTTATGATATAATTTCATCTCCTTCACCTAGTTCAGGAGGAGCTGTAGTAGTTCAAATTTTAAATATTCTTGAAAACTTTGATGTTGGAAGTATGGAAGTAAACTCACCAGAGTATTTACACCTATTCTCTGAAACATTTAAGTTAGCTTATGCAGATAGAGCTAAATATATGGGAGATACTGACTATATTCCAGTTCCTATTGAAGGACTAACTTCAAAGGAGTATGCAAAAGATATTTCAAAATATATTGATGAAAATGTATCTAAGCCAAGTGTATCACACGACCCATGGCAATATGAATCAGAAGATACAACTCACTATTCTATAGCTGATAGTGAAGGAAACATGGTTGCTATAACTAAAACAATTAATGGTGTTTTTGGAAATGGAGTAGTTGCAGATGGTTATGGATTTATGCTAAATAATGAGATGGATGACTTTGTTGCTGGAAGTGGACACCCTAACTCAGTAGCACCTGGAAAAACTCCATTAAGTTCAATGTCACCAACAGTAGTATTAAAAGATGGAAAACCATTTATGGTATTAGGATCACCTGCTGCTACTAGAATAATTAGTACTGTTTCTCAAGTAATCAGTAGAGTAATTGATCATGATATGGGAATACAAGAAGCTATAGATGCACCTAGATTATATGACAATACATCTAATGTAATTAATGTAGAAACTAGAATTCCTGATTCTACTGTAAAAGAACTTGAAAAGATGGGACATAAAGTTAACAAAACATCTGATTGGGAAAGATCAATGGGAGCCGTACAAGGTGTAATGTATAAAGAAGATGGTACTCTTGAAGGTGGAGCAGACCCAAGAAGAGATGGAAAAGCTTTAGGATTCTAATTTAAATATAAAATTATAGATTGTTATAAATCAACTTAGGAGGAATTTACAATGAAAAAATTTTTAGCATCAACTTTATTTTTACTATCAACAGCTGTAGCATTAGCTGCTAATTTTGATAAGCCAATATTATTAACATCTGTAGGACAAAGTGCTGATGTACAAATGGTAAAAGCATTACTTAAAAAAGGTGGATTAGAAGCTAATTTTAATAAATCTATAACTGGAGATCAAATAAAAGATGAACAAACTTTAATTTTAGCAATTGGGGGAAGTTCAAAAGGACTAGGAGCAGCTGGAATAAAAGCAGAAGATGAAATTGCTAGAACAGAAGCATTAATAAAAGCTGCAAAAGACAAGGGAATGAAAATAATAGGTATGCACATTGGTGGAGCAGCAAGAAGAGGAGAATTATCAGATAAATTTGTTTATGCAGCAGCACCATATTCTGATTATCTAATTGTTGTAGAAGAAGGAAATAAAGATGGAGCCTTTACTAAAATATCAACAGATAATAATATTCCAATGGATACAGTAGAAAAAATTACAGGAGCCCTTAATCCATTAAAAAAAGCTTTTGAATAATTATTTGAAATTAAAAGGGGACTTTTAGTCCCCTTTTATTAAAAAGGAGGATTTATTTATGTCACTTGAACTTATATTATTTTTAGTAATGGTAATAGTTTTTATGGCATCATGCTTTTTATTAAAATTGCCAGTTAGTATAGCTATGGTTCTAGCATCTGTATCAGCAATGTTAGTTTCAGGGAATGGAATTCCTATTAGACACCTTATTGAAGGAAGTTTTGGATATATTGATACAATTTTAGTTATTGCTACAGCAATGATTTTTATGAAGGTTGTTCAAGAGATTGGAACTTTAAATGCTTTGAGTAGTTCTATATTAAAAAAGTTCCATAAAGCTCCTTCTATTCTTTTAATTTTACTTATGTTTATATCGATGTTTCCTGGAATGATAACAGGATCGTCTACAGCCTCAGTTTTAACAGCTGGTAGTATTGTAGCTCCTATTTTAATGTTAATAGGAATTCCTATAGTTGAAGCTGCTACTATTATTGCAATTGGAGGACTTTGTGGAATGATAGCACCACCAGTAAATGTTCCAGCAATGATAATAGGTGGAGGAATAGATATGCCTTATGTTGGATTTACTATTCCATTACTCTTATTAACTGTTCCAGTTGCTATATTTTCAGTTCTTTATTTAGGAAGAAGATTTGTAAAAGATATAGATTACGATGTAGTTTCTAAAGAGATTGATCAAACAGCATTTTTACAATATGGAGCTAAATTATATTTACCAGTATTAATTGTTGTTATTTTGATGATAACAGATAAGGTTTTCCCTAGATTGTTTGGACTTGGTATGCCACTTATTTTTATAATAGGAACTATAGTTGGATTATTTTGCGGGAAAAAAGTTAATTTTATGGCAGTTGCAAAAGATGCTATTAATCAATGTTTACCTGTTTTGGGAATACTTATGGGTGTAGGAATGTTTATTCAAACTATGACACTTACTGGTGTAAGAGGATATATTGTTGTTAATAGTTTAAGTTTACCAGAGGGATTATTATTTGTTGCTATGGCTATAACTATTCCATTATTTGGAGCTGTATCATCATTTGGAGCTGCTTCAGTTTTAGGAGTTCCATTCTTAATGGCTTTCCTATCTTACAACCAAATTATAACAGGATCAGCAATATCTTTCATAGCTTCGTTAGGGGATATGATGCCACCTACAGCTCTAGCTGGAATATTTGCTGCACAGGTAGTTGGAATGGAAGATTACACTCCAGTATTAAAGAAATCTATAGTACCTGCAATAGTAATAATAGTTTACTCTATAGTTATTATTCTATTCTCTAATCAAATTGGATCAATTATTTACTAAGGAGGAAAGTTAAAATGATGATGTATATATATCTTGCAATTATATTTTTCGTTTTAGTTTTAGTAGTTTTAAACTTACTTTCTGAAAAAAATATTCCTAAACAATTAAATGCTGCTATGGTAATTATTCCGCTATTATTAAGATTACTAATGATTAAATAAGGGGGAAAAAAGATGGTTGGAAGTAAAAAAACTGGAGTTTTAATATTAATTTTTTCTGCTATTATTGCCTTCTTAGCAGGAAAAGAGTTTTTGAAGATGAGAGAGCCAGAACCTATAGTTACAGGGGAAGGAGTTACAAAAATTGAAAAATTGAGTGATTATCTTCCAAGTTTAAAAGGGACATCTGGAGATAGTGATATCTATGTATTTAAGGGAGAAGAGGAGGGAGGAAGTACATTAGTTTTAGGAGGAACACATGGAAACGAACCTTCTGGTTTAATGGCAGCCATACTCTTAGTTGAAAATGCTAAAGTCAACAAAGGAACTTTATATGTAATTCCAAGAACTAATGGAAGTGGACTTACACACAACGACCCACAAGAGGGATCTCCACAAAGATTTCATATAAAAACTCCATTTGGAGAGAGATGGTTTAGATATGGTTCAAGAGCAACTAATCCTTTAGATCAATGGCCTGATCCAGATGTTTATGTACATGCAGCCTCAGGACAAAATCTATCTGGAAGTGAAACTAGAAATATCAATAGAGCCTATCCTGGTAGACCTGATGGAACTTATACAGAGAAAATGGCATATGCAATTACTGAATTGATTAGACAAAATAATATTAATTTAACTATTGACTTACATGAAGCTTCACCAGAATACCCAGTTATTAATGCTATCGTATCACATGAAAAAGCTATGGGAATAGCTTCTCAAGTTGCTATGAACTTAGAATTTGAAGATATAGCTATAAGCCTTGAACCATCTCCAGTAAATTTAAGAGGGTTAACTCATAGAGAATTAGGAGATTATACTGATACTTATGCAGTACTAATGGAAAGTGCTAATGCCGCTCAAGGAAGATTGAGAGGAAGAACAGATGAAGCTCTTGTTTTAACTGGTATAGATGATAGATATGTAGAAGCTCAAAAATTAGGAAGATTATATGTTCCTTATGATGAAACTGGACATCCATTAGAGGAAAGAGTTGGAAGACATTTATCAGGAGTTATGCAATTTATAACTGTCATGGGAGAAAACGAACCTGATAAAGAGATGATAGTTGAAAACGTTCCTATTTACGCTGATTTAATGGAAAATGGAATAGGTCAATACCTCAAAGAAGTTAAATAGTTCCTAAAAAAAGCTCTATGATTTATAATATAGAGCTTTTTTTCTAAAAATAAATATTCTAATTCTTTTATTATGTTATAATAATTTTAGGAGGTTTTATGAAAATATTACTTTTTTTATTTATTTTTTTATACTTAGGATATCTATTTTTAGAAAAATATTTAATTGTTAAATATAGAAAAAAATTTAAATATGTTATTCATGTTAATGGAATTAGAGGAAAATCAACTACTTCCAGACTTATAGATGCTGGTTTAAGAGATTCTGGTTTTAAAGTTTTCACTAAAATTACAGGTACTTCCCCTAGAATAATTAATACATTAGGAGAAGAGAAAGAGATTTTAAGAAAAGGAAAAGCTAACATTAAAGAACAGATTAAAGCTATTATATGGGCTCATAAAGAAAATGCTGATATTTTAATTCTTGAGTGTATGGCTGTAAACCCAACTCTTCAGTTTATCTGTGAAAATAGTATTTTAAAAGCTGATATTAATGTTATTACCAATGTAAGAGAGGATCATTTAGATGAAATGGGAAATACTTTAGATAAAATAGCTAGTTCTTTGGCTAATACAATTCCTACTAATGGGGCTTTATTTACAGCAGATAAAAATTATTTTGATTTTTTTCAAAAATTAGCTAGTGAAAAAAATAGCAAAACTTTTTTATGTACTAGTATTCCTAAATATTCAGAAATTGATTTTCCTGATAATGTTAGTATAGCTTTAAATGTCTGTAAATATATTGGAATCAAAGAGGAAAAAGCTTTATCATTAATGAAAAATTATAAAAGAGATCCTGGAAGATTAAAAATATTAAGATACAGTAACTCTTTAGGAAACAAACTATATTTTTTAAATGCTTTAGCTGCCAATGATCCAAACTCTTCTGAGATAATTATAAATAATTTGAAAGAGAGCGAGTTTTGGAAGATGAAAAAATATCTTTTAATTAATAATAGAAAAGACAGAGTAAGTCGTTGGGAACAATATATCCCTTTTGTAAATAAATTTGAAAAAATTTTTGATTCTATTTTAATTTCTGGGGAGAATAGAGAATTGTTTTTTAATTTAGTTAAGAAAAATATAGAGAGTGATAAAATTAATATTCTTCAAGATAAAGATATTTTTGAAAAAATAGAGAGGGACTCTATTATAATAGCAGTTGGAAATATCTGTGGTCATGGGAAAAAATTAGTGGATTATTTTGAAGAGAAGGGAGAGGTTGTAGAATGTCAAGTGATATCATAGTATTTGGAATTATCTTAAGTATACTCTTTTATGAATTTACAGAGATATCTCCTGGAGGATTAATTGTTCCAGCTTATATAAGTTTCTATATAAATACTCCTAATAAGGTAATTATAACTTTAATTGTAAGTTTTATAACCTATCTAATAGTTTTATGGCTTTCTAATAAGATTATTATATATGGTAGAAGAAAATTTGCTATTTATATTATAATAACTTTTATTGTAAAGGAGATTTTTTCATTAATATCTCCAGTTGCTTTAGAATATAATATGTTTTTATTAAGTGGAAATATTATAGGAATACTAATTCCAGCTTTAATAGCTAGAGATATAGAACGTAATGGAACAATAAAAACTTTTTGTTCTTTAATCATTTTATCGATTTTTATAAAATCGATTATTGAACTATATTATCAAATTGGGCTGTCTCTTATACA
>DXSD01000038.1 GCA_019410665.1 Fusobacterium sp.
TAATAAATATAAGCCTAATGTTGTATTCCATGCTGCTGCTCATAAACATGTTCCTCTAATGGAGCATAATCCAGAAGAAGCTATAAAGAATAATATTTTTGGAACGAGAAATGTAGCAGAGTGTGCTGATAAGTATGGAGTAGAGAGAATGGTACTTATTTCTACAGATAAGGCAGTAAATCCTACTAATCTTATGGGAGCAAGTAAGAGAGCTTGTGAGCTAGTGATAGAACATATGAATAATATATCTAAAGGAACTAAATTTATGGCTGTAAGATTTGGAAATGTATTGGGAAGTAATGGTTCTGTTATTCCAATTTTTAGAAAACTTATTGAAGAAAGAAAAAATTTGACAGTAACTCATAGAGATATAACTAGATATTTTATGACAATTCCAGAAGCAGCACAACTTGTAATTGAAGCTGGAGCAATAGGAAATGGTGGAGAGATATTTATACTTGATATGGGAAAACCAACAAAAATATATGATCTTGCTAAAGCTATGATAAGATTATCTAATGCTAATGTAGGTATAGATATAGTAGGACTTAGACCAGGAGAAAAACTTTTTGAAGAGTTGCTTTATGATGTAAATTCAGCAATTAAGACAGAGAATAAGAAGATATTTATAACTAAGATAGAAGATGGAAATAAAAATATAGATATAACTGATTTCTATAATAAGTTAGAAGAAGCTACTCATAATCCTAATATAGATCATATTAAAGAGGTTATGAAGGAATTGGTTGTATCGTATAAAGAAGTTAAATATAACTAAAATATTAAGGAGGAAGTAATTATGTTTAAAAGAGATGATATTAAAGCTTTTGAAAAAAAAGTATGGCTTTCTACTCCTACGATGCATGGAGAAGAATTACAATATATGACAGAAGCATATGTAACTAACTGGATGTCTACTGTAGGGAAAAATATAGATGAAATAGAAAGACTAGCTTGTGAAAAAATAGGATGTAAATATGCAGTAGCTCTTTCTGCTGGAACAGCAGCACTACACCTAGCAGTAAAACTAGCTGGAATAAAATTAGGAGATAGAGTATTTTGTTCAGATATGACTTTCTGTGCAACTGTAAATCCTGTAACTTATGAAGGAGGAATTCCAATATTTATAGATACAGAGTATGATACTTGGAATATGGATCCAGTAGCATTGGAAAAAGCTTTTGAACTATATCCAGATGTAAAAGTAGTAGTAGTGGCTCATTTGTATGGAGTACCAGGAAAAATAGATGAGATAAAAAAAGTATGTGATAAATATGGAGCTCTAATTATAGAAGATGCAGCAGAATCGTTAGGGGCTACATATAAAGGAAAAGAAACAGGAACTTTTGGAGATTTTAACTGTATAAGTTTTAATGGAAATAAGATAATAACAGGTTCATCTGGTGGAATGCTATTAACTAATGATAAAGAAGCAGCCGAAAAGGTTAGAAAATGGTCTACTCAAGCTAGAGAGAATGCTTCTTGGTATCAACATGAAGAAAAAGGATATAACTATAGAATGAGTAATGTTATAGCTGGAGTAGTAAGAGGACAGTTTCCATATTTAGAAGAGCATATAGCTCAAAAGAAAGCTATATATGAAAGATATAAGGAAGGATTTAAGGGATTACCAGTAAAGATGAATCCTTTTGATGAAGAAAATTCTGTGCCTAATTATTGGTTAAGTTGTTTGATAATAGATGAAGAAGCTATGTGTAAACAAGTTCGTGGAGAGAATGAAGTAGCATATATTCCAGAGAGTGGGAAATCATGTCCAACAGAGATATTAGAGACTCTAGCAAAATATAATGCAGAGGGACGTCCTATATGGAAACCTATGCATATGCAACCGATTTATAGAATGCACGGATTTGTAACTAGAGAGGGAAATGGAAGATGTAAGACAAATGCCTATATAGTTGGAGGAACATTAGGAAAAGATGGGAAACCATTAGATATAGGAATGGATATATTCCAAAGAGGGTTATGTTTACCAAGTGATAATAAGATGACTGCAGAAGAGCAAGATAAGGTAATAGAGATAATTAGAAGTTGTTTTGAGTAGGAGAAGTAAATATGAAAGATATAGTGATAATAGGTGCTGGTGGATTTGCTAGAGAAGTTGCTTGGTTGATAGAAGATATTAATAAGAAAGAGCAACAATGGAATTTATTAGGATTTATAGATGACAATATTGAGCTTCAAGGAAAAGAGATAAACGGTTATAAAATCATAGGAACAATTGAAGATTATCAAAAAATGTCAAATGAAATATATTCTGTAATAGCAATAGGAAATGGGAATATTAGAAAAAAGATAGTAGAAAGATTATCTAATAAAAAATATGGAATTTTAATACATCCTACAGTATTAATATCTAATAGTGTAGAAGTTGGAGAAGGAACTATAATTTGTTCTGGAAATATAATAACTGTAAATATAACAATAGGAAAACATGTAATTTTAAATTTAGCAAATACTATAGGGCATGATGCTATATTAAAAGATTTTTCAACTGTTTGTCCAGGAGTAAATTTATCAGGAAATACAATTATAGGAGAAGAAACAACTTTAGGAACAGGAAGTGCAATAATTCAAGGAATAAAAATAGGATCTAGAGTTGTTATAGGAGCAGGAAGTGTAATTATAAGAGATATTCCTAATAATTGTACAGTAGTTGGAAATCCAGGGAAAATAATAAAGGGAGAATAGAAAAGTGTATAAACATTTTTTTAAAAGATTTTTAGATATAGTTTATTCTTTAGGATTTATTCTATGCTTTTGGTGGTTATACATAATAGTAGCAATACTTGTAAAGAAAAAGTTAGGTAGTCCAGTACTTTTTAAACAACAAAGACCAGGACTAAATGGAAAAATATTTACTATGTATAAATTTAGAAGTATGACAGATACTAAAGATAAAGATGGAAAGTTACTTTCTGATGAAGAGAGATTACCAAGGTTTGGACAATTACTTAGAGCTACTAGTTTAGATGAGATACCAGAGTTTTTTAATATATTAAAAGGAGATATGAGTTTAGTAGGACCAAGACCCCTATTAGTACAATATCTTGAAAGATACAACGAAAGACAAGCTAGGAGACATGAGGTAAGACCAGGAGTAACAGGTTGGGCACAGGTAAACGGAAGAAATACTATATCATGGGAGCAAAAGTTTGAATATGATGTAGAGTATGTTGAGAGATGTAGCTTTTTATTGGATATGAAAATAATATTTATGACAATAAAGAAGATATTTATAAGAGAGGGAATTTCTCAAGAGGGGAATGTAACAATGGAGGAGTTTAAGGGTGGATTAAAATGAAAGATATAGTAATTATTGCTAATTTTTGTATGGATTTTTCTGAGACAGATAATGGAAGATTTAGCTATTTAGCAAATTTACTTTCTAAAAATAACAATGTAGAGGTTATAACAAGTAATTTTTATCATATTACCAAAAAATATAGAGAAGAAGTAAAGAAACACCCATATAAAATAACTCTAGTTGAGGAGCCTGGATATAAAAAAAATATTTGTTTAAAACGATTTTATAGTCATTATATTTGGGGAAAAAATGTAGGAAAATATTTGTCAATGAGAAAAAAACCAGATGTTGTTTATTGTGCAATTCCTTCGTTAACTGGACCATTTATTGTAGCAAAATATTGTGAAAAAAAAGGTATTAGATTTATTATTGATGTTCAAGATTTATGGCCAGAAGCATTTCAGATGATATTTAATATTCCAATTTTTAGTAATTTAATATACTTTCCATTTAAGTATATGGCAAATAGTATTTATAAACGTGCTAATCAAATAGTTGCTGTTTCACAAACGTACGTTGATCGTGTATTGGAAGTAAATAAAAAATGTGAAAGAGGATATTCGATTTTTTTAGGAACAGAACTAAAAATATTTGATGAGAATTCTAAAAAAAATTCTTTATTGAATAAACCAAAAGATGAAATATGGTTAGCTTATTGTGGAACATTAGGAAGTAGCTATGATTTAACTACTGTAATGAAAGCAATTCAACTGGCACAGATACAGAACCTATGTTTCATAGTTATGGGAGATGGACCATTAATGAAAACATTTCAGTTATTGGCTAATAATTTAGAAATAAATGTAATTTTCACAGGGCGTCTTGCATATAATGATATGTGTTCTATTTTATGTAAATGTGATATAACTGTTAACCCAATTATGCCAGGAGCAGCTCAAAGCATTATAAATAAGCATGCAGATTATTTAGCAAGTGGATTACCAATTATAAATACTCAAGAAAATAAAGAGATTAGAGATTTGATTGAAGAATATCAATGTGGAATAAATTGTAAAAATGCAAATGATGTTGATATTAAAAATGCAATTATTCAATTATGTAACAATGAGAAACTTCGAAATGAGATGGGAAAAAATGCTCGAAAATTAGCAAATGATAGGTTTGATAGAGCAAAAACATATAAAAAAATAGTAAATCTTATTACAGAAGAATAAATAAAGAATATAAATAGGTGGAAAAATGAAAATTACAGATAGAATAATTATATGGATAGATGTATTGAAATCATTTATATATACATTTTGGGGAATTAAAGCTAATATTGTTTCTTCAAATGAAACAGTTAATATTATATTGAATGAACGAAAATCATTAATTAGATTTGGGGATGGGGAATTTGGAATTTATAGAGGAAAAAATATTCATTATCAGTGTTGGTCTGAACAGTTAAGAGATGAATTTGTTAAGATAAAACAAGATTATGAAAAACAAATAGAAAATTCAAATTTTTTATTAGCTATCCCAAAAAGATTTATAAGTATTCCAGGATGGATACTTATGAAAAAAAGAGTCTATGTATCAAGTTGGGCTCAATCAAGATATGATTATAAGAAAGAGTGGAATCACAGTATTTGTTATGGAGATTCATTTCTTTTTGAAAAAAAGAATAAGGATATTTATGGAGAATTATGGAGGAGCGATAAAACTCCTGAACATATTATTTTTATTCATAATGACAATAAATTTGCTGATTTATTTACAACTACATATTCTAAAAAAGTAAAATTTATTAAATGTCCTGCTAAGAATGCTTTTGAGAAAATTGATTTCCTTGAGAATGAAGTTCTTGAAACTATAAAAAAATATCACTGGGATAAAAAAGATGTTATGCTTGTTGTTTCTGCAGGTCCTGCAGGAAAAATCTTAATCTATCGTCTATGTAAAAAGAATATTTGGGGGATAGATGCTGGTCATTGTTGGGATGACCCATTAGAGGGGGTATAATATGAAATTATTAAGTATCATTGTTCCTATCTATAATGCTTCAAAATATTTAAAAACAACATTACAATCTATAGCGAAACAAACATATAGTAATATTGAAGTATTGTTGATAGATGATGGTTCAACTGACAATTCAGCAGAATTATGTTTGGAAATGGTTGAGAAAGATAATAGATTTCGGTATTATAAAATTAAAAATGGTGGACCTAGTAAAGCAAGAAATTTAGGGATTAAATTAGCAATGGGTAAGTATATTGGTTTTTGTGATTCTGATGATTTGTTAAATAATTCCATGTATGATATTCTTGTAAATTATTTAGAAAATAGTAATTCAGATGTTGTTTTATGTGATATCTATTCTGAACGTAATAATGGAAATTTTGGTTTTCCATGGAAAGATGGTACGATATTCTCAGGAGATGATGTTTATAGACAAGTTATGGCATCCATGATAGGAAGGTTATCGGAAGATGATGATACACTACCTGTTTGGGGAAGTGTAGTTCGTGGATTATATAAACGTGAAATAATAGTTAAAAATAACATAAGTTTTCCAGATGATATTCATTTTGCAGAAGATTTAGTATTTTCATTAAAATATCTTATGAAAGCTAAAAAAATAATAATTTGTAATTACCCATTATATCATTATAGGGATAATAAAGATTCTATTATGAATTCATTTTATGAATATAAAATAGGAATGTTTGATGATAGAAAAAAATTAATTAAATATATTCAGAATGTGATTTGTAATATGAAAAAAATAAATGAAATAGAGAGTAGACTTTTCAATACTGCAAGGTGTTATTTTCATGAAAGTATAGGAAATGCATGTAGAGATAAAAAGGATAGAACAATTTTAGATAAATATCATGAGGTAAAAATGATTTTGAATGATGAGATAGTAATAAAATCATTTGAGAGTTATCAAACAAAGAATTATCAAAAAAAAGTTTTATATTTATTAATACGAAATAGAATAGGTTCTTTATTAGTAATTTACTATTATCTTAGATTTAAAAAATGGAGAAAAAAATATGAAAAATAAAATGGTAAATGGATATGATATACTCCGAATTATATCCGCATTTATGGTTATTGTGATACACGCAAATGTTGCTTTTTTAGCTAATCGTACAGGAAAGTTAAGTTGGTTTATTGGTATGGAAATAACAACAATTTGCTTACTGGCAGTTCCAATATTTTTTATGATATCAGGAGCAACTTTACTAGGTAGGAAAAAAATTAGTAGTGTTGAAGAATATAAAAAAAGATTCTACAAGCAATTAATACCATTTTTGATATGGAGTTTAATCTATGTAGTTGTAAGAATTGTAATGGGAAAAATTCCATTACAACTGAAATCAATATGGAATTTATTGAGTGAACCAGCATATTATCAATTTTGGTTCATGTATTCATTGTTAGCAATTTATTTATTATTACCTTTTTTAGAATGTATTATATGTTATTGTAATAAAGAGCGTATCGAATATGCCTTAATTTTATGGATTATATTTTCAGTGATACAACCAGTATTGGTAAATATTTCTCCAATTTTTAAAATATCAACACATTTTGATTTAAAAATATGTGGAGGATATATTGGATTTTTTGTACTTGGATATTATTTAAGAGAATATTATTCAGAAGTTTCAGTAAAAAAAAGTATTTTTATTCTTTTTTTGGGATTGGTGACAATGTTATTGCAATCAGGAGTAGAATATATAGTAGTAAGAGAAAATTACTTGGGATATTTTTATAGATCTTATTTAAATCCAGGAGTAGTTATTGCGTCAAGTGGAATTTTTATGTTATTTCAAAATTGGAGAGTATGCTTGCATTCAATAGTAAAAACATTAGCTAAGATGACAATGGGAATTTATTATATACATATGCTTGTATTAACTGCTATAGAATATCTAGGATTTATGGGAAATAAAAATTTATTTTTGTGTGAAGTTAAAGCTATAGTAGTTTTTTTAATTTCTATAATTTCAATAGTTATAATGAAAAAAATAAAAATTTTTAAAATATTAGTAGGATAATTATTTTGAGAGGTGTGAAGATTGAATATATTATATTTAACAGGAAATTTAGGAATTGGAGGAACTGAACTATATGCTTTAGATTATGCAAAATCAATGAGAAGTATTGGTCATACAGTGTTATGGGCTAGTATAAAAACTGGACCAATGAAGGAGATTATAGCTAAAGAAGGGATACCTCTTCTTCATTGCTCTTTTGAATATCGGTTACCTTGGAGTTTTCTTAGAGCAATATGGCAATTAAGGAAGTATTGTAAAATATATAATATAGATGTTATTCATGCAATTGATGCTTATACTGCATTAGTGGTCGTTTGTGCTTTTAAAAATATTAAAAAACGACCTAAATTAATTTGGTCTAGTGTTGGTATTGGCTCTAAGTCATATACCCTAATGAAAAAAATATGTGAGAAGGATCTCAATATTATTATTACAGTATCCCAATTTATCAGAAATCGTATGATTGAAGAGGGGTTTGAGCCCCAAAAATTAATTCCATATTCTCAAAGTAGAGAAATGAAAGATTCTATTGTAGATAAGGATGTTTTAAGAAAGGAATTTGGAATTAAAGAAGGAGATATCGTTATAGGAACAATGGGTAGACTTGCGTATATGAAGGGAAATCGTACAGTAATATTAGCAATAAAACCTTTAATAGAAAAGAAAAAAAATATAAAACTTTTAGTTGTTGGTGATGGACCGGATAGAAGTGAATTAGAAAAATTATCACAAGAATTAGAGATTCAAAATAATGTAATTTTTACAGGATTTCGGACAGATATAGAAAATATGTATGCTATCTTTGATATAGTAGCATTTCCTACATATTATGAAGCTTTAGGATATATTCCGTTTGAAGCTATGTATTATGAAAAGCCAATTGTAGCAAGTTATACTGGAGGAATTCCAGAAGTAATTATTGATGGATATAATGGAATTTTAGTTCCTCCTGCCATAGAAGAAGAATGGACAAAAGCTTTTATATCTGTTATTGAAGATAAAGAATTATATGAAAAATTGAAAGTGAATGGAAAAAAATATTACAACCTTTATTTAAAAAGAGATAAAACATATAAAAAATTAGAAAGTATTTATTTAGGATAAAGATAAAGGAGGAAAAGAAATTTTGAAAGTAGAACATTTGATTTCTACAATGTATCAGAAAACATTAGGATTTACAGATGAAATGGGGTGCGAAACAGATATTTTATTAGTAAATCAAGCAAATGAAGAATTTATATGTGAAGAAAGCAATAATGGGATAACTCGAAGGATGATTTCAGTTTTAGATAGAGGGTTATCGAATAGTAGGAATATGTTAATTAAAAATGCTAAAGGAGATATTGGAGTTCTTGGAGATGATGATTTAATATATATAGATGGTTATTTAGATATTATTAAAAATGCATATAAAAAACATCCAGAAGCAGATATTATTGCCTTTTCATTTACTCAAAGTCTAGATAAGAATACAAGAAGACAATTTAAAAAAGAGAGAAAACTAAATATATTTACAATAAGTAAAATTTCTTCTGTTGAAATTACATTTAAAGTTAAATCTATCCGTGAAAAAAGACTAAAATATTCAACACTTTTAGGATTAGGAGCTCCATTTGGAGCATGTGAAGAAAATGCATTTTTAGCAGATGCGTTGAGAGCTGGGTTAAAAATATGGTATGTTCCTGCAACAATATGTTATTTAAAACCTGATCCAATAGAAAAAATAAAATGGAAAAATGGTTTTGATAAAGAATATTTTATAAAAAGAGGAGCATGTTTTTATAGAATTTATAAGAGAAAATTCATTTTTTTTACAGTTGCTTTTTTATGTCTTAAAAAGTTTACTCTATTTAGAAATATAAATTTTTTCAAAGCTCTTTATTGGATGATATGTGGAAGGAGAGAATATATACATCTAGCTAAAAGTATAAAAAATAATATTTAATAATACTAGTGAAAGGATTAATCTAGAGAAATGAAATCAATTAAAATAATGTTTATTGGAGCACCACTATTAGCATTTTGGATTACATATACATACTCACATAGTATTACCATTGCATATGGAGCAACAGAATTATTGATATTTGCAATATGTTTATTTTATATCATTAAAAATTTAGTACTAATGGAACGTAAGATAATGTTTGTTTTTATTCTATTTATGTATTTATCTTTTGGAACAGGAATAGTTAGTATGAATATAAAGAGTGTAGTATTGCTGAGCATTTCAATTATTCTTCCTTTTGCAATAGCAGTGATGAAGATATCTTTTAAAGAAGAACAAAAAGGAGCGGTTTTAGCTTTAGTCACAGGGGTATCTCTTCTAATAGCTCAAGAGTATTTTGGAATAATGGGTATTATTAGCTCTATGGGAGGAGGAATAAATTCAAATACATATGGTTTTTTATGTTTTATGATTGCATCTCTAGGAATTTGTGCATTTAGAAATGAAAGAGTCTTTTGGAAAAAAATAGTTATTGGAATATTAATTGCCTATGGTTGTTATTTTGGAATGATGACAGGGACTCGTAATGTTATTATTGTTACATTTATATGTTCGATATTAACTTTTTTGCCAGAGAAAGTATATAGGAATAAAATTATTTATAGAGGTATTTATATTATAGTATTACTATATATTTCATTTGCTGGAGATTTTATTACCAAGATATTTGAGAATAGTCAAATAGCATATTTTATTACTTCTTTAACTGAAGATTTTTCAAATAAATCTTGGGGTATGGAATCAAGGGCAGGTTATTTATATTTAGTTAGAGAGAGCTTTGAACAATATAATATATTTTGTAAAATATTTGGAATAGGTGGAAAAGCAGTTCATGCTCATAATTTATTTAATCAACTATTGCTTACATATGGTTATTTAGGAGTTTTTTTACTTGGAATAATATATATATATATTTTTGAAAAAGCATATATTTTGATTCGATATAAAAAAGATAGATTTGTTACAGGGCTTTTCATCGCATTGTTGGGATTATTTTTGTTAAATGGAGCAGATGTTTTTATTGCTGGAGCTGAAACTTGTAGTATTATTCCACAATTTATGATGGGAATTATAATGTGTAAGTATAGATATTATATAAAAAGTAAAGTAAAAAATAGGAGGAGATTATGTATTTGAGTATAATTACTCCCACATATAATCGTGAATATATGTTATATAGATTATATGAATCTTTAAAGGTACAAACATGTAAAGATTTTGAATGGATAGTAGTTGATGATGGGTCATCTGACAAAACAAGAGATTTAATTTATAATTTTCAAAAGGAAAATATTATAAAAATTAATTATATTTATAAAGAAAATGGTGGAAAGCCTTCTGCACATAATGAAGGAGTATTAGCTGCTAAAGGAGAGTTGACAATCTGTGTAGACTCAGATGATGCATTATCTATAGATGCGGTAGAAATAACAAAAAAAATTTGGAATCAGCAGAAGAATAAAGATATCATTGGAATTTTAGCTAAACGGGGAGATTTCATAAATCATGTTCAGATTTGTGGTAATTGGCCTAGTAGTTTAAAAGAATGTAAAATGATAGAGTTACAAGAGAAATATAAATTTTATGGAGATACAGCATTATTTTTTAAAACAACATTACTTCAGAAAAATTTATTTAAAATATTTAAAGATGAGAAGTTTATTCCAGAAGATAGTTTATATGTAAAATTAGATAATTATGGGAAGATGTTATTATTGGATGCAGTATTGTATTATTGTGAGTATTTACCAGATGGGTTAACAGCTAAGTATAAAAAACTCTTATTAGAAAACCCAATGGGAACATCATACTGTTATTATTTAAGAATGAAGCAAAGCCATAATTTATATTATAGATTGAAAAATGCTATTATTTCAGAGGCTTATTTATCAATTTCTAATTGTAAATGCGAATATGAAAAGTATGATGAAGGAATACTTTTATTTGTAGCAAAATTAATTTCACCAGTATATATAAATATAAAAAAATTAAGAAGTGAAATTAAATAATATTATAATTAGAATGTAGAATTTTCTTAAAGAAAGGGGATTTTTTATTACATGAATAAAGGGAAAAAAATACTCATAGTTACATATTATTATAAACATAAAAATGCAATGGCTTCAGTAAGAGCTATTAAATTAGCAAAATATTTCTCTAAGGCAGGATATGATGTTACAGTATTGACTTCAAATCAGAAAGATACATGGACACAAAATTATATAGAACCGAGTGCAGATCCTAATATAAAAGAGATCTATGCACCTGAAATAAAACGTTGGACTAAAATAAAGAATTATTTGGATAAAAGAAAAAAGAGAGGGTTAGAAAAAAAAGCTTCAAATAATTCAAATTTTAAATTAAAAAATACTCAAGAAAAAGTATCCAATAATTCTCTTAAAGTGAGATTAAAAAGATATTTGAGTTGGCAATTCTATTTTAATATTGCAAAACAAGAAGATATATGTATGTTCAAGGGTTTAAAAATAGCTTTTAAATCTCATATTGAAAAAGAATATGATGTAGTAATTGCAACTTATCCTACTTATGGAGCTTTTTTAATGGGGATGTGGTTAAAAAGAAAAGGGTATTGTAAGCAATTAATTGCAGATTTTAGAGATCCTCTTTATAATCCTGGATTTAGAGATAGAAAGGAAGAAGCTAATTATGATTTAAAATGTTTGCGTTATATTTTAAAGAGAGCTGATCAAGTTGTTTGTGTTTCTAAAGGTATTGCAGATGGAATAAAGAATGAAATATTTGATTATATAAAGCCTATACATATTATTACAAATGGATATGATTTAGATGATGTTTTATCAAATAATTGTGATATAAATTTTGAAAAGGATAAAATTAATTTTGTCTATACTGGAACATTATATCATGGTAAAAGATGTGTGGATATGTTAGCTAGTGTTTTAAAAGAATTAATTCAAGAAGGTAAGATTAAAAGAAATTCATTTAAATTTCAATATGCAGGACCAGATTTTTCTGAATTAATTAATCAATTACATGAGTATGGATTAGAAGATACAGCTATTAATAATGGGTTTGTCTCACGTGAAAAAGCTATAGCAATGCAAAAATCAGCAGATGCATTATTATTACTTACATGGAATGAGCAGATGTATCAAGGTGTTGTACCAGGAAAATTATTTGAATATATGTCTATTAAAGAAGCTCCTATAATAGCATTAATTACAGGAGATGTTATTAATAGTGAAGTGGCTACTATAATACGAAATACAGATACAGGATGTGTTTGTGAGCAAGCATCTAAAAAAGATAGAGAACTTTTAAAGAAGTATATAAATGATTTATTTGAACATAAAATATTATGGAATGGAGATGTAAAACAGTTTGATTATGAAGTAATTAGTCAAAAATATTTATCAATTATGTAAAGGAAGTAGAGAGGATGATACCTAAAAAAATACATTATTGTTGGTTTGGACGAGGGAAAAAACCATTGCTTGCAGAGAAATGTATACAAAGCTGGAAAAGATATTGTCCAGATTATGAGATTATAGAATGGAATGAAGATAATTTTGATATCAATAGTAATCAGTATGTAAAAGAAGCTTATAATAATAAAAAATATGCTTTTGTAACAGATTTTGTTCGTTTATTAGTAACTTATACATATGGTGGTATTTATATGGATACTGATATCGAACTTTTAAAACCTTTAGATGAGTATTTAAATCATGAAGCTGTATCTGGATTTGAAAATGAGTCTCAACTTCAGACAGGACTTATGGCTTGTCGTAAAGAGTTCCCATTATTCAAGGAGTTATTACAATTTTATGATAATATACATTTTATAAATGATGATGGTTCATTGAATTTGACAACTAATGTAGAAACAATTACAAATATTATGAAGAGTCATGGATTTATTCCTAACGGGAAATACCAAGAAATAGAAGGACTTGTATTGTATCCAAAAAATATTTTCTGTCCAGAACATTCTAAGCTAAATGATTTAGATTATATGAAAGATACAGTTGCAATTCATTTCTTTTCAGGTTCTTGGAAATCGGAGAAGACTCGTAAAAGAGAAGCATCATGGTGGTGGAAGAATATAATAGTTCCAATATCTGTATATTCTCACAAATTAGAAAAAATAGGTGGAAAACCATATAAACTACTAAAAGAAAATTTATGGAAACGTATTATTCAAGAGAAAAATAATAATAAATAATTTAAAAAGGAGAAAATGAGAATGGTTAATGTAATAGGATTAGGATATATAGGACTTCCAACAGCTTTAATGATGGCATCGCATGGAGTAAAAGTTGTTGGAACAGATTATAATGAAGATTTAGTTGCAACTTTAAATTTGGGAAAAACAACATTTAAAGAAGAAGGATTAGATGAATTATTTGAAAAAGCAGTACAATCAGGAATAACTTTTAGTACTGAATATCAAATAACTGATACTTATATTATTTCAGTTCCTACCCCATATGATATAGAAAGTAAAAAAATTGATGCGAAGTATATTGAGAGTGCAGTAAGTAGCGTACTAAAAATATGTCCTAAAGGGACTATAATTGTAATAGAATCTACTGTTTCACCTGGAACATTAGATAAATATGTACGTCCACTTATGAAGGAAAAAGGATTTATTATAGGAAAAGATATACATCTTGTTCATGCACCTGAAAGAATTATTCCAGGTAATATGATATATGAGCTTTTAAATAATAATAGAACAATAGGAGCAGATAATAAAGAGATAGGAGAAAAAATAAAAAAATTATATTCCTCATTCTGTAAGGGAGATATAGTAGTAACAGATATTCGTACAGCTGAAATGACAAAAGTTGTAGAAAATACATTTCGTGATATAAATATTGCATATGCAAATGAATTAGCAAAAATATGTCGTTCAGATAATATGGATGTCTATGAAATAATAAGAATTGCTAATAAACATCCACGTGTAAATATTTTACAGCCAGGGCCAGGAGTTGGAGGTCATTGTATTTCTGTAGATCCATGGTTTTTAGTAGGGGATTATCCAGGATTAGCTAATATTATTTTAGCTGCAAGAAAAATTAATGATTCTATGCCTGAATTTGTATTAGAAAGAATTCATGATATTATGAATGAAAATGGAATGACAGATATAAGCAGAGTAGGACTTTATGGATTGACATATAAAGAAGATGTAGATGATATGCGTGAGTCACCAACACTTCAGATGTTAGAATCAATGAAAAAACATTTATGTGGAAATCTTGTAAAAATTTATGATCCATTTATATCAAAAGATGTTGTACCAAATCAGATGCATGATTTAGATGAATTTTTAAAAGCTGTTGATTTAGTTGTATTATTAGTTGGACATAGTGAAATTAGAAATAATATGGATAAATTAAAAGGAAAAATTATATTAGATACTAGAAATATCTGTAATATAGAAGGGGTATATAAACTTTAAAATTTAGAAAATATTATATTTAAAAAAGTAAAAGTATAGGAAGGAATATAAGTGTGGATAAAATGTCAGTAGGGAAAAATGCTGCAATATTGACTGGATCAAAAATTCTTGTTTCAATGCTAGGAGTCATAACAGCTATGCTTTTAGCAAGGTTTAGAACACTTGAAGAATATGGTACATATTCTCAAATTATTATGATAGCAGATTTAGTTTCGAGTATATTATTGCTAGGGTTGCCAAATAGTATTAATTATTTTTTAGCTAAAGAAGAAACAATAGAAAAAAGACAGGAGTTTTTATCAATATATTATACTTTAAGTACAATAATGACAATTATTATAGCAGTATGTCTTTTATTAGCATTACCTATAATTATACGTTATTTTAATAATCCTTTGATTGAGCAATTAGCTTATATTTTTGTTATTTATCCATGGGCATCTTTAATGATTAATAGTTTATCAAATACATGTATTGTATATGGAAAAGTACAGAAACTTCTTTATTTTAATCTAATACAATCTATAATTATTTTGTTGATATTACTGATGGCAAAAGTATTAGGTTTATCATTTCAAGTATATATGTATTTTTATATGATAGCTTTAAGTGGATTTGCTATTATAGGAATTTTATGGGTAAGAAATTTTGTAGGGAAGATTATACCTCAGATAAATTGGAAGATTATTCAAGAAATTTTTATATTTTCAATTCCAATTGGATTGGCTTCAGTAGTAGGAACAATAAATATTCAACTAGATAAATTTGTAATTGGTCATTTCTTTTCTATAGAGCAATATGCAATTTTTACAAATGCATCAAAAGAATTACCAGTTACTCTAGTTGCAACATCCTTAACAGCAGTATTATTACCCGCTTTAGTAAAATTACTTAATAAAGAGGATAAGAGAGAAGCTGTAGAGTTGTGGGGGTATGCAGCAAGTATATCATTTTGTTTTATGGCTCTAATTGTTGGAGGATTTTTAGTTTTTGCTCCTGATATAATATCTTTATTCTATTCTGAGAAGTATGTAACAACAGAAGGAATAGCTGTTTTTAGAATTTATACATTAATTTTATTATTTAGATCAATTTATTGGGGAATTTTTTTAAATGCATTAGGCAAAACAAAATTTATATTGTATGCTTCAATATTAACATTAGTTTTTAATTTTATTGGAAATATTATATTTTATTATCTAATGGGATTTATAGGACCAGCAATTTCCAGTTTAATGGTGACAGGTGTTATGAATTTTACCCAATTAGGATTTACAGGGCGAATATTAAAAATACCAGTAAAAGAAATACTACCATGGAAGAATTTCATAATAAATATTTTTCAAATAACAATTATGGGGATTATTTTTTTAATAGTAAAATATATAATATTTCCATGTAACAATCGTAGTATTTCTATTATTATATCAATTAGTATGGGAGTTATTTGGACAATAATATATGGATTCATTAATTTTAAGATATTGAAAAGATGTTGGCAAAAATTAAATAATTAGAATAAAAAAGAATAAAGTAAATAAATATTAATAAAATATTAATAAGAGAAGTATTTTATAGAAAATATTATTTTTATCAGATATATATTAGATATGTGATTTTTATTTTAAGTCCATTTACTATTTTTATAAAAAGTACTTTGACTTTTTATAGGCTATATTATTAGCACTTTTTCTTAAATGATGTAGTATTATAGTTAAGTATATAATAAAGAGGTAGAAAATATGAAAAAAGTAATGTTAGTTTTTGGGACACGACCAGAAGCAATTAAAATGTGTCCATTAGTTAATGAATTAAAAAAGAGAAAGAATTTAGAAACTATAGTTTGTGTAACAGGGCAACATCGTCAAATGTTGGATCAGGTACTTGAAACATTTTCAGTAGTTCCAGATTATGACTTGTCAATTATGAAGGAAAAACAAACCTTATTTGATGTAACAACAAATATTTTAGAAAAAATTAAAGTTGTTTTGGAAAAGGAAAGACCAAATATTGTTCTTGTTCATGGAGATACTTCTACTACTTTTGTAACAGCTTTAGCATGTTTTTATTTACAAATACCTGTAGGACATGTTGAAGCAGGGTTACGTACTTATAATATTTATTCTCCCTATCCAGAGGAATTTAATAGACAAGCTGTTTCGATAATTTCATCATATAACTTTGCTCCAACAAAAATGGCTAAAGAGAATTTACTAAGAGAAGGAAAAAAAGAAGAAACTATTTATGTAACAGGAAATACTGCAATAGATGCTTTAAAAACAACTGTAAGAGAAAATTATACAAATGAACATTTAGAATGGGCAAAAGATTCAAGGCTTATAATGATAACTGCACATAGACGTGAAAATTTAGGTGAGCCTATGCAACATATGTTTAGAGCAATTAGAAGAGTTATGGAAGAACATAATGATGTAAAAGCTATTTATCCAATTCATATGAATCCATTAGTTAGAGAAAAAGCTGAGCAAGAATTAGCAGGATGTGATAGAATTCGTATTATAGAACCTTTAGATGTATTAGATTTTCATAATTTTTTAAATAGGAGCTATTTAATATTAACTGATTCAGGTGGAATTCAAGAAGAGGCACCAAGCTTAGGAAAACCAGTCTTAGTTATGAGAGATACTACTGAAAGACCTGAAGGAGTTGCTGCTGGAACTTTAAGGTTAGTAGGAACAGATGAAGAAACGATATATAATAACTTTTCTGAATTACTATCGAATAAAGAAATATATGATAAAATGAGTAAAGCTTCTAACCCATATGGAGATGGATATGCTAGTGAAAGAATAGCTGATATTTTAGAACATGAATAAAATTATAAGAATAAAATGAGTTTAATAAATTATTGAAAGTTTGTGAGGATTATGGAACAAATTAAATTAAGGAAAACATACATTGATGTAGCAAGAGGAATAGGGATTTTATTAGTAATATATGGTCATTGTATGACTAATTTTAATATATTTATACAGTGGCAAAGTTCTTTTTTTATACCTCTTTTTTTCATTTTAAGTGGAATGTGTTATACTATTCCTCCTGAAAAATATTTATTGAAGAATATAAAGAAGATATTAATACCATATTATTTATGGGCATCACTTGGGTTTAGTATTCAAATTTTATTATATATTTTTAAGGGAGAGGGAGTTCAAAAGATAATAGATTCTTTAATAAATTTATTATTAGGAATGAGTATTTATAATTACCCATTATGGTTTTTAGTTTGTTTTTTTGTAAGTAAAACTATTTTTGATAAAATTATGATTTTTTCAAAAAATATAAATAATCTATTATTAATACAAATTACTATTATATTAATATGTTATTTAATTGGAAATTTTATGGGGAAATTTGTAAAGATTTATTCTTTTTTCTATCCTTTTAGATTTGATACTGCTTTAACAATGCTTCTTTTTATTTGGCTTGGAAACTTTTTAAAGCCAGTTATTCAAAAAATTAGAAGTGAAAATTATAAAAAGAATATTGTTATATTGATACTTCTTTTACTTATGAATTTGATAGCTTTTAAATATAATACTACAGTTTCTGTAAGCAGTAGGGAATATGGAAATATATTTCTTTTTTTAGTTGGAGCAGTATTTGGAAGTTATTTTATCATTGTTTTATGTAAAATTCTTTCTGAAGTTTTAATATCAATAAAGTATATAAGTAGAATCTTAGATATTTGTAGTTTATTTGGAAGAGAATCCTTATTTATTATGTGTTCACATGCAATAATTTTAATTTTTATTGCAAAGGCATTATTAATATTAAATTTATTTTTTAACTTTCCTGTATTTGTTG
>DXSD01000039.1 GCA_019410665.1 Fusobacterium sp.
TTTTTGAAAAGATAGATAATGAAAAAATAGAGAATTTAGTAAAAAATTTTAAAGAAACATACAAAACTATTTTTAAAAAATTAGAGTTTAGTATAGATATAGTAAAAGATATAGAGTATTTAGATAAACGAGTATTAAGAGATGCAATAGCTATTTTATATCAGTTAGAAATTGGGAAAAAGGAATTAACAGATTTTAGATATAGTGGAGAATCTGAAAGTGTGATGAATAATCCAGAGTTAAAAGAAAGTAGAAAGTTTAAAATGGAAAATGGAGAGGAATATTATATGTTTCAACATATAAAAAACCTACCTAGTGGTAATAGAATCTATTTTCATAAAAAATCAGATGAAAAAATTTATGTTGGATATATAGGAAAGCATTTAAAAACAGTTAAGTATTAGGGGGAAATATGAATTTTACTGAAGAGGAGTTAGAACAAGCATATATAGAGATATTAGAGGAGTTAGGTTGGGAACATATAGATGGTAGACAGATGGAAAGAGATGATTACCACGAAGTAATTCTAGAAGAGAGATTGAGAGAAGCTGTTTACTTATTAAATAAAAATATGCCAACTTCAGCAAAAGAGGAAGCTATTAGAAAGGTTATGAATCTATCCTCTCCAATTCTTATAAAAGCGAATGAAGAGTTTCATAAAATGTTGACAGATGGAGTGGATATAGGAGAATATGTAGCTGATGATAAAACTATTAGAAGTGGTGGAAAGATATATCTTATTGATTTGCAAAATATAAATAGAAATGAATTTTTAGCTATAAATCAATTTACAATAATAGGAAATTCTCAAAGAAGACCAGATATTATTTTATATATAAATGGACTTCCATTAGTAGTAATAGAGTTAAAGTCTTTAAGTAATGATAGTGTTGGTATAAAGGAAGCTTATACTCAATTAGAGAGATATAAGTTGGAAATAACAGAGCTTTTTAAATATAATGCCTTTATGGTAATAAGTGATGGAGTAAATGCTAAAGCTGGAACTATTTCATCTAATGAAGAAAGATTTATGAGTTTTAGAACTATTGATGGAATAAATATAGTTCCTACTAATTCACTTATGATGGAAGTTCTTTCTAAAGGAATGCTAAGTAAAGAGAGAATATTAGAGATAATAAAAGATTATATCTTATTTTTACAAGGTAAAAATGAAAAAATAAAGATATTAGCACAATACCATCAATTTTTTGCTGTAAAAAAAGCTTTAGAAAAGACAAAAGAAGCACAGGAAAACGATGGTAAAATAAGTGTAGTTTGGCACACTCAAGGAAGTGGGAAATCCCTTACAATGGTATTTTATACAGGTCAACTGATGAAAAAATTTAATAATCCAACTGTAATTGTTTTGACAGATAGAAATGACTTAGATAACCAACTTTTTGGAACATTTTCAAAAGCTCAAAGTTATTTAGTGGATACACCAAAACAAGCTGAAAATAAAGAGGAATTAAAGGAGTTATTAAATGTAAGCAGTGGTGGAATTATATTTACTACAATACAGAAATTTTCACCTAAAGATGGAGAGATAGTAACCTCTATTTCTGATAGAAAAGATATCTATATAATAGCAGATGAAGCTCACAGGTCTCAATATGGATTAGATGCAAAAATGGATTTAGAGGGAAATAGTAAATATGGATATGCTAAATATGTAAGAGATGCCTTACCTAATGCTAATTACATAGGATTTACAGGAACTCCAATTGATTTTGAAGACAGGTCAACCATAGCTGTTTTTGGTAATTATATAGATGTATATGATATGAGTAGAGCTGTTGAAGATGGAGCTACTGTAAAGATTTATTATGAAAATAGATTTATAAAATTAGATATGACAGGGCATTTAGAAGAGATAGATAAAGAGTTTGCTGAAATAATGGAGGAACAAGAAGAATTTGTTGTAGAGAAAAAGAAAAAAGAGATTACTAAAATGGAAGGAATAATAGGTTCTCCTAATAGAATAAAATCTTTAGCTAAAGACTTTATAACTTATTGGGAGAAAAGAAGAGAAAATTCTTTTGGAAAATGTATGATAGTTTGTATGTCTCGTAAAATTTGTGTAGATTTATACAATGAGATTATTTCTTTGAGACCAGAGTGGCATGATGAAGATAAGAAAAAAGGTAAAATTAAAGTTATAATGACAAGTGATATAGCTAAGGATCCAATAGAATTCAAACAGCATTTTACTACCAAACAAGAGAGAGAAGAATTAGCTACTAGAATGAAAGATGAAAATGATGAGTTGGAAATAGCCATAGTAAGAGATATGTGGCTTACAGGGTTTGATGTCCCTTGTATGCATACTATGTATATTGATAAACCCATGGTTGGACATACTTTAATGCAGGCAATAGCAAGAGTAAATAGAGTATATAAAGATAAAAGTGGAGGACTTGTAGTTGACTACATAGGAATAGGAGAAGATTTAAAAAAGGCATTAAAACAATATAGCTCTAATGATAAAAAAATAGTTGGAATAGATACAGATGAAGCTGTAGCTACAATGTTTGAATATTATGAGAAAGTTCGTGATATTTTTCATGGCTTTGATTATTCAAGATATAAAAGTGAAAGTCAATTAGAAAGAGCTAGAGTTATAGTTGAAGGAATGGATTTTATTTTCAATTTAGATAATAAAGAAACAGGAATAAAGAAAAAATTTATAGATTTAGTAACAGGATTAGCTAAAGCTCATTCATTGTGTATTACCACTAAAGAGGGGCAAGCTTTAAATTCCACTATAAGTTATTTTAAAGCAGTAAAGGCAAGTATTTTAAAACTAGAAACAGAAGATAAAGATAAGAAAGGGAAGCTATCTGAGAAAGAGATTAATAAGAGATTAGCTAAATTGATGGCAAACACTATAATATCTGAGGAAGTAATAGATGTTTATGGTGTTTTAGGACTTAATAATCCAGATATTTCAATATTATCTGATGAATTTCTACAAGAAGTAGAAAAGATAAAATATAAAAATTTAGCTGTAGAAATGTTAAAAAAATTAATTGAAGGAAAAATACATTATGCTGGTAGAAAGAATATTGTAATGGCTGAAAAATTTTCTCAAAGGCTTCAAAAAAGTATCAATGCCTATAGAAATAAAGCTCTTTCAAATTTTGAAATAATAGAAGATATGATAAAAATGGCTAAAGATATTATGAACTCTTATAAAGAGGGAGAAGAGTTGGGACTAACAGAAGAGGAATTTGCTTTTTATGATGCTTTAACCTGTGATGAAAGAGTAAAAGAATTGATGGGAGATGAAACTCTTGTTCAAATTGTTAAAGAGTTAGCAGATACAATTAGAAAAAATATAACAATAGATTGGGAAAATAAAGAAAGTGTTCAAGCTAAGATGAGATTATCTATAAGAAGGCTTTTAAGAAAATATAAATATCCACCAGAAAATACTGAGGATGCTACTAATTTGGTATTAGAACAAGCTAAACTTATGTGTGAGAACGAATTAAATTAAGTAAAAAGAGAAAAACTTGTTTTTCTAACAAGGTTTTCTCTTTTTATATTTAAATATTTTTATATGTATGATATAATAGAAAAATAGTATTGGAATGGGGGAAAAGCTATGAAGAAGATAAGAGTAACTGTTCCAGAGGATATATGGCGTTTAATGAAAAATGATACTGAAGAGTTTGGTATTAATAATAATAAATTATGTAACTATATTTTAGAAAGATTTAAATATAATAAAAAAATGGAAGTAGAAAAACTTCTTGAAACTCAAGGACGTCCTCTGAAAAAAATTATACAATTTGATCTAAATGTCTCAAATAGAGAGATATATTATGATGTTTTAAAAGCTAATGAAGTGGATATTGAAGCTGAATATTTTAGAGAATTATTTGAGTTATATACTTCAAAATTTAAGTATCAAAGGGAACTTTTTATTTTTGAAGATAGAGTAAAAGCTATTTTAGAAGCTATTAAAGAAAAAAAGAAGATAAAAATAAAATATTTAAAAAGAGTTTTTAGTGTAGAACCATACTTTATTAAAAGAGAGGAAAGAGGAGATGAAAACTTTCTCTTTTGTTATGATGAAGAAAAAAAAGAGTATGCTAACTTTAAATTAAAAGAATTGGAAATAGTTTCAATTTTAGAAGAAAAGATAAAAGGTAAAGATAAAAAATATATAGAAAATATGAGAAAAAACTTTGACCCTTTCTTAGGAAATGGAAATATTGTTAAAGTTAGACTTACAGAAGAGGGAGAGAGTCTTTTAAAAAGTTTAACTAACTATCGTCCAAAACTTGTAAAAAAAGAGGGACATATTTGTTATTTTGAAGTGGCTAATGAAAATGCTAAGCTATATTTTAGGCAGTTTTCAAAAGAAGCTGAAATACTAGAACCAAAACAATTACGTGAAGAGATAAGAAAAGAGTATTTAGAAATTTTAGAACTGTATAAAGATTAAATTTTTTAAAAAATACCTCAATATATATAAATTATATTTGACAATTTAGAAGAAAGAGTTGAAATCTTTTTAAATTAAAAATAAGGGCTATTAAAAAATCTACCAATATATATGGTAGGTTTTTTATTTTTACCACTATATATTGTATATATTTTTCTTTTTAATAAAAAGGTTGTATAATATTCGTGGAAAAAGAATAGTGAGGTTGATATAGATGAAAGAAGTTATAAAAAGAGATGGAACTGTTGTAGAATTTGATAAAGATAGAATTATTAAAGCTATTACAATGGCTTTTAAACAAAGTTCTGGAACTGTAAACAATGAGCTTGTAGAAAAAATAGCTACACAGATTGAAAATTTAGATAATAAGAGAATGCATGTAGAAGAGATACAAGATATAGTTGTAAAAAAACTTATGGCTTCTAGTGAAAAGGATATAGCTATAGCTTATCAAAGTTATAGAGCAATAAAGACAGAGATAAGAAATAAAGAGAAGGGAATTTATAAAAATATAGCTGAACTTGTAGATGCTTCCAATGAAGATATGATGAGTGAAAATGCCAATAAAGATGCTAAAACTATATCTGTTCAAAGAGATTTATTAGCAGGAATATCTTCAAAAGATTATTATTTAAATAAAATACTACCTAAGCACTTAAAGAAAGCACATGAAACAGGAGAGATCCATATTCATGACTTAGATTATCTTCTGTTTAAAGAGACTAACTGTGAACTTGTCCATATTGAGAGAATGCTAAAAGGTGGTTGTAATATTGGAAATGCTAAGATGTTAGAACCAAACTCTGTAGATGTTGCAGTAGGGCATATAGTACAAATTATCGCTTCTGTTTCTTCTAATACTTATGGGGGATGTTCTATTCCATATTTAGATAGAGCATTGGTACCATATATTAAAAAGAGTTTCAGAAAACATTTTATAAAAGGACTTAAATATGTAGAAAGAGTAGATGAAAATACTGCTAAGGAGGTTCTTGATAAAGGAAATATTGAATATTCAAATTTTAATTTAAAGGAAAATTTCCCTCTTGCTTATGAATATAGCTGTGATTTAACTAGAGAGTCAGTAAAACAAGCTATGCAAGGTTTGGAATATGAAATAAACTCTCTGTCAACAGTAAATGGACAAACACCTTTTACAACAATAGGAATTGGAACAGAAACTTCTTGGGAAGGTAGACTTGTTCAGGAGTTTGTTTTTAAAACTAGAATGGAAGGGTTTGGAGCTAAAAAAGAGACAGCTATTTTCCCTAAAATAGTATTTGCTATGTGTGAAGGATTGAACCTAAACGAAGAGGATCCTAACTGGGATATAGCTCAACTTGGTTTTGAATGTATGACAAAATCTATCTATCCAGATATTTTATTTATAACTCAAGAGCAATTAGAAAAAGGAACAGTTGTTTATCCTATGGGATGTAGAGCATTTCTATCACCTTGGTTTAATGAAAAGGGAGAGGAGATTTACTCTGGAAGATTTAATATAGGAGCTACAACTATTAACTTACCTAGAATAGCTATAAAAAATAAAGGTGATGAAGCAGGATTTTATAAGGAACTTGATAGGGTGATGGATATGTGTAAAGAAAACTCTATCTTTAGAGCTCACTACTTAGAAAAAACTCAAGCAGAGATGGCACCAATCTTATGGATGTCAGGAGCATTAGCAGAAAAACAACCTAAAGAAACAATTCAGAACTTAATCTGGGGAGGATATGCTACTGTTTCAATAGGATATATTGGACTTAGTGAAGTTTCTCAACTTCTTTATGGAGAAGATTTTGCTTATAGTGAAGAAGTTTATGAGAAAACTTTTAATATATTAAAATATATTTCTGATAAAGTAGCTCAATTTAAAGAGGAGACAAATTTGGGATTTGCATTATATGGAACTCCATCAGAATCACTTTGTGACAGATTTGCAAGAATAGATAAAGAGGAGTTTGGAGACATAGAGGGAATAACAGATAAAGGATATTATGATAACTCTTTCCATGTATCTTCTCATATAAATATAAATCCATTTGAAAAGTTAAGATTGGAAGCCTTAGGACATAAGTACTCTAAAGGGGGGCATATTAGCTATATTGAAACTGATTCACTAAAAAATAACTTAGAAGCAATTGTAGAGATATTGAGATATGCAAAAGAGTTAGGAATCCATTATATGGGAATAAACCAACCTGTTGATAAATGCCATGTGTGTGGATTTAAAGGTGAATTTCTAGCAACTGAAAGAGGTTTTGAATGTCCTCAATGTGGAAATCATGACAATGATAAGATGAGCGTAATAAGAAGAGTGTGTGGATATTTAAGTCAGCCTAATGCAAGACCTTTTAATAAAGGAAAACAAAAGGAGATAATAAGTAGAGTAAAACATAACTAGGAGAGGGAAAATGAATTATTCTGGAATTAAGTACTCTGATATGATAAATGGAAAGGGTATAAGGGTTAGTTTATTTGTAAGTGGTTGTACTCATAAATGTAAAGGTTGTTTTAATAAGGATACTTGGGATGCTGAGTATGGGAAACCTTTTACTCAAGTAGAAGAGGATGAGATATTTTTATACTTTACTAAGTATGGAAAAACTGCAAAGGGGTTATCTCTTCTTGGAGGGGATCCCACTTATTATAAAAATGTAGAACCACTAATTGAATTTTTAAAAAAGTTTAAAGCTAGATTTCCAGATAAGGATATATGGATGTGGTCTGGTTTTACATGGGAACAGTTAGAAAAGGATAAGAAGAGATTTGAGTTAGTTTCCCTGTGCGATGTTCTTATAGATGGAAGATTTGATATAGAGAAAAAAGATTTGAATCTTAAATGGAAAGGTAGTAGTAATCAAAGAGTAATAGATGTTCAGAAAAGCATAGAGCTGAAAGAGATAGTGGAATATAAATAAAAGGGAGTGTGTAACTCCCTTTTTCTATCTGTTATGAATAACTATATTCAATAGCAGAAAATTTTAAACTTAATTGTTTATAGTTATCTCTCAAATATTTCATCTCTTCAATAAGGTTGTGGGAAGCATTAGAGATAGAGATAAGCTGTTTTAACTCTTTAGCACTTTTTTCACAATCTCTAGCTACATTAGTAAAAACAATATATAGAAAAGAGAGAGTAGTAGCTTGTATTCCTAAGAAATCAATATTCACACTACCTCCTTTTTTTATCTTATCAGAAATTATTTTGTATAACTCCATAGCTTTTTTTGGAGATACTAAAACAGAAGTATTTAAAATTTTACTTAATATGAGCTTCATAAGAAGACCCCCTTATAAAAATTATATAAACCTTTTCCAAAATATAATATAACTTAATTTTCAGGATAAGTAGCCTTACCTATTAATTTCCCCTTATCATTGTAGTATTTCCAAGTTCCTTTAGGAATACCATTAGAAAATCTACCTTGTACTTGGACCTGTCCATTCTTATGAAATAGATAATAATCTCCATTATCCTTTCCATTGAGATAGGTGGTTTCAAAAATCTTATTTCCATTCTCTTGATAGAGGACATATCTCCCAAACAATTTTCCATTTTTCCAGTTTTCTATAGATTTTAAGTTACCATTAGAATAAAAGGTAAGCCATTTTCCATGGGCCTTTCCCTTAAAATAGTAACTCCTATTTTTTTTAGAAATTGCCTTTCCAGAGTAAGGAGTATCACTATTGAAATAGTAAACAATTCCTCTTTTTTCTATCAATTGACTTTCATAAACAACCTTATTTTTTGAATAACTAATAAGGCTTAGATTAAAAATAAATAAAATAATAAAAAACTTTTTCATAGTATCACCTAACTTAATGTTGATATTTTATTTTAACATAAATTAAAAAAAATATTCAACTAAAAAGATAACTATGTTATAATAAATCTATATTACATCTTTTTGACTATAAAAACAGAGAAATAGTTTAAAAAAATTTTATTTTTTGGAGGGAATCAAGTGGAAAATTATTCATTAGAGATGCTATTATTCATTACTCTTATGGTAGTTTATAAGTTATTAGTTATACGTTAGAAAGAGTTGAAGGTGAACTTTATGAGAGAGATAACTTGTCCATTAGAGGCAATATTTTATATTTTAAAGGGAAAATGGGCTCCTATGATAGTATGGAGAGCTAGATTGGGAAATCAAAGACTTACAGATTTAAAAAAAGATATTTTAAATTGTAATGAAAAGATGCTTATTCAACATATAAATGATCTTTTAAATTATGGAGTTTTAGAGAAAATAGAGTATGATGTATACCCAAAACATACTGAATATAAGTTAACAGAGTTTGGATGGAGTCTAATTCCTGTGTTAGCAAAATTTCAAGAGATAGGAATTGGATACTTACAAAAAAGGGAGTTATTAACAAAAGAGAAATAATATGATATCCTATAGAAAAAATAGGAGGTAATATTATGAAAAAGAGTTTATTAGCAGGATTATTTATTTTGGGAATCTCAGCTTTTGGAATGGAGCTTACAAGTTCTGGAATTGAGAATGGTTATATTAAAGAGAAGTATGGACAGTATGGAACAGAGAAATTAAAGGGAATGCCATCACTTTCTTTACCACTTGAGTGGAAGGGAGCTCCAAAGGGAACAAAGAGTTTTGCTTTAGTAATGGAGGATTATGACGCTATTCCAGTAACAGGATTTTCATGGATACACTGGACAACTATAATTCCTAAAAATATTACGAAATTAGAGGAAAATGCAAGTTTAACTAACAAAGAGATAATTCAAGGGGTAAATAGTTGGGTTTCATCAATGGGAGGATTAACAAAGGCAGAAGCTTCTCACTTTGGAGGTCCAGCTCCTCCAGATAAAGAGCATACATATAGAATAACTATATATGCTCTAGATAAGGAGCTGAACTTACAAGAGGGATACTATCTAAATGAACTTTACAAAGAGATGAAGGGACATATATTAGATAGTGCAACTATTGAAGGTATATATAAAACAAAATAGATTATAAATAATTGAGTATATTTTCAATAGAATCTTCATTTATAACTTTTATGTTATTTTTTAAAAGAAGATCAGTAGTTATACCATTCCCTTCAATTAAGTTTTTGGAAAAACTACCATCATAAATTTTTCCACAACCACAAGAAGGACTTTTAGCTTTAAGAATAGCTAGGGGGCAGTGAAAAATCTTAGCAAGTCTAAGAGTTTCCTCTGCTCCTTTTTTATACTCATTAGTTACATCTTCTCCATTGCTATTTACTACTCTGTTATCCAATCTTTCAGAAGGAACTCTAGGGGTAGGAAGACCACCAAGCTGTTCAGGGCAAACAGGGATAAGATTATACTTGCCAGAAAGTTCAATAATTTTCTCAACTCCCTTTGATTTTCCATCATAGCGACAAGCTACTCCCAGAAGACAGGCACTTACTAAAATATTCATATTATTTATCACCTATAACTTTAAAAACCTTCTCTTTAAAAGATTCAGGGATCTTTTTTATTCTATGAGAAGAGTAATCAAAACATACTAACAGTGTAGAACCATTTATAACCTTTTCTCCACTTTCATTAAAAATTTCATATTTTAATTCAAAACTTGTTTTTGAAAGAGTAATTTCAGTTATATTAATAGAGATCTTATCATTTAAAAATAACTGTTTATTATACTCTACAAAACCATTTTTTTGGATAACTCCAGCACCTTCTCCTAAATCCATTTCACTTAATCCTAAAGATTCAAAAAAAGCCATTCTAGACATTTGGAAAAAAAGTAATGCCCTCTCATTTCCAACATGTCCACCATAGTTAATATCCACATCTTTTATTGTATAATTAAAAGTAAACATAGTACCTCCTAAATTTCATAGATTTTTTTTAATAATTAAATTATAATATAATTAAGATAAAAAGAGAAGAAAAACTTCTATAAGGGAGGTAGAGTTATGATTAGATATGGAATAGATAAGGATTTTGAAAAAGCTAAAAAAATATGGAGTGAATGTTTCTTAGATTCTCCTGAAGAAGTGGAATTTTATTTTGAAAATCTCTATGATAAACATAAATATTTAGTATTAGAGGAAGATGATGAGATAAAAGCATCTCTACATGAAAATCCCTATAAGTTAAATATAAATGGAACAATTTTTGATTCTCAATATATAGTGGGAGTAGCAGTATCTCCTGAATATAGAGGTAGAGGTTACATGGGAGAACTAATAAAAGAGAGCTTAAGTGAGGCTAGGAAAAGAGGGATTCCCTTTGTATATCTTTCACCAATAAATCCTGAAATTTATAGGAAGTATGGATTTGAATATACAAATAAATTATGTAAATACTCTTTAGATACTAAAGATTTACTATATATTAAAATAGAAAAAGCTTATGATATTAAAAGAGTAGAGTTAAATAGTGATGATGAGATATATGGTGGTTTAGTTGAAATTTATAAAGAGAAGATGAAAGATTGTTTTTTATATGTAGAGAGAGATGAAAAATATTACAGAGATTGGGTAAGAGAGATAAAAAGTGATGGTGGAGAGATATATGTGATCTATTTAGGTGAGGAGCCAAGAGGATATTTAGCTTTTTATAAAGATAAAAATATTGTAGTAAGAGAGATTTTTTCAAAAGATAGAAGAGCTTTGGAAAATTTACTAGCTTTTTTAAGAACATTTAAAGAGTATTATCCTAAAATAGAGATTAAAAATCCGCTAGATAGTAACTTAGAAATGCTTTTCTCAAATCATAAAATAGTAAAAAAAGAGGAGTTTCCTTTTATTATGGGAAGAGTAGTAAATCCATATGAGATTTTAAAAATACTAAATATCTATAATATTGAGATGAAAATAATGATAACTGATAGTATAATTCCCGAAAATAACGGAGTATATATTTTTAATCAAGATGGAGAATTGACTTTTGAAAAAGAGGGGCAATGGGATTTAAAAATAGATATAGGGGATTTTTCTCTTTTAGTTTTTGGAGTATTATCTTTAGATGAACTTATATTTTTAGAAAAATTAGAGATTAAAAATAATGCTATTATAAAAAATTTAAAAATAGAGGGGATATTTAATATAAAGAGAAATTATATTCAAGATTATCAATAGTCAAAATGAATTCTCAGGTATTTCATCTCTTAAGAAGAAAACTAAGAATTGTTCCATATTCCAAGAAGTTGATTAACTATGGCTTATCTCACTAAAAATGCAAGGGTTAAGTCTTCGACTTATTGCATTTTTTAGCGTTCGATTTCGCTGAGTTAATCTAACTTCTCTTCATAAATTACACAATTCTTTGAGTTTTCTTTAGTTGAATAATAACTGAGAATTTCTATATAATAACAATATAAAAGCTGTCAGATTTTTATATGCACTGACAGCTTTTATATTGTTGTTAAATTAAGTAAATTAAAATACTTTAAAAGAAAGGATACTTGAATTATATATTAACTTAGTAAAAAAGTCAAGAATATTTTTTACTTTTTTAGTAAGGAAATCTTTTCAAGAGGTAATTTAGGGACAAAATGATTATTTTCCTCATCTCTAAAGTAAGTTGTATTTTGGTTAATAGCTTCAGTAATGATAACTTTATCTTTAGGCTCTCCTAGAGCTAGAAGAATATATGATCTGTAATTTTCAGGAAGTTCAACTAATTTTTCCACTTCTAATCTATTATAGGCACCAATTATGCAACCACCATAGCCTAACTCATAAGCAGTGAGAAAGATGTTATGAGAAGCTGTTCCCATATCAAAATAGAGATAGTTCTCAGAAAAATTATTTAATGGAAATTCACTACACATTAAAATATAAGCAGTAGGAGACTCTTCAATAGTAGGATTCCAAGATATAGCTCCAGCAAATTTAATATGATTAAAAATTTTTCTACAAAGTTCCTCTTCGTTAATTAAAACATATCTTATTTTTTGAGCATTTCTAGTAGAAGAAGCAAATCTCGTACCATCAATCATCTTCTCTAATTCTTCCATAGATATTTTTTTATTAGAAAAGCTTCTGTGAGAACGAATCTCTTTTAAAGTATTAACCATCATATGAACCTCCTAATTTGAATTTAAAATAAGATCTCTATACTCCTTTGCCGATAATTTAGTTTTAGGAATATTTTTTGTACTGAGCTTTCCAACTATATCTCTAGTAAAAATACCAGAGTTCATAGAGTTTATATGAGTTATAGCAATGGCTAAAGCATCAGCAGCATCATCAGGTTTAGGAATCTCTTTAAGTCCTAAAATTCTTTGAACCATAAGCTGAATCTGTTTTTTTTCAGCTTTTCCATAACCAGTAATTCCTGTTTTTACTTGAAGAGGAGTATAGTGATTTATCTTAAGATTATTTTGCCTTCCACAAAGTATAATAACTCCTCTAGCTTGTCCAACAGAGATAACTGTTTTATTATTTTTAAAATAGAAAAGCTCCTCTATAGCCATCTCACTTGGTTGATATTTTTTTATTATCTCTGAAAGTTCTGAGTATATTTTACATAATCTATCTTCCATAGGCATATCTTTATCAGTATATATACAACCAAAATCTATAACTTTAAATTTATTATTTTCAAAATCAAGAATAGAAAATCCTACAATAGCAGTTCCAGGATCTATTCCTAAAATTCTCATGAATTTCACCTCAACTATTTTTTTGTAACATCTATCCATTCACCTTTTGTAATATCTGCTAATAAATCTACAGATATCTTAACAGCAGAATGAGGAGAACCTCCAGCTGGATAGACAATATCAAACTCTTTTAAAGTTTCATCTAAATATATTTTTAATGGAGATTTTAAACCAAAGGGACAGACACCACCAACAGGGTGTCCTGTTGCTTCTAAAACCTCATCACTAGGTATCATAACAGCTTTTTCGTGGAAAGTATCTTTAAATTTTCTATTATCCAATCTTGCAGTTCCCTTTGTAAGAATTAGTATGTACTCTCCATTTTTTAATTTATACCCCATTGTTTTAGCAATCTCATCTTCTAAAATTCCAAAAGCTTCAGCTGCTAATTTAACTGTAGTAGTATCTTTATTAGATTCTTCCACAGTTAGAGGTAAATTGTTGTCAATAAAATATTTTTTAACACTATCTAAACTCATAATAAAATTCTTTCCCCCTTAAGTAAATTATTTTTTAAAGTTAAAATCTGTCTGTCTAAGAGCTTCATATAAAATTATAGCTGCAGAGTTAGAAAGATTTAATGAACGTCCCATATCTATCATAGGAATAGTGATACAATTTTCCTTGTGAGCATTTAAAATCTCTTCTGGGATTCCTCTAGATTCAGGTCCAAACATTACAAAGTCTCCCTCTTTGAACTCTATATCAGAATACTTTTGAGTAGTTTTTGTTGTAGCATAGAAAATTCTAGCTCCTTTATTAGCTTCTATAAACTCTTCATAAGATTCCCAAATAACTAAATCAACTAAATGCCAATAATCAAGTCCAGCTCTCTTTAGTTGTTTTTCATCTAGTGAGAATCCTAAAGGTTTTATAAGATGTAATTTTGTATTTGTAAGAACAGCAGTTCTTCCTATATTTCCTGTATTATAAGGTATTTCAGGATTTAATAAAACTATATTCAAATTAAAGTCCTCCTAACAATGATTATATAATAATAATTATAACATAGATTTTAAAATTTAAAAGTAATATTTTGACAAGTGGTAAAGGGTAAAGTATAATATTTATGTAGACAATATTTATGAAGATTGGGAGGTAAAATGAATATACAAACTTTTTATTTAGGTAGTCTAATGACAAATTGCTACTTAGTATGGAATGATGTTAATGAAGCTTATCTTTTTGACTGTGGAGGAGAAAATCTAGGAAGAGTAGAAACTTTCATAAAAACTCATGGATTAACTTTAAAATATATGGTACTGACTCATGGACATGGAGATCATATTGCTGGAATAAATAGGATAAAAGAGCTTTATCCAGAAGCTGAGATATATATAGGAAAAGAGGAGGAAAAATTCCTAACTGATGGGGATTTAAATCTGATGAGATATATAACAGGAACAGATTTCTCATATGATGGAGAGTATACTACTTTAAAAGATGGAGATATGGTAGGTTGTTTTAAAGTGATAGATACTCCAGGACATACAATAGGATCAAAATGTTTTTACAATAAAGAGAGTGGGATTTTAATCTCTGGAGATACCATGTTTAGAAGAAGTTTTGGAAGATATGATCTGCCAACAAGTGATGGAGACATGCTATTTAAAAGTTTAAGAAGATTGTGCAGTGAACTACCTGAGGATACAAAGGTTTATAGTGGACATAGTGAACCTACAACAATAGGGGAAGAGAAACAGTTTTTAACTATGCAAGGAATGATATAGGAGGATAAAAATGGAAGGAAAAATATATGATGTAATAGTAGTAGGTGGAGGGCCAGCAGGGCTTACAGCTGCTTTATATACTGGGAGAGGAAGATTATCTACATTAGTTATAGAGAAAGCTGGACAGGGAAGCTTATACATGGCTCATAAGATAGATAACTATCCAGGATTTCCTGAAGGAATAACAGGAACAGATTTAAATATTCTTATGAAAAAACAAGCTGAAAAATTTGGAGTAGAGTTTATGGAGGGAACTCTTTTAGGTTTTGATCCTTATGAAGAGATAAAAATAGTAAAAACTGATGCTGGAAACTTTAAATGTAAGAATATAATTGTAGCAACAGGAACTGGAAAGAATTTCGGTAAAAAATTAAAGGGAGAGAAGGAATTTTTAGGAAAAGGGGTATCATATTGTGCTACTTGTGATGGAGCTTTTACTAAATTTATGACTGTTTCTCTTATAGGACAAGGGGAAGAACTAGCTGAAGAGGCACTATTTTTAACAAAATTCTCTAAAGTTATAAGAGTTATGGTAACTGAAGATGAGTTTAAGTGTAGTAAAGAGAGTTATGAAGCTTTAAAAAATTCAGATAAAGTTGAGATAATTACAGGGGTAAAACTTTTAGAGATAAAAGGAAAAGAGTATGTAGAGGAGTTAGTTGTTGAAGAGAAGGGAGAGGAGAAAACATATAAATCTGATTTTGCCTTCTTATATTTAGGAACTAAGAGTAATACTGAGATGTATGGAGAGTTTGCTAAACTAGATAAAGATGGATTTATTATAACAGATGAAAGTATGAAGATGAATGTAGATGGTATGTATGCTGCTGGAGATATAAGAAGTGGTGTTATAAAACAAGTTACTGTAGCTACTGCTGAAGGGACTAAGGTTGCTCTTGAAGTAATGAAAAGGGCATTAAAAAAATAAAGGAAAATAAGTTTTTTTTCCGAAAATATAAATATAGCCTACTTTGAAGTTTATTGCTCAAGGAGATGATTTATATGAGAAAAATTTTTGTATTAGATACTAATATTCTTATTCACGATCCTAGATGTATCTATAACTTTAGAGGTAATGATGTTATTTTACCTATCTATGTAGTAGAAGAGATAGATAAGTTAAAAAGAAATCAAAATACTGCTATTCAAGCAAGAATGGCTTCAAGGGTATTAGATGAAATAAGAGAGAAGGGAAGTTTATCTAGAGGTGTTGAGCTTCCAGATGATATATTTTTTAAAGTTGAGATAAAAAATGATAGAGGCTTACTTCCAGAGAATTTAAGTAGAGATATAGTAGATAATAATATAATCTCTGTTACCTTAGGAATCAAAAAGGATAATCCTGATAGAAGAGTAATAATTGTAAGTAAAGATATAAATATGAGAATTAAAGCGGACTCTTTAGGATTAGAGGTAGAGGATTACAATAGTGATAGAGTAGAGTATAATGAGCTTTATGATGGTTATTTTGAAGTAGAAGTAGATAAAAAAACTTATGATGCTTTTGATAAAGATGGAAAGATAGATTTTGTAACTTTAGGTAGGGAGGATATAGTTCCTACTCCAAATTGTTTCTTCAAGTTGATATATAAAGATAATATTATTACAGGAAGATATATAGAGGGAAAAATTAAAAAGTTTCTTCTTGGTGATAGTCAAGCTTGGGGGCTTAGAGCTAGAAATGATGAACAGAGATTTGCTATGGAGTTATTAATGGATGATAGTATAAAGGTAGTTACTTTAGTAGGAGGGGCTGGAACAGGAAAAACTCTTATGGCTATTGCTGCTGGACTTGAATTAGTTGTAGAGAGGAAAAAATATAAAAAGATTTTAATTGCTAGACCAATTATACCTATGGGTAAAGATTTAGGGTATCTTCCAGGTAGTGAAAAAGAGAAATTAAAACCTTGGATGCAACCAATTTTTGATAATATAGATTTTCTAAGTGAAGCTAAAGAAGATAAGGCAGGAGAAAAGGTTGTAGAGGGCTTAGAAGCTATGGGAATGATGAAAATAGAGCCTTTAACATATATTAGAGGAAGAAGTATACCTAAAGGACTTATTATAATTGATGAGGCTCAAAATCTTACACCATTGGAGATAAAAACAATAGTAACTAGAGCAGGACAAGATACAAAAATAATCTTTACAGGAGACCCACAACAGATTGATAATCCATATCTAGATGCTAATACTAATGGACTTACATATATGGCTGATAGATTGAAATTTGAAAAGATAGTGGGACATGTCACTTTGAAAAAAGGTGAAAGATCAGAGATTGCTGAAATAGCTGCTAAATTATTATAAATAAAAATTTAATTTAACTAAATAGAAAAGGAGAAAACTTTTACTTCCAATCGCTAGTGCTTACGCAATGCTCATTACAGTAAAATTTTCTCCTTTTAATTTACCAACTATCTAATTTAGAAAAAATAACTTGAGAAAGTCGCGAAAAAAATCTATATTTATCATAAATTTAACTTGTAGTGTCGCAAATTAAAAATTTTCTCTTTTGTAAGAGTTAACTGATAAAAAATAATGGGAAACTTCAAGAGTTGCGGAAATTACGGAGAGAAGTTAGATTAACTCAGCG
>DXSD01000004.1 GCA_019410665.1 Fusobacterium sp.
ATTATATATATTGTAAATTGTTGACTTTTGTATCTATATGAGGTATATTCATGATATAGGAAATATGGTAACTTTTTATATTGAGGAGGTTTTTTATGTTTACTTATTCATTTAACATGGCTGAAACATTAGCAGTAGCCATAATTGTACTTTTACTCGGAAGAGAGATCAAAAAGAAAGTTAATTTTCTTCAAAGATTCTTTATTCCAGCTCCTGTAGTTGGTGGGGTTATTTTCTCTATATTACTTCTTATTGGACACTCAACTAATTCATTTAAGTTCCAATTTGATGGTGTACTTCAAAGCTTTTTAATGTTAATATTCTTTACTACTATCGGATTTACAGCTAGTGCTAAGTTACTAAAAAAAGGTGGAATAGGAGTTTTAATATTCCTAATCACTGCTACAATTCTAGTTATAATTCAAGATATTGTTGGGGTTGCTTTAGCTAAAGTTTTCGGACTTCATCCATTATTAGGACTTGCAGTTGGTTCTATCCCTCTAACTGGAGGACATGGAACTTCTGGTGCTTTTGGACCAGTTTTAGAAGAGATGGGAGTAGCTGGTGCTCTTTCTGTTTCAATTGCTGCTGCAACTTATGGATTAATTGCTGGATGTTTAATTGGAGGTCCAGTTGCTAAAAAACTTAAAGAGAAACACAATTTAAAACCTAATTTAGATGAAGAGGTTAAATCTATAGATGATTTAGAAGAGCAAGGAAGTGGAGTTTCTGAAGGAACACTTTTTGATGCTATCGTTGTTATAGCTCTTGCTATGGGATTAGGATCTTGGATAGCTCCATTCTTAAAACAATATGGAATTGTTATCCCTGCATATATCGGACCAATGTTCGTTGCTGCAATAATCAGAAATATATTTGATGCTAGAGGTAAAGTTCTTCCTATGCCAGAAATATCTATCACTGGTAATATAGCTCTTTCATTATTCTTAGCAATGGCTCTAATGACATTGAAATTATGGGAACTAGCTGCTCTTGCTATACCAATAGTATCTATACTATTAATTCAAACAGTTATTATGGCTGCTTATGCTTACTTTATTACATTTAATGTTAACGGAAGAGACTATGATGCTGCTGTTATGGCAACAGGACACTGTGGATTCGGTCTAGGAGCAAGTCCTAATGCTATGGCTAATATGGAAGTTTTCACAAAAGAGAATGGTCCTTCAGCTAAGGCTTTCTTCGTTTTACCATTAGTTGCTGCACTATTCATAGACTTCACAAATGCTACTGTTATCACTTTCTTCATGAATATGTTTGGATAATATCGAAGAGAAGAAATTAAGGGGGAGATTATTCTATGAACAGCAATTGTAGTATAGGGGTATTTGATTCAGGAGTTGGAGGAACAACTATTTTAAAAGAGTTAATAAAGCTCCTACCTAATGAGAATTTTCTTTATTATGGAGATAGTGGAAATGCTCCCTATGGTCAAAAAACAACTGAAGAGATTCAAAAATTATGTTGTAAGATTTTAGATTTTTTTACTGCTAATAACTGTAAAGCTGTGGTAATAGCTTGTAATACTGCTACTGCTGCTGCTTTAGATAGACTTACTAACCTTTATTCTGTACCTATTATTGGGGTTATAGCTGCAGGAGCTAAGGGTGCTATGAAAGTTACAAAAAATAATCATATTAATATATTAGCAACACCTTTTACAGTAAATTCAATGGCATATGTAAAAGAGTTGGAAAAACTTTCTAAAAGACTTACTATAACTCAAGAGGGATGTCCAGAGTTCTGTCCTATGATAGAATCTGACTGGGAGTCTTATCCTGAGAGAGATGAGATTGTAGCTTCTCATGTAGCTAAACTCTCTCCAGAAGCAGATACTTTAATTTTAGGATGTACTCATTACCCTATTATAAAGGAAGATATTCAAAAATTCTTCAAAGGAACTATTGTGGATCCTGCCAAAGAAACTGCTCTACAACTATATTCTCTTCTTAAATTAAGTGATAAATTTAATACTGAGGGGAAAAAGGGAAAATTGGATTTCTTCGTTTCAGGTGATAAAGAACTCTTTAGAGGTATTGCTGAAAAGTTCTTAGGGTTTAAAATTAATAATATCTACTCTGTAGATAAATAGAGAAAAGAGGTTGCCGAGCAACCTCTTTTTACAATTATTTATTAATATATTTTTTATAGAACTCTTGAAACTTATTAACTACTAAATCTACTGTTACTAAATCTTCTTGCTCTTGGTATGAGTATTTTGTATAAGCATTGGGATCTATATCTAATGGCCCTACTCCTTGATGCTTTTCATCTGCTATTATCCACTCTTTTATATCTAAAAAAGGTCTTTGAACAATAAAACTTGGAATTCCAACTGCATGAGCTAAATGTCTAGGTCCTCCTTCATTTCCAAAGAACATATCACAATTTTCAAGTAACATTGCTAACTCTCTTATACTCTTAGTCTCTATATTTGTAAAAATATGTGGATCTTTTTCTAATCTCTCATGAGCCTTTAAAGCAAACTCTTTTTCAGCTGGAGAGTAATAGAATATTATTTGAGGGTTCAAATCATCTATTATGTTTCTTGTTATTTCTAACATCTTATCAATATTGAAAACTTTAGATGGAACTCTTGAATTAATGGCAAAAGCTAGTACAGGTCTAGAAAAATCTATTCCCGCTTTTTCCATCTTCTCTCTCATATAATTCTTTTCATCTTCAGTAACTTTAATGGAAAAATCTTCTGTATATTTAACATCATACTCTTTTTCTAAGGGTTTTAACATTTTTAGAAACTTATCTATTTTATTTTTAGCTCCCTTTGGCTCTTCAATTTTATCAGTATAAGTATAACCTCTATGTTTCTTATATCTTCCTATTCTATATTTACTTCCTCTAGAAAATAGTGTAAATACTTCACTTTTAGGAGTAGACATTATATCTATTACTATATCATACTTATTTCTTGTTACTTTCCAAACTTTTTTTAAATATTTAAAAAGATTTTTCTGCTCCTCTTTAGTTATAGAGATTACATTATCTATGTATTGATGTTTTTCAAAAAGAGGTGCTATATGTTCATATACTACATAATCAACTTGTGCTTCTGGAAATGTTTTTTTCAAACTATTACATATTGGAGCAGCTAAAATAGAATCTCCTATCTGTTTAAACCTAACTACTAATATTTTCAAAATTCTACCTCCATATTAATATTTCTTCATCACATTATATCACTATTTAACTAATTTCTCTAGAAAAAAAGGAAGGAGTGCGATACTCTCTTCCTATTTTGCTTAATCATTGTAGTATAAGTTTTCAGTTGGGAATACTTGATCACAAGTTAGATCAATTCCTAATTTTCTTAAAGTTTGCTCATTAGTTTTTCCTAAGATATTTGTGCAGTGAGCTTGAGTTCCCTTTAACATAGTTAATTTATTTACAGCTACCTGTGCCATTGGGTTAGTTGCTGCACATATGCTTAAAGCCATTAGTATCTCTTCACAGTTTAATGCTATATTTTTACTTTGAAGTGTTTTATCCTTTAAATTTAAAATTGGCTCTAATACCACAGGAGATATTAATAAGATCTCGTCATTGATACCAGCAAAATACTTAACAGCATTTAATATTGCTGCTGAAGCTGCATCCATAAGTGGAGATCCCTTTCCTGTTATCATAGTTCCATCTGGTAACTCAAAAGCTATAGCTGAAGCTGGCTCTGTTTGTTTAGCTCTTATCTCCTCTAATTTCTTTCTAGCTACACTTACAACTTTTCTATCTTCCTCTTTTAATTCTAATGAATCCATTATTTTACGAGTTCTTTTAAAAGTTTCATAATCTACATAACCTTTTTTATATTCACAACCTGTTTTAAAGTATCTTCTAATTATCTCTTGTTTAGAAGCTTCTTTTACAACTTCATCATCAACTATTCCAAATCCTACTCTATTAACTCCCATGTCAGTTGGTGATTGGTAAACAGACTCTTTTCCAGTTATTTTCTCAATAATTCTTTTTAACAATGGAAAAGCTTCTACATCACGATTGTAGTTTACAGCAGTTTCTCCATATTTTTCTAAATGGAAAGGATCTATCATGTTAACATCTTGTAAATCTACTGTTGCTGCTTCATAAGCTATATTTAATGGATGTTTTAATGGTACATTCCACACTGGAAAAGTTTCAAACTTAGAGTATCCAGCTGCATTTCCTCTTCTATACTCATGGTATAATTGACTTAAACAAGTTGCAAGTTTTCCACTTCCTGGTCCAGGAGCAGTTACTACAACTATTGGTTTTGTTGTTTCTATATATGGATTTTGTCCATATCCTTCATCACTAACGATTACATCTACATCTGTAGGATATCCCTTAGTAGCTCTATGTTTATATACTTTAATTCCTCTACGCTCTAATTTATTTATAAATAGAGTAGTTGCTGGTTGATCATTGTATCTTGTTATTACAACACTATTTACCTGAAGCTCATGCTCTCTTAAATCATCTATAAGTCTGAAAACTTCCATATCATAAGTGATTCCAAAGTCTCCTCTTATCTTATTTCTCTCTATATCTCCAGCATAGACACAAATAATTACTTCAAGTTTATCTTTTAACTTATGTAATACTTTTATCTTAGCATTCTCATCAAATCCAGGTAAAACTCTCTTAGCATGTAAATCAAACATAAGTTTTCCACCAAACTCAAGATAAAGTTTATCATAATTATTAACTCTCTCTAAAATATATTTAGATTGTTCTTCAAGGTACTTATTGTGATCAAATCCTATCTTCATTATTCCGCTTCTCCTTATAATTAAAATTTATTCGACTTTATATTGTACCATAGATTTTATATAATTACCACTTTTTTTGTAAAGTTTTTATTTATTTTTTATTTGACAAACCACCTAAAATATTCTACAATTTATTAAAGGAATAGAGCTTAGTGACTTGGAGAAATGGCTTGGAAGAACTCTCAACTAGAGAGTTTTTTCGAGCTTTTTTTTATAAAATATTTGGAGGTTATGACTATGAAAAAAATGATTAACAAACCTGAGAACATTGTAACAGAAATGGTAGCTGGTATGGTAAAAGCTTATCCTAACTCTCTTGAAACTGTGGCAGATATGCCAATAATTGTTAGAAAAGAGAAAAAATCTGGTAAAGTTGCTCTTGTCAGTGGTGGGGGAAGTGGACACGAGCCTTCTCATGCTGGATTTGTTGGATATGGAATGTTAGATGGAGCTGTAGCTGGAGAAGTTTTCACATCTCCAAGTGCCGATAAAGTATATGAGGCTATAAAAGCTGTAAATGGTGGAGCTGGAGTACTACTTGTTATAAAAAACTACAGTGGAGACGTTATGAACTTTGAAATGGCAGCAGAGATGGCTGGAATGGAAGATATCCCTGTTAAAAGAATAATAGTTGATGATGATATAGCTGTAGAAAATAGTACTTATACAGTTGGTAGAAGAGGAATAGCAGGAACTGTTTTAGTTCATAAAATAGTTGGTGCTGCTGCTGAAAAGGGATACTCTCTAGATGAATTAGAGGTTTTAGGAAACAAGGTTATCTCTAATCTAAAAACTATGGGAATGTCTCTAACTCCTTGCTATGTTCCTACTACTGGTAAATTAAGTTTTGAACTTCCTGAGGATGAAGTTGAAATTGGATTGGGAATACATGGAGAACCAGGAACTCATAGAGAGAAATTCCAAGGTGCAGATGCTCATATTGACTATTTATTAGACAAAATTTTAGCTGAATCTAAAATTGATGGAGAGGAAGTTGCTGTTTTAGTAAATGGACTTGGAGAAACTACTTTAATAGAACTATTTATTATCAATAATAGAGTAGCTGATGTTTTAAAAGAGAAAAATATAAAAGTTGTTGATACTATTGTAGGAAACTACATGACTTCACTAGATATGGGAGGATTCTCAATCTCTGTTCTTAAACTAGATGATGAGATGAAAGAACTTCTTATGGCTAAAGCTGATACACCTGCATTTAAAAGATTTTAGGAGCTGATAAAGATGAGACTAGATATTTTAGAAAAAGTTTGTAACATAATTATAGAAAAAAAAGAGGAGTTAACTGAACTAGATAGAGTTATTGGAGATGGAGATCATGGAGTAAATCTATCTAGAGGAATGGAAAAAGTAAAAGAAGAACTTCCTAAATTAGAAGGACTTAAACCATTTGAGGTTCTTAATAAATGTGCTATGCTTTTAATGTCTAATGTTGGAGGAGCTTCTGGAGCTCTTTATGCTACTGCTCTTATGAAGGGAGCTGCTGCTTTAAAAGGTAAAGAAGAGATAACTTCTGAAGATATTTCAAAAGCTTGGAATGATATGATTCTTGGAATAGAAAGTAGAGGAAAATCTGCTAAAGGTGAAAAAACTATGTTAGATACTCTTATTCCAGCTTATGAAGCTTTCAAAAGGGAAGTAGAAGCTGGAAAAGATGTAAAATCTGCTTTTTCAAGTGCTGAGGAAGCTGGAAAATTAGGAATGGAGTCTACTAAAGATATGGTTGCTACTAAAGGTAGAGCTACATACTTAGGAGAGAGAAGTGTAGGGCATATTGATGCTGGGGCTACTTCATCATATCTTATTATTAAAACTATTGCTGAAAATTTATAGGAATAAGGAGAGATTAAATGATCAGTTTTGTTATTGTATCTCATAGTAAAAAATTAGCTGATGAAGTTATAAATCTTTGTAATGAGATGAAAAAATATGATTTCCCTGTAATTAATGGAAGTGGTACTGGAGGAGATTATCTCGGTTCTGATCCTATGATTATAAAGGAAGCTATTGAGTCTGTGTACTCAGAAGATGGAGTTATAATTATTGGAGATATTGGTAGTTCTATTTTAAATAGTGAGATGGCTATAGAGTTTTTAGATGACTCTTTTGATAGAGAAAAGGTTAAAATAGCTGATGCTCCTTTAGTAGAGGGAACTTTAGCAGCTATGGCTATCAATGATGGAAATACCTTTATTGAGGATATTTTAGCTGAACTTCTAGAGTTTAAGAACTTTAGTAAAGTATAATTACAATTTAACTCACTAAATGGAAAAGGAGAAAACTTTTACTTCCAATCGCTAGTGCTTATGCAATGCTCATTACAGTAAAATTTTCTCCTTTTAATTTAATATCTATTATAAATTTCTCCTCTATTTCCAGCATCAATTACATCTATTATTGTTATAGTATTATCCTCTTCAACTCTAAAAATTATTCTATAACTTGTTATTCTCATTCTATAAGTTTTTAGTTTTTGACCTTCAACTGTACTAATATCTATATTTTTAGAACCACTATAAGCTAGTTTTATATTTTCTTGGAATTTTTCTTTTAGCCCTTTGTGTTTATTTAAAAATTTTTCAGCAATTTTTCTATATTTGAATATTAATTTCAAAGATCTATCACTTCAATTTTAGTAACAATTTGATCATCTTCACTTAAAGAATTTAACCTTTCAGTAATTTCTTTATTTTCCTCTTGAGAACAAGCACCAAAACCATCTAATACAGATGTAAGAGTTTTTTTTCTTTCTAATTTAAATGGAATCCCATTTTCTTGTAATGCCATTTTCATAAAAGATGTGAAAGCCGCTGTCATAGTTAAGCCTAAATCTTCACATAATTTATTAAAGTCATTTTTAAGTTGTTCATCGGCTCTAATACTTATGTTAACTTGTGCCATGTTATCATCTCCTTTTTACTTAAATTGTATTACAATTTTCAGTAAATGTCAATACAACTACTAGAGATGTCTATAGAAAAGGAGAAAACTTTTACTTTCAATCGCTAGTGCTTACGCAATGCTCATTACAGTAAAATTTTCTCCTTTTAATTTACCAACTATCTAATTTAGATAAATTGTAACTTACTTTTTCTAAACTATTTTATGAAATTTGTAATTTATCTTTCAAAGCTTCTTGTAACAATTTTGAAAAATTGATCTTTTTTTCAATTCCTAAATCATTTAACCATTTTGGCAAAGTTAGAGTCTTTTTTACTAATTTATTATCATATTTCTTTTTAAATTCAAGCATATCAGCTTGTATCATCACTATATGCTCGTTTTTATTTAATTTTATATTCTCTAAATCAGATATCATTGGCATTTCTTCTAATGTACTTAAATTTAATTCTAAACAATCTTTAGCCATATATAAAGCTTCTTTAAAATCTATTCCAAAAGTAAACGCTCCCTCTAAATCAGGAAATACTACATTGTAAGAACCATCCTCTTCCCTTGAAAAAATAGCTGGGTATATCTGTTTTTCTATCATTTTATCACCCTTTTCTAGTGAGAGTTGAGAACTATTCCCAACCCTCTTTTTTCAATTTTGCGATAATTTCTTTTGACGTCATTATTTCCTCCATCGCACTTTTATTTTAACACGTATTAAGACACGTGTCAATAGTATGGGGAAATTTTATATATTAACTTTTACTTATCTCTATTCCCAATATAATCAGCTAAATCTAAAAGAGTTTTACTCTTCTCCTCTCCAAACTTAGCTACTATAATATTTTTAGCCTCTTCAATTGTTTCTACTAGCAATCTCTTACTCTCTTCCATTCCTAAAATAGATGGATAAGTTGATTTATCATGCTCTAAGTCACTTCCTACTGGTTTTCCAATAGTTTCAAAATCTCCTTCTATATCTAGGATATCATCTTTAATTTGAAAAGCTAAACCTATTAGTTCTGAATACTTTGTAAGAACCTCTCTCTCTTCCTTTGAAGCTCCAGCAATTACACAAGCCACCTCTACAGGAAGTTTTATAAGTTTTCCTGTTTTATTAGCATGCATATATCTTAAAGTTTCAATATCTATTTTTTTACCCTCACTAGCTATATCTACCATCTGTCCACCAATCATTCCATTGATACCAGCATAACTAGATGTAAGTTTTACTATTTCAACTATCTTCTCAGCTGAAAGATGAGAGTTTTTCTCAGTAAGTACATAGAAAGCATGTGTTAAAAGAGCATCTCCTATAAGTATCCCCTCTGCCTCTCCAAACTTTTTATGAGTAGTAAGTTTTCCTCTTCTATAATCATCATTATCTAAAGCTGGTAAGTCATCGTGTACTAAAGAGTAAGAGTGTATCATCTCAATAGCTGAAGCTGTAGCTAGCCCTTTTTCTCTTTCACACCCTAAAATATCCAAAGTCATAAATAGAAGTATAGGTCTTAATCTTTTTCCACCATTTAATACAGCATATTTCATTCCTTCTGCTATAACCTCTGGATAAGTTAGCTCTCCTAGATACTTATCAATTCCATCTTCTACTAATTTTTTTCCCATTCCAAGATACTCTTTAAATAACATCTTATACCTCCTCAAGTAGTATTTCATCATCTTTTTCTACTACTTTTAAAACTTTTCCCTCTGCTTTATTTAACAAGTCAGAAGATTTTTTTAGTAATTTCATAGCTGTTTCATACTCTTTTATAGAGTCAGCAAGGGATAAATCTCCACTTTCTAATCTCTCTATTATCTCATCTATCTCTGCAAGATTTTCTTCAAACTTCATATTTTCTCCTATCTAGTATAGAAAGTTATACATTTTTTTCCATATTTTCTTTCATCAGCTTTTTTGTACTCTCCTACAGTATCAGCCATCTCTTCAAAAACATGGTGCTCACATATTATTAGTCCATCCTCAGCTAAGATTTTATGTTTTTCAATAGCTTTCATAACTCTTGTACACACCTCATCTTTATACGGTGGGTCCATAAAGATTATATTAAATTTTTCTCCTTTTCTTCCTAAGATTTCAATAGCTCTTAATACATCATTTTTATAAGCTCTACATCTATCTTCATAACCTAAGTTATTTACATTTTCTATTATATATTTTAGAGCTTCAGCATCTTTCTCTATCATCACAGCTCTTTTAGCTCCTCTACTTAGAGCCTCTAGAGATATGCTTCCACTTCCACTAAATAGATCTAAAAATACAGAGTCTGGTACATATGGAGCTATTATAGAAAATAATGACTCCTTCATACTTCCCAATGTAGGTCTTGTATCTGTTCCCTTTCTACTCTTTATTCTCTTATTCTTTGCATCTCCTGCAATTATTCTCATCACATCAACTCCATTAATAGATAAACATTGCATCTCCAAAACTAAAGAAATGGTATTCTTCCTCTACAGCTACCTTATAGACATCTAACATAAACTCTCTAGTTGAAAATGCTGAAACAAGCATAAGTAAAGTTGATTTAGGTAGATGGAAATTGGTAATCAAAGCATCTACTACTTTAAATTTATATCCTGGATAGATGAATATCTCAGTACTATTTTTTTGAGCTACTACCTTTCCTTCTTCGTCTACTGATGATTCTAAAGCTCTTGTACTAGTTGTTCCCACAGAGATTATTCTTCTTCCCTCAGCCTTTGCTCTATTTATTATATCCGCTGCCTCTTGAGGTATTTCAAAACTCTCTTCATGCATCTTATGATCTAATACATCTTCAGTTTGAACAGGTCTAAAAGTTCCTAAACCAACTTCAAGAAATATATCTACAATCTTTATCCCTTTTTTCTCTATCTTCTCAAGTAACTCTTTAGTAAAATGAAGTCCAGCAGTAGGTGCTGCCACTGACTCCCCTCTTTGAGCATAAACAGTTTGATATCTCTCTTTTTCCTTTAGACTCTCTACTATATATGGAGGTAGAGGCATATTTCCAAGTTTATCTAATACCTCTTCAAAAGCTCCCTCATAAATAAATTTTAGCACTCTATTTCCATCATCTTTTATCTCTATAAGCTCAGCTATCAGTTCATTATTTTGTCCTACATATAACTTTTGCCCTAATTTCAATTTTTTAGCTGGTTTTAAAAGACACTCCCAAGTGTCTAGATTTATTCTCTTTATAAGTAGAATTTCTAGTACTCCACCAGTTTCCTTATGACCAAAAAGTCTAGCTGGAATAACCTTAGTTGAATTTCTTACTAAAATATCTCCCTCTTGTAGGTAATCTATTATATTATAGAAATGTTTATGCTCTATTTTTTTATTTTCTCTATCTACCAACATAAGTCTAGCATGATCCCTTGGCTCTCTTGGCTCCTGCCCTATAAGTTCATCAGGTAGAAAATAATCATAATCATGTAATTTTGTAGACATTAGTTTTCCTCTCTTCTTTTTCCAATTACTACTCTATCTATTCCGCCATAATCTTTTACTATAGAGATAATATCAAAACCATTATCTCTCATAAATTCAGCTACTTTCTCAGCTTGATTATATCCAACTTCAAAGGCTAAGTAACCATCTTTTGTTAAAAACTCTTTAGCTTCCTTTGAAATCTTCTCATAAAAATAGTAGCCATCTCCATTATCTGTAAGAGCATTTTTAGGTTCATACTTTAAAACCTCTGGCATTAAACTCTCATACTCTACAGTTGGTATATATGGAGGATTTGAAACTATCAGATCAAATTTCACACTCTTATATTTCTCATCTCTTAAAGTTGAAAAGAGATCTGATTTAATAAATTTTACATTTGTAGCTTCATTTATATCTCTATTTTGTGTAGCTACTTCTAAAGCTCCCTCACTTATATCAACTCCTAATACATGGGAATTAGGTAACTCTTTTCCGAGAGATATAGCAATTGCTCCACTTCCTGTTCCTATATCCATTATCTTAGGAGAATTGATTTCAGCTACAAGATACTTACACTGCTCTACTAATATCTCAGTATCAGCTCTAGGAATTAAAACTCTTTCATCAACTTTAAATGGATAACCATAGAACTCCCACTCTCCAAGTAAGTATTGTAAAGGTTTTCTCTCCTTACCTCTAGCTACTAACATCTCTCTTATTCTATTTTTATCCTCTTCTTCAATTTTTTTGTTTAAACTCAATGTAAGAGTCATTCTATTTACATTTAAAATGTGGGCAAATATATATTCAGCATCTAATCTAGCATTAGGCACTTGATATTTTTCAAGATACTCAATAGATTTTTTTAAGAGTTCATGATTCTCATCTTTATAGTTTTTCATATCTATACCCTCAGTTTCCTTATTTTTCATAAGTTCATCAAAACCTATTCTGCCCCTTGCCATCTCTCTTAAGTATTTTTTTATGATCTCCTTTTGTTCAGAGGTAAGCTCCATATCAAAATATGCATACAAAGTTATTCTATCTAATTTTAAAACTGCTGCTATTAGTTTTTCACTTTCAAGACGGGGTTTTGAAAAAGAGTATTTTTGCAAATACTCTTTTGAAAAATTTAATATTTCTAACAGATTCATACTACTCTTCTGATGCACTAGCTAACATCTCAGCTTGGTTGAATGTGATAAGAGCATCTATCATCTCATCTATATCTCCATCTAAGAATGCATCTAGTTGATATACAGTAAATTTAATTCTGTGGTCTGTAATTCTTCCTTGTGGGAAGTTGTATGTTCTGATCTTTTCAGATCTATCCCCTGTTCCTACTTGAAGTTTTCTTTCACTCTCTACTTGGCTTCTTTGTTTTTCGCACTCCATCTCATATAGTTTTGATACTAAGTGCTTCATAGCTTTCTCTCTATTTTTTAACTGAGATCTCTCATCTTGACATTGTACTACTATTCCTGTTGGTAAGTGAGTAATTCTAACAGCTGAGTCAGTCATGTTTACGTGCTGTCCTCCAGCTCCTCCAGATCTATATGTATCTATCTTAAGGTCTTTAGGGTCGATTTTTACCTCTTTTACGTCCTCTACCTCTGGTAATACAGCTACTGTTGCTGTTGATGTATGTACTCTTCCAGCTGATTCTGTTTCAGGTACTCTTTGTACTCTGTGTACTCCAGATTCAAATTTTAGTCTTGAATAAGCTCCAAGTCCATTGATACTGAATACTGCCTCTTTTATTCCTCCAATACCAATCTCTTGCTTTTCGATTATCTCTACTTTCCACTTTCTTCTCTCTGCATATCTATTATACATTCTGAATAGATCTCCAGCAAATAGAGCAGCCTCATCTCCACCTGCTCCTCCTCTAATCTCTACGATAACGTTTTTATCATCGTTTTCATCTTTTGGAAGTAAAAGAATTTTTAACTCTTTTTCATACTCAGGTAATTTTTCCTCAAGCTCTTTTTGCTCTTCATTCATCATCTCTCTCATATCAGGATCTTTTTCATTTCTGATATTCTCTTTTATAAATTGTAAATCCTCACTAAGAGTTTTATACTCTTTATATTTTTCTACAAGTGGTGTTATATCAGCTAATGCTTTATTACATTCCATCATTTTCTTTGGGTCAGATAAAATCTCTGGGGATCCTAACATCTCATTAAGCTCATCAAATCTTCTTACAACTTCTTCTAACTTAGCGAACACTATCTTCTCATCTCCTTTTCTACACTATAACTTAGTAATTATATCATATTTATCCAAAAAAATCAATGTAAAGGGATAACCCTTAACAAATTTACTTAAATAGAATTAAAAAGAGAAAGTTCTCCTATTAAATAGAAAAACTTTCTCCTTTTAATATATTATAATTTCTTACTAGAGAATACAAAAACCTTTTATTTTAATGCTTCTAATCCAGCTTGAGCTATTGCCATATCTTCTTCTACAGTTCCACCACTTACTCCAACTGCTCCTACTATCTCTCCATCTACTATTATTGGAAATCCTCCACCAAAAGTAATTATTCTACAGTTATTTGTTGTATTTAATCCATATAAACTTTGTCCTGGTAATACTGCTTCACTCATTGTGTTAGTTGGAGTTTTTAAAGCCCATGCTGTAAATGCTTTATTTATAGCTATGTCTACACTTGTTACAAAAGCTTTATCCATTCTTTCTAAATAAAGTAAATTTCCTCCATTATCAACTACAGAAAATACAACTGGAACATTCATCTCAGTAGCTTTCTTTACTGCTCCTGCCCCCATTTTTTTAGCTGCTTCTACTGTTATACTATCGCACTTTCTAATATTCATATTCCAAACCCTCCTTTTATTTTATATACCTCATATATTGAATATTAACAATTTTTTCTTATTGCTTCAAGGTAGTTTTTAACTTAATTTTGGTAGTTTTGTTCCAATTAAAATTTTTTTGTATTTTTTTACCATTTTTTAATTTTTATCTACCTTGTTTTTCATTTTCTTTTTTGATATTCTTATAGATGATGATAAAAGACCTAATTAAAAATTTTGGAGGATGTAATTATGAGATATTATGATTATTTAATGCCAAGTGTTAACTTTTTCGGACCTGGATGTCTTAATGTAATTGGAGAAAGAGCAAAAATATTAAACGGAAAAAAAGCTCTTATTGTAACTGATAAATTTTTAAGTTCTTTAAAAGGTGGAGCTGTTGAGCAATCGGTTGAGCTTCTTAACAAAGCTGGAATTGAAACAGTTATTTTCGATCAAGTTGAACCTAACCCAAAAGATGTAAATGTTTATGCTGGAGCTAAAGTATATAAAGAGAATAATTGTGATATGATTATTACTATTGGTGGAGGATCTCCTCATGACTGTGGAAAAGGAATAGGTATCGCAGTAACTCATCCTAAGGACATATGTGAGTATGCTGGAATTGAAACTCTTGAGTTCCCTTTACCTCCTATTATTGCTGTTAATACTACTGCAGGAACAGCTTCTGAAGTTACTAGACATGCTGTAATTACTAATACTAAAACAAAAGTTAAATTTGTTATTGTAAGCTGGAGAAACCTACCTCAAGTTTCTATCAACGACCCTATTTTAATGATAGGTAAACCAGCTGGATTAACTGCTGCTACTGGAATGGACGCTTTAACTCACGCTGTAGAAGCATATGTTTCTAAAGATGCTAACCCTGTAACAGATGCTGCTGCTATCCAAGCTATAAAATTAATCGCTACAAACTTAAGACAAGCAGTTGCTAATGGTGAAAACTTAAAAGCTAGAGAGAATATGGCTTATGCTTCTCTTTTAGCAGGAATGGCTTTTAACAACGGAAACCTTGGATATGTACATGCTATGGCTCACCAATTAGGAGGACTTTATGATATGCCTCATGGAGTTGCTAACGCTATGTTATTACCTCACGTTTGTCGTTACAACATGATCGCTAACCCAGAGAAATTTGCTGATATAGCTGTATTTATGGGAGAAAATGTAGATGGACTTTCTACAATTGAAGCAGCTGAAAAAGCTATCGAAGCTTTATTCAGATTATCTGCAGATGTAGGTATTCCAAAAAGCTTAAGAGAAGCTGGAGTAAAAGGGGAAGATATAGAGATCATGGCTGCTAATGCTTTAAAAGATGGAAATGCGTTTAGTAATCCTAGAAAAGGAAATGAAAAGGATGTAGCTGCTATATTTAGAGCTGCTATGTAGTAACTTTTAATTATAATTAAAAAACAATTATTTTTTATAGTCACTTTCTAACAAAGATAGTGACTATTTTTTTTATCTCTGCTATAATCTAAGATATAATATTCTCGTTGGGGGAGGAGGATAATATGTTAAAAAATTATAAAAAAGAGCTTCTATCTATTCAAAAAGATTTAATATCTATCACAAATATGGGAATTGTAATAATTGATACTGAAGGAGAGTATGTAACTGAAAAAAGTAATTATTGTGAATTTTGCAAACTTTTTAGAAAGAACTCTACTCTCAGTTTATTTTGTGAAAAGTGTGACCTTAAAGCTTTAAATAAAGTTTTACTATCTAGAACTCCATATATTTACAGATGCCATTCTGGACTAATTGATGTTATTATTCCTATATTGTATGAAGGTGAAGTAATTGGTGCTTTTTTAATTGGACAATTACTTCTTGAAGATAATGAGGATTTTAAGCTAGAAAAAATTTTAAAGGAAAATATTGGAAAAGATATTAATATTAAATTATTAGAAGAAAACTATAACAAATTAACAAGAATTACTATAGAAAAACTTGAGAGTATAATACGTCTCATTTCTTATAGTACCTATTATATTGCTGATTGTATAAAAAATAAAAGATGGCTTACAATTGAAAATAAAATATATAAGAAAAAAATTGAATTAAGTAATTGCCAAATTGCACCAATAATTAAATACATTAATGAAAATATAAATGAGCATATCTCTTTAAAATTAGGTGCTGAGCTTTGTAATATGAGTCAATCACAATTTGGAAGAGTATTTAAAAAAGAAACAGGTAAAAATTTCAAAGAATATATACTATTAAAAAAAATAGAACAAGCTAAATTTTATATTAAAAACACCAATAAATCCCTAGGAGAAATTTCTGATTTTTTAGGATTTGAAGATAATAGTTATTTCACTAAAACTTTTAAAAAAATAGAAGGAATCACCCCTAAACAATATAGAGAAAAGGAGTAGCAATACTACTCCTTTTCTTTTAACATCTTCTCAATTCTTCTAACTCTTTTGTCTATCTCATTTAATTTAAACTCTAAAGAGTTCAATATCCAAAACTGAAAATGACTTGCTCTTTGAGACTCATAGAACATCCATATAATTTTAAAAACTCCCAAAAGAATAACTATCTCCAATGTTAAAAATAGTGTTATTTTTTGTAATCCAACTCCTAATATTAGTAATATTCCTATCAATATTACAAATATCAAACTTACAAGTTTGTGTTGTTTATTGTTTTTTCCACCTATTTCTCCTACAATATTTCTGATTCTCTCTTTTTCCTTTTTAAAATCATCTAGCTCCTGTCTTAAATGTTCGTCCTTTTCCATTTAATTTCAACCCCTTATCTCTTAACTTTTTCCTATACTCCCCAATCTCTTGGATATCTAAATCCTGTTCCTATACCTCTTGAGAAAACTTTAGCAATTACAGGCATAACCCTCTTATACTGCATAATTTTTGTTCTTTTAATAATTTTTTCAACTATCTCTTTAGAGTACCCTTCTTCTACAATCTCTTCTGCACTCTTTCTCTCTTCAACATACCTAAAAAGGATTTCATCTGCCATTTTATAAGAATATCCTAACTCTTGCTCATCAGTTTGACCTTCCCATAAATCGGCACTTGGTTTTTTATCTATTAACTCATTAGGAACACCCATATGTCTTGATAAATCCCAAACATGAGTTTTATACAGATCCCCAATAGCATTTATAGCTGAAGCTGAATCTCCAAATTGTGTTCCATAACCTAAAAGTAACTCTGTTTTATTAGATGTTCCTAATACTAGAGCATTTTCCTCAGCTGAATGATCAAATAGTATTGACATTCTCTCCCTTGCCATTTTATTTCCTTTTCTTAAGCTACTCATATCAGGATTCATAGCAAAATAAGCATCAACCATTGGTGTTATTTCAACAAGTTTACTTTTTATTCCAGTTTTTTCAACTACTAATTTAGCATGTTCTACACTCTCTTTACTTGATGTCTTATATGGCATCATTATTCCTAATACATTTTCTGGACCAAAAGCCTTTGCAGCTAAAAAAGCTACTAGAGCTGAATCTATTCCTCCAGAAAGTCCCAATACTACTTTTTTAAAGCCTACTTTTCCAGCTTCTTCTCTTAAAAAATTTACAAGTATCTCTTCTAAAACACTTAAATCTACATTCAGCTTTTCCATAAAATCCTCCACTATCTATCAAGTCCAAATTTTCCAAGTCTACAGTTTCTATAATCTCTAAGTACAGTATAAGCTGCTTGTTGTATATTTAAACTCTCTCCTTTATTGAACATCTTACATCTAAGAGCAATTTTTTCTAAAATCTCTCCCATTATCTCGCTTTTATCCTCATCTAAAAGTTTATATCTCTCTTTTAATACATTCCACATCTCATATCTTATCATTTTAGAGATAAGTATTCCAGCTATCTCTTCTATTGGAAGAATCTCATCTTTAATAGCTCCACTTATAGCAAGATTTTGTCCTACCTCTTCACTTTCAAATTTTGGCCAAAGTATTCCAGGCATATCTAAAAGTTCAAGTCCCTCTTTTATTCTTACCCATTGTTTTCCCTTAGTAAATCCCGGTTTATTTCCTACCCCAGCACTATTTTTTCCAACAATTCTATTTATAAGTCTTGACTTTCCAACATTTGGTATTCCAACAACCATAAGTCTAGTATTGACTTTTCTAAGCCCTTTAGCCATCATCTTTTCTTTTTTCTCTGCTGATACTTTATCAATTATTGAATATAGTGCTTTTATATTAAAACCTGTTTCAGCACTTATCTCTAATACTTCATCAGCAAAGTTATTTTCTATAAAATATTTTTTCCAATAAGCTAATTCCTTTTTCTCTACAAGGTCAGCTTTATTTAAAACAATTACTCTTTTTTTATTTTTTGCAAAAACTGTAATATCTGGATTTTTACTTGATATAGGAATTCTAGCATCTACAACTTCTAAAACTATATCTATAAGTTGCATATTATCCTTTATCAAGTCTTTTGTTTTTTTCATATGTCCAGGATACCAGTTAATTTTTGTCATTGACATAATTTACTCCTTTTAATCCTCTATTCCTTTAATCAAAAGAACTATCTCTCCCTTAATTGGATTTTTAGATAATCTCTCTATAAGTTCAGTAGTAGTTCCTCTCATTATCTCTTCATAAATCTTAGTTATCTCTCTTATTATAACTACCTCTCTTACACCTATAAACTCTTCAATATCTCTAAGTGTTTTTTCTATTCTAAATGGAGACTCATAGATAACTATTGTTCTCTCTTCAGTAGCTAGAGATTTCAAAAGAGTTTGTCTTCCTTTTTTCTTAGGTAAAAATCCTTCAAAACAGAATCTTCTCATACTGATACCAGCTACTGATGCTGAAGCTGTAAGAGCACTAGCTCCAGGAATAGGAACTACTTTTATTCCCTCTTTGTGAGCTGCATCTACTAATTCATACCCTGGATCAGATATACACGGAGTTCCTGCATCTGTTACTAAAGCTATATTTTTATCCTCTTTTAAAAGATTTATTATATTTGTTATCTGATGCATCTTAGTGAACTCATCATATCTATACACAGTATTTTCTATTTCAAAATGATTTAATAATTTTTTTGTAACTCTTGTATCTTCAGCAAAAATATAGTCTACCTCTTTTAAGATACGTATTCCTCTTAAAGTCATATCTTCAAGATTTCCAATAGGTGTTGCCACTATATATAACATATTTATCTTCTCCTATTTTTTATTTAAAAGCATTCCTTTTAAAATTCCTACTGCTGTTTCAAGTTGAATATCTTGATGATTTTCAAACTCTTTTGCTTCTTTTTCTCCAACAACTTCTTTTATAAGCTCTTTTTTATTTTCCTTAGTTCCTTTTTCATCTATGTTAGTAACTACACTGTCAAAAAGCATATATCCTTCTTTTTCCTCTACCACTACATCTGGTTCTATTCCTATTCCATGGATACACACTCCACTTGGTGTATAATATTTAGCAATAGTAAGTTTTATTCCATCACCATCTGGTAAAGTAACTAAAGTTTGTACACTTCCCTTTCCAAAACTCTTCTCTCCTACTAAGATACCTCTCTTATTATCTTTTATAGCTCCAGAAACAATTTCAGAAGCAGAAGCACTTCCACCATTAATAAGGATTACAAGTGGGAAATCTCCATAATATTTTCCCTCTCTATTAGAAACTTGTTCCTCTCCATCTTTCGATTTTACACTTACTACTCTTCCCTCTTTTAAAAACATTGAAGAGATTTTTATAGCTTGGTCTAAAGCCCCACCTGGGTTACTTCTTAAATCAAAAACTAAAGCTTTCATTCCTTGTTTTTGTAAATTTTCTAAAGCTTTTGCTACATCTGGATAAACATTTTCTCCAAATTGAGTAAGTCTAAGGTATCCTATCTTATTTTTCTCATCTACCATTTTACTCTTAACATATTTTAATTCAACAACTGCTCTAGTTATCTCTATCTCTTTAGGATCTTTAACTCCCTCTCTTACCACAGTAACTTTTACTTTTGTATTCTCTTTTCCTTTTAATTTTTCAACTGCTTCTTCACTTGTAAGATTATATGTAGATTCTCCATCTATAGCTATTATCTTATCCTTTGGTTTCATTCCAGCTTTAAAGCCAGGTCCATCTTCAATAGGAGATACTACTACTAGTGGTTCATTAACTCTCTTTTGAACTACCATTCCTACTCCTACATATTTTCCTTTAATATCCTCTTGAAAACTTTCCAATTGTTCCTTAGTAAAATAGTTAGAATGAGGATCTCCTAAAGACTCTATCATTCCCTTTAAAGCTCCCTGCATAAGAGATTTTTTGTCTACTTCTTTTTCACCAACATAGTTTTGATTGATGACATCCATTATATCAGATAGCTCTTTTAATTGTCTGATATTTGATAAAAATCCAATAGATTCCTCACTTGTTTTAGTAGTTTCTTTACTCTCCTCTTTAGCAAAACAATTTGTAAAAATCAATACTGCTAGAAGAGCTATTACCAATCTGTTCTTAAGTATCCCTTTCATATTGTACCTCCTAAGGTTTTTCCTCTCTCTACTATACTTTCTATATTTATATCTACCTCTTTAGAACTATCCTTCCCAAAGATAGATATATATTCTATATTTCCCTTTGTTCCCGTAATAGGAGAGTAATCCAATCCTTCTAAATATAAATCATTTTTCTTACAATACTCTATTATATTCCCAATTACATCTATATGTTTAGTGGCATCTTTTACTATTCCACCTTTTTCAATATACTCTTTTTCCACTTCAAACTGCGGTTTTATAAGTGCCATAAGCTTAGTATCTGGTTTAAAAAATTTTATTAAATCCTCTATTATTTTCTTTATAGATATAAAAGAGACATCCATTACTATATAATCAACTTTATTTCCATCTATATCTTCAAGAGTCAAATCCTTTATATGCATATTTTCAAGAGATTTAACTTGTGGATTATTTCTAAGTTTCCAATCTAATTGATTAGTTCCAACATCTACTGAATATACAAATTCAGCTCCATTTTGTAGAGCACAATCTGTAAATCCTCCTGTTGAAGCTCCCACATCTAGTACTTTTTTCCCTGTAAAATCCATATTAAAAACTGATACAGCTTTTTCTAATTTTAAACCACCACGGCTTACATACTTTAATGTATCTCCCTTTATTCTTATATTAGGTTCTTTATCTAGCTTTATAATTGTTCCACTTTTATCTATCTTTTTCTCATCTACTATAACAAGTCCTGCCATAATAGCCCTTTGAGCTCTCTCTTTATCTGGAAAAAAACCTCTTTTTACCAGTAGAACATCTAACCTTTCTTTCATAATACACCTCAGTTTTTAAATATCTCTTCATCTATCATATATGGTAATAAAGGACTTTCTAACATAATATTTTTAAATCCCTTCTTATCAACTACTCTTTTTAACTTCTCAGTTTCCCTTACTCTTTGAATAAAGAAATTATCTCCTATTGGAATTTTCTTATTTTTCTTATAATAGTTTAAAAGTTGTTTAGTTGTCTTTACCTTAAGTTCCTGTTTTGCTCTTTTTAATCTATCTTTTACAACTCCTTGAGTACAATTTAATTTCTCTGGAATATCATCTAATTGTACTCCCTTTGCAAGTAGTTCCAATATTTTATCTGCTCCAATAGGATTTATTCTATGGTATTTAGCTGAGTACATATCCGCTCTGTGTACTATGTGAGCTTCTTTACTATTAGGTTGGATCTTCCCCCATTTTCCATGATGAGATAATACTATGTGAATAATATTTTTTCTAATATTTTCTTTTATCTCTACACCTACTTTTTCCTCTATCTCTTTTAATACTTTTTCAGCTTCCTTTGTTATATATTCAGGTTTCTTTAACATCATTTGAGAATGGGAAAACTTTTCCTCTGTTTTTCTTATACTTCCCTTACTTAAATCATGAATTATAATACCTATAGTTAATGCGAAAAAATCCACTCTCTCTTTAGCTTCTAAGTAAGTTCTATAATCTCTTTTTAGTTCATCAATAGATATCTTTAAAACATCATATGTATGTGTAGAAACTTTTACCCCTTGATCATCAAAAAGCTCTAAATCCTGTACCATCTCTAAATCTAAAAGAGAAGTTATAAATTCCAATGCTTTTTTATTTTTTTCCTGCATCTATTTTTTCCTCAATTCTTCCTATTAAATTCTCGCCTCTCAATCCAAACTCTTCTAAAAGCTCTCCTCTTTTGCCATGAGGGATAGCTCCTTGTTTTAAAGCTATTTTTATTACTCTTACATCGATCTCTCTTTCATTATAAAAATCAATTATACTACTTCCAAAAGAGTTTTTCTCATAGGCCTCTTCTAAAACAAAAATATTCTCATACTTCTTTGAACATTCCATTAAATAATTTTCATCTAAAGGTCTTAATGTAGATGCATTAACTATTGTTGCATCTATACCTCTTAATTTCAATTGCTCATCTATATCTAAAATCTCTTTTACCATACTTCCTGTAGCTATAAAGAGATTGTTTTTTCCTTGCTTTATCTCTTTCCACTTTCCAAATTCAAAACTTCCTACCTCTTGTGAGTTATACTCTACCTCTCTAGGTATTCTAATAACTAGAGGTCCACTTTGAAATTCTTTAGAAAACTCTAATATTTCGACTAACTCTTTAGAAGTTGCTGGTGCTACTACACTATAATTAGGGATAGTTAAAAATATTGATAAATCATATAGTCCATTGTGTGTCTTTCCATCTTCTCCTACAATACCAGCTCTATCAACTACAAATCTAACAGGTAAATTTTGTAGAGATATGTCATGAATAAGTTGGCTATAAGCTCTTTGTAAAAAAGTTGAATAGATCACTACATATGGCTTCTTCCCTTGTGTAGCAAGTCCTCCTGCAAAAGTTACTGCATGTCCTTCAGCTATTCCAGTATCTATTGCTCTTTCTGGAAATCTTTTAAAAAACTCTCCTAGACCAGTTCCTTTTACCATTCCAGAACATATAGCATATATATCTTCATCCTTTTCTCCTAAGTTAACTATCTCTTTTCCAAATATATTAGAATAAATTTTAGAGCTTGCTCCAGTATTTCCAGTTTTTAAATCAAAAGGAGAAATCCCATGAAATTTCTCTTGATCCTCTTCAGCAAAAGAGTATCCTTTTCCCTTTTGAGTTTTTACATGGATAAATATAGGTCCCTCTATATTTTTAACTTTATTTAATGTTGACAATAACTCCTCTATATTATGTCCATCTAAAACACCAAAAAATTTAAATCCTAGGCTCTCTAACATGCTTAAAGGAAGAAAGAAATTTTTTACAGAAAACTCCATTCTCTCTAAAGTGTTCGATACTCTGTTAGCTATTTTTACTTTTTTAATCAATCCTTTGATATCATCTCTAAGATTCATATACTGCTCACTTACCATAAATTTCCCAAAAAAACGCGAAAGCGAACCTACATTCTTTCCTATTGACATCTCATTGTCATTTAAAATTACTATGACATTTTTAAGTTTACTTCCTCCAATATTATTTAAAGCTTCTAAAGAGTGTCCATTGGAAATAGAAGCATCTCCTACTACAACTATTACTTTCTTTTCAGGAGAAGCCATTGCTATTCCAGCTCCAGCTGACAGAGCTGTTCCAGCATGCCCTGCTATAAAAGGATCTGCATCACTCTCTTTTGGATCTGTAAAAGGACCTACTCCCCCTCTCTTTCTCAATGTGGTAAATCTCTCATCTCTTCCAGTTAACAGTTTATGAACATATGATTGATGCCCCACATCAAAAAGAAGTCTATCCTCAAAAAAATTAAAAGTTTTATGTAAAGCTAAAGTTAGCTCCACTATTCCAAGGTTAGAAGATAGATGCCCTCCATTTTTACTTACAGTTTCAATGAGAATCTCTCTTATTTCCTGTGCTTTCTTTTTCATTTCTTCAATATTCATACTTTGTATATTTTCCATCTACTCTACCCCTGTAAATACTTAGTAAAAGATAATCCTACCACTATTCCTAAGATACACCCTATTAAAACCTCAAAAGGTGTATGACCTAGTAGTTCTTTTAATTTCTCACTTTTCTCTCTTCCAAAATACTTTTCGTATCTTTTCTCTCCCAACATGAGAGGAATCTTCTCAACAAATTGATTTATTACCCCAGCTTGTTTTCCTGCTGCTCTTCTTATTCCAGTAGCATCATACATAACTATTCCTGATAAAATAATTGAAATAGCAAACATATCACTAGTAATCCCATCTCTAATTCCAATACAAGTTGTCAAACAAGAGACAGTAGAACTATGGGAACTGGGCATTCCTCCAGTTTCCCACATTCTTCTTATATTAATTTTCCCATCTCTAAAAATAGTTGTCAAAACTTTATAAAACTGAGCTATAAACCATGCTATAAACACTACATCTAAGACTCTGTTTCCAAAAATTATTCCGGGACTCATATAAATCTATCCCCTTTCTTTATTTTTAAATATTTTTTAATTCTAAAGAGATCACTGGTTTATCCTTATTCTCTTTAAATAGTATTATTGTTCTTCCAATAATACCTACAACTTCAAACTCTTTGCATTGTGAAAGTTGCTCCATTATATCTAACTTTTCCTCTTCACAGTTTTGAAGTATTTTTACTTTTATAAGTTCTCTTGACTCAATAGCATCTAAAATACTTTGTATTAAGTTTTCACTTACTCCATCTTTTCCTATTCTTACTAGTGCATCTAAATCATGTGCCTTTTTTCTTAAATATGCTCTTCTTTTACTTGTTAATTCCATTCTTATCTCCTTATTTTTATCTCTTAATTATTTTATACTTCCATTATTATTGGCAGTATCATTGGATTTCTTTTAGTTTTGTTATAGAAAAACTTAGCAGCTATATCTCTAGTTGTATTTTTTAATAATCCCCAATCTTTTGAATAGAAGTTTTCTGTGTCATCTATCTTCTCTTTTATATTATCTATCGCTTCTTTAATGATATCATCAGCTTCTTTAGAATACACAAATCCTCTTGTTACAATATCAGGTCCTGCTACTATTTTTCCTGTCTCTTTATCTAAAGTGAAAACAATTACTACAACTCCATCTTGTGATAACTGTTGTCTATCTTTTAGAACTACATTTCCTATATCTCCAACACCTAAACCATCTACAAGAGTACATCCTGCATTTACTTTTCCTTTAATCTTAGCTCCTGATTTAGTCACCTCTATCTTATTTCCATTTTGAGCTATAATTATATTATTTTTAGGAACTCCTGTCTCAATAGCTGTATCTTTATGTGCCTTTAACATCTTATGCTCTCCATGTACTGGCATAAAGTATTTAGGCTTAATTAGATTTAACATAAGTTTTTGTTCATCTTTACTTCCATGTCCAGATACATGGATTCCAGCTATTTTCTTAAATACAACTTCAGCATCATATTTCAATAAATTATTAATATTATTAGATACTGCTCTTTCATTTCCTGGAATAGGTGTAGCAGAGATAATAACTGTATCTCCCTCTTTTATTTTAATATGCTTATGCATATTTTTAGCTATTCTTGAAAGTGCAGCCATAGGCTCCCCTTGAGTTCCTGTACATAGGATTACCACTTTATTATCCTTTAATGTATCTACCTCTGATAAAGGAACCATCATATCATTTGGAACTTTTAAATATCCCAAACTTCCAGCTATTTCAAAAACCTTTACTAAACTTCTTCCATCTATAGCTATTTTTCTTCCATACTCTTGAGCTACATTGACAATCTGTTGAAGTCTATGAACGTGAGAAGCAAAAGCAGCAACTATTATTCTTCCCTTAGCCTTTGAAAACTCTGTTTTAAAAGCCTCTCCAACACTTCTCTCAGAAGGTGTGAATCCTTCAACTTCTGAGTTAGTAGAGTCAGATAGCATAAGATCTACTCCTTGCTCTCCTATTTGAGATAATCTTGCAAAGTCCACTCCTTCACCATCTACTGGTGTTAAATCAATTTTAAAATCTCCAGTGTGAAAAACTGTTCCTGCTGGTGTTGTAACTAAGATAGAATAAGCATCTGTTATTGAGTGAGTTATTTTGATAAACTCTACAGTAAAATATTTTCCTACCTTTATCTTAGTTCTTCCCTTTATCTCTTTCATTTTAGGGATATCTTTTCCAAATCCATTTTCAAACTTAGATTTAGCTAAAGCTAAAGTAAGTTTTCCTCCAAACATAGGTACAGATTTATCTATTTTTTGATAAAGATATGGTATTGATCCTATATGATCTTCATGTCCATGAGTTATAAATAATCCCTTTATCTTATCTTTATTATTTTCTAAAAAAGTAAAATCAGGTATAACTAAATCTATTCCTAAAAGATTTTCATCTGGGAATATAACTCCTGAATCAATTATTATAATCTCATCTCTATATTGGATTACAGTACTATTTTTTCCTACTTCTTCCAATCCACCAAGAGGAATTACATACATCTTCTCTTCCTTTTGTACTTTTGCCTCTTTAGTTTCTGTAATCTCTACACTCTTTATCTCCTTTGCTACCTTTGTTGCACTTTTTCTACTTTTTTCCTCTTTTAACTCTTTTATTCCTGCTTTTATAGCTTTTATTTTCTCTTTTATTCCATCTACTTCAGTGCTACTACTTTCTAATTTTAATTTTTTTTCTAGTCTTTTTCTCTTTTCTTGACTAATGCTTCTTTTTTCTGTTCTTAACATTTCCTCTCCTTTTTCTAAAATATACCTCCACCATTACTCATCACTTTTTTCTTTACCTATATCAGCTACTTCTCTATTTTTAATCTCTAGATATTTATCTATAAATTTTCTTGTCATTCCTCCAGCTACAGCTCCTCCACCACCAGCTCCTTCTAAAATAGTTGCAAAAACTATCTCTGGATTATCTGCTGGAAAATATCCAGCTACCCAGGCATGAGTTACTTTAGAGTGAGCATTCTGAGCTGATCCACTCTTTGCTGCTACTTTCATCCCCTCTGTTCTCAAAATTTTTGTAGTTCCATTATCTTGAGATACCGTTGCAACTAAAGCATCATTTAAGAGTTCATAATAACCTTTAGGATACTTTGCTATTTTTTCTTTTTGCAATTCTATTGGATATTTTTTTCCTGAAAAATCTTGAAACTCTCTAACTAAATGTGGAGTATAAACCTCACCTCTATTAGCTATAGCAGCATATAAATTTGCTATTTGTAATGGTGTTACTAAAAGATACCCTTGCCCTATTGATAATAGTATAGTATCTCCTTTAAACCAACTACTTCCTATCACTCTCTTCTTCCAAGCAGTATCAGGAAGTAAACCTTTCCTCTCCCCTGGAATATCTATTCCTGTTCTCTCTCCTAAACCAAATGAAGCAGCTACATCAATAATAGGCTTATGCCCTATAGTATCAGCATTTTTATAATAATAGGGGTTAGCTGATTCAACTATTGATTTTTTCATGTCTGTATATCCATGCCCCCCAGCTTTCCAAGCTCTCCATTTCCATTTTCCTATTTGATAATAACCAGTCTTATCATAATATTTTTCTTTAGGATCTATTCCATTTTCTAAAAAAGCTATTGCTGATACAACTTTAAATACTGAACCTGGTGGATATTCTCCTGCAATTGCCTTATTAGAAAGGGGTTTTCTTGGGTCATTTATAATTTTATCCCACTCTTCATAGGATATTTGTGAACTAAACATATTTAGTGAATAAGTTGGATAACTTACCATAGTAAGTATCTCACCATTTTTAGGATTGAGAGCTATAAAGGCTCCTGCTCTTCCATCCTCTTCAAATTGTTTTTCCATATATTCTTGAAGCTCCATATCCAAAGTGATGTACATATCCTCCCCTGGAATAGGATTATCTTTCTTCTCTATTTTTCTTTGAAGCTTATTTAAAGCATTCACTTCAATATACTCATATCCATCTTTTCCCTGTAATCTCTTATCATACTCATCCTCAAGTCCATCTTTTCCAATAACATCTCTAGGAGTATATCCCTCATCCTTTAGTTTCTCATACTCCTTTTCAGATATTTTTTTTACATAACCTATACTATGAGCTGCTGTAGAATCAAAAAGATATTTTCTCTTTGAATATACTTGTACTTGTAAATAGGGATACTCCATAAGATTTTCCATAATCTTATGAGCAACTTCTGTATTTAGATCCTCTATTATAACATTCTCTCTTGTATAAGGAAATATCTCTCCGTATTTTATTCTTTTAGATATATACTCTTCAGTATAACCAGTTAATTTACTTATCTCCTTTACAATTTCAGGAGTCTGTTTTCTCTCATTTAAGTATACCAATCTATATCCAGAACCATTAGTTACTACTAATCTCCCCTTTGTATCATAAATTTTTCCTCTAGGGGCATCTATTTTTTTTATTTTAAATCTATTTTTCTCAGAGAGATATGAGTACTCGTCACCTTGTAAAACTTGAAGGTAGGCCATTCTTACTCCTATAAGAAAAAATATCAGAAGCATAAAACCTTTTACAATTGTATTTCTTGAACTTATCTCTTCTCCCAGTTTTATTCTAATATCTCTTCTCTTTAATTTTTTCATATCCTTTATCCTTCAATACCTCTATTTAAATTTTTCAAAACTTTTGTATAAATATAATTCATTACTAAAAATCCAATTATATTGACTACTAAATAATCTCTGTGAAAATTATTCCATGATAAAATCCAATATACAACTCCTTGAAAGAGTGTAAAAATGAGTATATTAGCTTTGGTATAAGCTAAATGTAAAAATAAAAAATTCATCACATGATAAAAAACTAATAAAACTATCAGTATTTTAAAAAAATCGTTAGTTTGTAGGGATAAAATAAGAGTTAATCCCCCAAGCCAAACTACTCCATTCTTCTCCTTTAGAGCTATTAAATACACTAAAAAACTTAATGTCACTATAAATATACTAGCTCTAAAGGGAAGACTTACTTCTAAAATTATCCCTAATAATGAAAGTACATATATCATAATTCCCTACTTCACTATTATATTAATTCTATTTTTTAACTCTGTTTTTTCAATTAAATTATCAATTTTTAATATTTTTGATAATTTGTAAGCTATAAAATAATCCTCTGAAGCATACTCAATAACAGAATCCTCAGCTGAATTTTTTCCGCTTTCACTCTCTATATTTTTATATCCCTCTGTTTTTAACTCTTGAATAACTCCTTGAACATTCCCACTATTCTCTCCAACAACTTTAATTTTAAAATCTATATCCTTTTCTTGTCCTAGTACTACTACAATATTTGCTAAAGTTGGAATAGTTGGAACTTGTTGTATTTTCATATACTTTTCATTTAACTGCATCACTATCTCTTTAGCCTTATCAACAGATATATCATTTAAAATTATATAACTCTCTTGTAGGTTATTCTCATAGTTTGCAGCATTATACTTCATTCCTAATTTTTCTTTAATTTTTTCACCAGTTTTTCTAGCATATCCATTTATTCCATTAGCATTTAAAATATCAACAATAATATTTTCATTTACTTCATTTTTATTTTTAGTATTACTATATAGTGCATCAAACATTGAATACATACTTGAAGTAACAATATATCTCTTATTATCAATTATAGTTTCAGGTATATTCTTAGAATTTTTTACATTTAAATTTACCTGTCCATACTTCACTCTCATATAATTAGTTAAAGGAATCGGTAGTATCTTATTAATTGTTTTTAAAACTTCCTCTTCATTTTTTTCTGAAACTAATTCTCTAAATGTTTTTTCCTTATCTATATTTATATCAAAAGGAATTTTAACTGCAAGTTTATCTTGATACACAGCTATTAAATTCTCTTTTCCAATTATTAAATAACTACTATTTTTATCTAGCTCTGGATTCTTTCTTAAGGAGTTAGCAAATAAAAAACCTGCTAATGCTATAATAACTGCTAAAACTAAAAATATTGCTCTCACTCTTTTATTCATATGCTACTAACAACTCCTTTTCTAATGAATTAATCTTTACTTTAACGATCTCATTAATTAAATCTTTATCTCCTTTTAACTTAACCCTTAAATAGTTCTCACTATATCCATATAGGTATCCATCTATCTCCTCTTCTACAAGGACTTTTAGAGTTTTTCCTATATATTTCTCTCTCTCTTTAACTACCATATTTTTCTTTAACTCTTCTAATCTATCAGCTCTCTCTTTTTTTACCTTTGGATCAATTTTATTTTCCAATCTACTTGCCACTGTATTCTCTCTATCAGAGTATTGGAATATATGTAGCCCTGAAAAAGATATCTTTTCTATTAAATTATAAGAGTTTTGAAACATCTCCTCTGTTTCCCCTGGAAATCCAACTATTATATCAGCAGTATACTCCATTCCCTCTACACTATTTTTTAGTTTTAGAAGTCTCTCTTCAATTAACTCGCTTCCATACTTTCTCTTCATCATCTTAAGAACAGTATCATCACAAGATTGAAGAGATATGTGTAGATGTGGCATAAGATTTTTATACTTAAACATCTCTATAAATCTATCTGATATCTTATCTGGATATACAGACCCTATTCTTACTCTCTCTAATCCCTCTACTTGTAAAATCTCCTCTAATAGATCTTCAAAATCTATATCCTCATTTAAATCTTCACCATAGGCTCCTAAATTTATCCCTATTAAAATTATCTCTTTAAATCCTTCAGCTACAAGTTTTTCTATCTCTTTCAATATGTTCTCTCTTTTTCTCGATCTACTTCTTCCTCTAGCAAAGGGAATCTTACAATAGGAACAGAAGTTATTACATCCATCTTGGATCTTTACATAAGCTCTAGACATCTCTCTTAAAGTTGCAAACTCATATTCAGTATACTCATATTCATCGAAAATATTGTCATTTTTTAATTTCTCCATTGTTCTATTTTCAATATCCTCTATGAAATTTACAATTCCTCTTTTGTATTTGTTTCCAACTACATAGTCTATATCTTCCATTTCCAATAGCTCTTTACTATTAGTTTGTGCATAGCATCCTGTAACTATAACCTTACTATTGGAATTTATTTTTTTAGCTCTTCTCAACATATTTCTTGTTTTTCTATCTGCTACACTAGTTACAGTACAAGAGTTAACTATATATATATCAGCCTTCTCTTCAAAGGGTACCTCTTCATACCCCTTTTGAATAAGTTGGTTTTTTATACTCTCTGTCTCATACTGATTTACCTTACATCCTAGAGTATAAAAAGCTACTTTTTTATTGAAACTCATTAATTAAAACTCCTCCTACTACAATAGAAGCTGTCTCTGCTCTCAGTATTCTCTTTCCAAGAGTTACTATATTAGCCCCATTAGCTTTTAAATACTCTATCTCTTCAATATCAAAGCCACCCTCAGGTCCAACTACATATAATATACTTTTTATCTCTCTCTCTTCTCCTCTTAAAAGATTTTTCAAAGTATATTCCTCTTCACACTCATAGGGAACAATTACTAGATCATACTCTGACAACTCCAAATCTTCAATTTTTTTTACTTCATCTATAATTAGAGGCTTCACCCCTTGACACTGTTTTAAAGCCTCTCTCACTATTAAATCCCACTTATCTTTTTTTTCATTTACCTTTGCTACCCCTCTTTTGGTATTTAGTGGAATTATCTTATTTATTCCTATCTCTGTTAACTTCTGAATAGTTAAATCCATCTTATCATTTTTTAAAATTCCTAAAGCTGCATCAACCTTCACCTTAGTAGAAAATCTATCTTCAAAAATCTCCTCAATTACCAAGGTTAAACTTTTCTTATCTATTTCAGCTACTCGACAGATATACTCCTTCTCCCCATCAACAGCTCTTACTTTTTCATTTATTTTTACTCTAAAAACATTTTTTAGATGATTTACATCACCTTTATCTTCTATATATATTTTATTCTCTACTATGCTTTCTTTCAATATTATAACACTTATCATAGGATTCTCCTATATCATATTTTTATTTTTTATAAACTCATCTAAAGTAGTTTCTTCTAATATTTTAGTCATTGCATTATCTAATTTTCCCCAAATACAATTTCCTGAGCAAGTTCCTTCACTACATACTGCTCTATGCTCTTCGCTTTCATTACAATCAATTACTTTTTCCTCTTCATCTAAAATTTTATATAGTTGGTGTAAAGTGATCTCCTTCGGCTCTTTTGCTAATCTGTATCCCCCATTAGGTCCTCTTTTTCCTTCGATTATATTTTCATTTTTTAATTTAAAAAGTATCTGCTCTAAATATTGTACAGAGATCCCCTGCTCATCAGATATCTCTTTTATCCTCACCAATTTATTTTCACTACTTTTATCTGCTATATATATCAGTGCCTTTAATCCATATCTAACTCTTGTACTTATCTTCATTGATTATCCTGCTCCTTACTCCTATTGAAATGCTTATAAGCTTTTTCTGTAACAACTCTCCCACGATTAGTTCTTTTAATATATCCTATTTTTACTAAAAAAGGCTCATACACCTCTTCTAAAGTCCTTCTATCTTCACCTAATAGTAATGATAAAGTTTCTATTCCTACAGGTCCACCACCATAATTATCTATTATTGCATTGATTATATCTCTATCCAAATCATCTAAACCTACTGAGTCAATTCCCAGTATATCTAAAGCCTTCATAGATATATCCTTAGTAATAATTCCATTTCCTCTTATTTCACAATAATCTCTCACTCTTTTTAAAAGACGATTGGCTATTCTTGGAGTTCCACGACTTCTACTAGCAAGTTCTAATGCCCCATCTTTTTCAACTTTTACTCCTAATAACCTTCCTCCACGAAGAATAATATTAGCTAACTCCTCTTCAGTATAGTACTCCATTCTATGAGTTACTCCAAATCTATCTCTCAAAGGAGAGCTTAACAGTCCAGCTCTTGTTGTAGCTCCTATCAATGTAAAATTTGGTAACTCAATTCTTATAGAACGAGCTGAAGGCCCCTTCCCAATTATTATATCCAACTCTCCATCTTCCATAGCTGGATATAAAATCTCCTCTACAGTATTATTAAGTCTATGTATCTCATCTATAAACAATATATCATTTTCCTCAAGAGAAGTTAAGATAGCTGCCAAGTCTCCAGCTCTTTCTAATACTGGTCCTGAAGTTATCTTAAGATTTGCTCCCATCTCATTAGCTATAACCCCTGCTAGAGTAGTCTTTCCAAGTCCTGGTGGTCCATAAAGCAGTATATGATCCACAGAGCTCCCTCTTCTTTTAGCAGCTTCTATATATATGGACATCTTATCTTTTAAAGATTCCTGTCCTATATACTCACTAAAACTTTTAGGTCTCAAACTTTTTTGTACATCAATCTCATTTTCAAACTCTTCACTTGTCACTACTCTTTCCACTTACTTCTCCTTACATCACCATTCCAATGATAAATTGGATAAATCCTATAATTGCTCCTAAAATTGCTCCTATCACTTCAATATGTTTAAACTCTTTTTCTGCTAAACTATAAGTAACCTCTTCTAATTTTTCTAAAGAAAAGGCATCTACATTTTTTATAATAATCCCTTTAAAATCTACATTCTCTTCAACATAATTTGAAAACATTTTAACTATATTTTCCTTATTTTCTAAAATAGAATTTTTTATAATATTTTTTATTTTTTCTAACATATCACTACTTAAAAACATAGCCAACATAGGAAAGTTTCTTGTTATCTCACTTTGAAGCTTTTCTTCTAAGATTTTATCAATTACTGAACTCATTTTTTCCTCAAGCTTATCTCCATCTAGAGAGTTTAAAATCTCTTGTAATGAAACAAGTTCTGCTTGAATAACTTCAGCAATACTCTCTCCAATCTCATGTTTTCTCTTAGGTAAAAGCCCTTGTATTTTAAACAGTCCTAAATTTATCTCCTTATAAGGTCTAAATAACATCTTTATCGCTACATAGTTAGTTATCCATCCTATTCCTGCTCCAATACCTACAATTAACAGTAACTTTATTAACAATTCTGTGTTCAATTTCTACTCCTTTATCGTAACTTTAATCTACTTATTTTTTACTATTTCAATAAACTATTTTATCATAAAAATAAGTTTTTTTCAATTATATTATCCTTTAATAGGGAGTTCAAAGAAAAAGAGGAAAATCTATCTCATGAAACATCCTAGAGTGTTAAAAGATATATTTTCCTCTTTAAAATACTATTATTTTTCTAAGTTATATGACTATTTATTTTCAGATATAACTTTGTTGATCTCAGCTATTACTGCATCAGCATCTAAACCATGAGCAGATATTCCCTCTCCTAAAGTCTCCCCAGCTGCGATCATACATCCTACACATCCTAGTCCGTATTTAGCAAATACTTCTCTTATAACTGGATAGTTTTGAACAGCTACTAAAATATTTGTATCTCTTGTTACCATATTTATCACTCCTGTAATTTTTATTTCACACTAATATTATAATAAAATTTACTTGCTGTGTCAACTTTTATTATAATTATCTTCCTACTACATTTAATAGATCATGAACTCTTACCATTCCAACCAATTTGTTATCATCTATAACTGGTAGAACTGCTATCTGACTTGGTCTATTTTCCATAAGCTCTAAAGCATCTATTGCCATACTCTTTGAATCTGTTCTAGTAAAGTTTCTTGTCATTATATCTTTAGCTTTATATGTAAAAAACTCCACCTCTTTAGCTAAGGCTCTTCTAATATCCCCCTCAGTTATAATTCCTACCATCAGATCCCCATTCATAACACATACTGCTCCTAAACTCTTTTCAGTCATAGTGAGTATTACATTTTTTATTGGACTTTCCTTATCACAAAGTGGTATCTCTTCACCTTTTTTCATTATATCTCCAACTCTCATAAGAAGTCTTTTTCCTAAACTTCCTCCAGGATGGTATACAGCAAAATTTTCAGGCCTAAAGTCTCTTCTTTTAATTAAAGTAGCTGCTAAAGCATCCCCCATTACTAGAGTACTTGTTGTTGAAGACATAGGTGCTAAATTCAATGGGCAAGCTTCCCTAGTAACGCCTATATTTAAAACATAATCAGCTGCTCTCCCTAATCTTGAATTTCTATTTCCTGTCATAGCTACAACTTTAGCTCCAATTTTCTCAATAGATGGCAATAGAGAAACTATTTCATCACTATTTCCACTATTTGAAATAGCTAAGACAACATCATCTGAAGAGATCATTCCTAGATCTCCATGTAACCCTTCAGCAGAATTCATAAATATAGCTGATGTTCCTGTAGAAGCTAAGGTAGCTGCAATCTTCTTTCCAATAAGTCCAGATTTTCCAATTCCAGTTACTACTACCTTCCCTTTTGAATTTAAAATTAATTCAACTACTTTTATAAACTCACCATCTAAAAGTTTTTTTACTCTTTCTAACTCCTCTATCTCTGCATCAAATATACTTCTTGCATAATCCACTTCATTAAATTCCATAACTCTCCCCTATCTTCCCTTTACTAAATCATCTATTTTAATAGCTACTTTTAATATCTCCTCTAAATCATCTAAAAACAGCATATTTGGTCCATCAGATTTAGCCTCATTTGGATTTGGATGTACCTCAGCAAATATAGCATCTACTCCTATTGCAAGTCCTGCTCTCATAAGTGGGAATACATACTCTCTATCCCCAGATGTAGCAGTTCCAAGTCCTCCTGGTCTTTGCACAGCATGAGTTACATCAAATACCACTGGATATCCAAACTTTCTCATCTCCATAAATGATCTCATATCTACTACCATATTGTTATATCCAAAAGTACTTCCTCTTTCACAAAGTAGTATATTTCTATTGTTACTCTCTTCCATTTTAGTTACAACATTTTTCATATCCCAAGGAGCTAAAAACTGTCCCTTTTTAATGTTTACTGGTAATCCTGTTTCTGCAGCTGCTAAAAGTAAATCTGTTTGTCTACATAAAAAAGCTGGTATTTGTAAAATATCCACTACTTCTGCAGCTTTTTTACACTGCCAAGTTTCATGTACATCAGTTATCACAGGAACATTGTATCTCTCTTTAACTTTTTTTAATATCTCTAATCCCTTTTCAAGTCCTGGTCCTCTAAAAGAGTGAATAGATGATCTATTTGCTTTATCAAAAGAAGCTTTAAAGATATACTGTATTCCTAGTCTATCACAGATATCTTTTATCTTTTCAGCTACTTCCATCACTAACTCTTCTGACTCTATTACACAAGGTCCAGCTATTAGAGCAAATCTCTTATTTCCTCCAATTTCAACACTTTCTCCAACCTTTACTACTCTTACCTTATCTACCATTTATTTCCCCCTTATCCTCTCATTTTTCTTTTTATTATCTCTCTTCTAGCTATCTCTCTATCATCGAAGTGAATCTTTTCTCTTCCCAATATCTGATAAGTTTCATGACCCTTTCCAGCTATCAGTATTATATCATCTTTCTGAGCCATCTCTATAGCTTTTACTATAGCCATCTCTCTATCCTCTTCAACTATATAGTTATCTCCATTCATTCCCTTTAGAACATCTTCAATTATTTTGTGTGGTTCTTCAGTTCTAGGATTATCAGAGGTCAATATAGCTATATCACTCAACCTTTGAGCTATCTCTCCCATTACTGGTCTCTTGCTGGGATCCCTATCTCCACCACAACCAAAAATTGTTATCACTCTAGCTTTTTTTAATTCATTTATACTTTTTAAAATATTTTCAAGAGCATCTCCAGTATGAGCATAATCAACTACTACAACATAGTCTTGCCCACAATTTACTAACTCAAATCTTCCAGGAGCTCCCTTTACATTTTTTAAATTTTCTACTATGCTCTTTTTATCTAACCCCAATTGCATAGCCATTCCTATAACTCCAAGGACATTGTATAGATTATATCTACCTAAGATAGATAATTTTATTTCAAAAATATCTCCTAAAATATTCAATCTTACTAGCTGTCCATCACTATGGAACTCTAAAATCTCTCCTGTTATATCTGCTTTTTTATTTAAAGAGTAAGAGTACCCTCCAAACTCATTATATAATTTTTCTCCATACAAGTCATCTATATTTATAGAGTTTTTCCCTTCCTCTTTTAACATTGTAAACAGCTTTCTTTTAGCTTCAAAATAACTTTCCATATTTTTATGATAATCTAAATGATCTAAAGTTAAATTTGTAAAAGAAGCTATATCAAATTTTAACATATCAACTCTTCCTAAAGAAAGAGCATGAGAGCTAACTTCCATTACTAAATATTTCAATCCTCTTTCTACAGCTTTTTTACATATTTTTACTATATCTAAAGATTCAGGTGTAGTATTTTGTGCCTCTATTATCTCTTTTCCTATCTTATACTCAACAGTTCCTATTCTAGCTACATTTTCCTCTCCTAGAATAGTTTCTAATAAATAAGTAGAAGTTGTTTTTCCATTTGTTCCTGTAATACCTACTATCTTTATTTTTTCTTGAGGATAATCATAGAAATTAGATGCAATTTTTCCTAAGTTTTTTCTTAAATCCTTTACATAGATATACTCTACTGGGAATTCTAAATCAATCTTCTTAGATACTAATACTCCCTTAGCTCCCTTTTCAACTGCTTGTTTTATATAATTATGTCCATCTACAACAGCACCTTCTAGAGCTACAAAAATATTCCCTTCCTTTATTTTTCTAGAATCATACTCTAGTCCTGTGTAATTTATCATATCTTTTCCTTTTTGAAGTATTTCATATTCTAATCCCAGTAATATTTTATCCATAGCTCCTCCATTTTAATTTGCAAACTCTACTTGAATAGTTTCTATTCTATTCTTGTACTCTTCCATTCCCTCATTTAATGAGTTTTGTAATTTGGAATACTCTTTATTTAGCCGTTTTATCTTATTCCAATCAGGGTTTTCTTTTCTCATTTCAATCTGTGTCTCCACTCTGATAACAACTATTTTTTCTCTTATCTCATTAAAGTTTTCTAAAAACTTTTCCCTCATTTCACTTATACTTTTTTGTTGTTTTACATTTAAATTTTGAATAAAGATTACATTTACTCCATCACAAAAATCCTCATCCCCTAAAATATTTAGTGTAGATATAAAAAATAGTAGTACACTCATACCTAAATATTTCATACCAAGCCTCCAATTTCTCTTTTTTCCATTATATTAAATCACTGTGGCATCTTTGTGACGTATGCTGTTTTAGAATTAATTATATATTCTCTATCTGCCAATTTATTAGCTCTTTATTTAAAGTTTTCAAAATCTCATTTACCTTTTTAAAATGTCCGCAACCGAAAAAACCTCTACTTGCTGATAACGGACTTGGATGTGGTCCCTCTAAAATAAAGTGTTGCTTATTTGTTATAAAGCTTTTCTTTTTTCTTGCATTATTCCCCCATAATACAAATATAATAGACTCCTCTCTACTATTCAAATGTTTAATTATGTTATCTGTAAAAATCTCCCATCCTATTCCTGCATGAGAATTAGCCTCTTCAGCTCTAACAGTCAGAGCAGTATTAAGAAGTAATACCCCTTGTTTTGCCCATGAGACTAAATATCCATTGTTAGGAATAAATAGCCCCAATTCATCCTTAAGTTCTTTATACATATTTAAAAGAGAAGGGGGAGTTTTTATTCCAGGATTTACTGAAAAGGCAAGTCCATGTGCCTGATTAGGACCATGATATGGGTCTTGTCCTAGTATTAAAACCTTAGTATCCTTATATGAAGTCAGTTTCAAAGCTGAAAAAATATCCTCCATTTTAGGGTATATAGTTTTTGTTTTATATTCTGCTATCAAAAATTTTCTTAATTTCTGATAATACTCCTTGTCAAACTCTCCTTTTAATACTTCGTCCCAATCATTTCCTAATTTAACCATAAACTTCTCCTTTTTTATTTATTATTTAGATATTACCATACAATTTGGGAATCTTTTTCTCATTCCACAATTTGAGCACTTAGTTCTACACTCTGGAGTTAAGGCTACATTTTCAGCTTGTTTTAATTCTTTTTTCAAAAATTCCTTATCTACACTTATTTCCACCATATCCCAAGGTAGTTCCTCTTCAATATCTCTAGCCTTTAAATACTCATCTTCACTCATATTTAAACTCTCTATTGCTTTTTTCCAAATATTGAAGTTATCCTTATAATCATCTAACTTTGCTCCACCTTTCCAAGCTAATTCAATAAGGTCTCCAGTTTTTTCATCTCCTCTTGATAAAAATCCTTCTAAATATGATTTTTTCATATCATGAATTCTTAAATTACAGCTTTTTTGACCTTTAAACAGTTCTCTTAAAAGAGCATGTTTTCTTTTCATCTCTTCAAAATTCATCTGCTCTGCCCATTGGAACGGAGTATGTGGCTTTGGTACAAAGTTAGACACACTTACAGTTACATTTAATCTCTTATTTATAGGTCTACATAGATCTACAACTTTTTTAGCTAAGTCATAAATTCCCTTTACATCTTCATCTGTTTCAAAAGGAAGTCCTATCATAAAATAGAATTTTAATGTCTCCCAACCACCTCTTACAGCTGCTTCAGCAGTTGATAAAACATCCTCTTCAGTTACTCCTTTATTTATTATATCTCTCATTCTTTGAGATCCTGCTTCAGGAGCAAAAGTAAATCCAGTTCTTTTTCCTCCACTTATATCTTCTGCTACTTCAACAGAGTGAGTATTCATTCTAAGAGAAGGTAGAGATACTCCTAAATTTCTATGATCATATTTACTCTTTACCCCTTTTATTAGTTCATCTATTTTACTATAGTCACTACTACTTAAAGAGGATAGTGACACCTCTCCATACCCTGTCTTTTTTATCATCTTTTCAATAAGTTCTAGATTTTTTTCTAAGCTTCTCTCTCTTACAGGTCTATAAACTATTCCAGCTTGACAGAATCTACAACCTCTTGAACACCCTCTTTGTATCTCTACAGTAGCTCTATCATGGACAATATTTATATATGGTACTATTTGATCCTCATAATACTCTGTACTGTTTAAGTCCGCTACTATAGCTCTTCTTACTCTCTTTTTTCCTTTGTGAAGAGTTGGTACATAAACTCCATCTAATCCCTCAATTAATTGAAGTTTCTCTAATTTTGTTTTATCCTTATTGGCTACTAAAATTTTAGCAATTTCTACCATTACCTCTTCTCCATCACCAATAACTATAAAATCTAAAAACTTCTCCATAGGAACAGGGTTCATCATACAAGTTCCCCCTGCCATTATAAGGGGATACTCCTCACCTCTATCTTCTCTTCTTACTGGAATTCCTGCAAGATCTAAAGCATTTAATACATTTGGATAACACATCTCATAAGATAAAGAAAATCCAATTGCATCAAACTCTTTAAGAGGTGTCTTACTCTCTAATGAAAACATAGGAATATTATTCTCCCTCATAAGTTTTTCCATATCTTCCATAGGAGCAAAACCTCTCTCTAAAGAGAATCCTTCCACCCTATTCATTAAACTATAAAGTATTCTTATTCCTAAATTTGACATTCCAACTTCATATATATCTGGAAAAAACAGACACATTCTAGCTTTAAACTCCTCTTTATGTATACTGTTTATCTCATTTCCTAAATATTGTCCTGGTTTCTCTACCTTTAATAAGTATTTATCTAAATTTACTCTCATTTTCTCCTCTTTCTATCTATATGTTAATTTTATGTTTTTTTATTTCTCCTAAGAAATTACTACACATTATGTTAAAATTTTTTCTAAACTCTTTTATTTCAACCTCAATATATCTTTCTTGAAATTTAATAGATTTTATCAATTCATTTCCCTCAATATCATACACAGTACTATTACCTAAAAAACTTGCTGATATTTCATCAGTTTTTTCTTCTCCTACTCTGTTACATAAAACTATCGGAACTAAATTTTCAATAGCTCTTACTTTACAAATCTCATAAGTAGTTGCCCCACCAAAATTTCCAAGAACAAATATCATATCTGCTCCTTTTTTTATTTGTTCCCTTGAAATCTCTGGAAACCATATATCAAAACAAATCTGTATTCCAACTTTTATCCCTTTTATCTCAAATACATTATTTTTTTCTCCAGAAGCAAAAAATCTCTTTTCAAAATCTGTCAAGTGAACTTTTCTGTATACTCCAGTTATATTTCCGTTTTCTATAACTACTGCTGAATTATATACTTTCTCTTTCACTCTCTCTGCTATTCCAACTATTACTGCTTTTTTATTTTTTAAAGTTTCTTTTTGCAAAGCTTTTACTAGCTTATTTTCTTCTACATTAGAACTTAAATTTAAAAGTTTCTCTCTATTTTCATATATATATCCTCTATCTGAAAGTTCTGGTAATACAATTATTTCAGCATCTGTATCTTTTATTTTTTCAATTATTTTTAAAATATTGCTTTCTATATTCTTTTTTATATCTAATTGTAAAACTCCTATTTTCATTTTATCTCCTACTTATCATCTAATAGTTGAAATCTTTTCATATATATATCTTCAGATTTTTGATGATGTTTTCTAGCTAATTCTGCTAACTTCAAATTGACATTTTTTAATTTCAAATAAGATATCTCACTATGATTTTCTAAGCTCTTTTCTCCTATCAGTACTTTTTTTACTCTTCTATATAAGGAAGCATGATACTTTCCACAATCATGCAAAAGAGCTAGCTTTTTATATATTATACTACTTTTTAAAAGTGTATCTTCACTTACTAATTTATATAATCTATACGAATGTATTTTATCATATTCACTCATATTTTTAAATAACACAAATTCCTTCTCTGAAAGAACGTTCTCTATCTCTTCATTCCACTCCTCTTTATATTTTCCAAATATAAAAAGAAGTCCCTGCTTTATTCTTCCTATCATAACTCTTTTACCACTATATTTCCATATTCTTTTTTAAGAACTTTTATATTTTTTCCATTTTTTCCTATCAATTGACTTTTCTTATCCTTAGTTGTATAAAAAATATAAAAAGTTCTCTTATTATTACTTTCTATCTTTTCAACTCCTTCTATTTCTAAATCTTCAACCTTCTCAAAAATATTTTCTCTTAACTCTTCATTTATAACTACTTTAGAGAGAGTTAAGTATTTTCCTTCTAGAGGTTCCTTTTTTCCAGTCAGAATATATCCACTCATAATTCTTACTTGCTTAGGCATAAAGGAATTCCCAGAAAAATATAATTTACCTTTTTCAAAAGTTACTTCGACTTCTCTAATGTGCTCTTTTAACTCCAATCCTTTTTTATCAGTAAACTCACTTACATCATATTTTCCTGAAAGTTCTTTACAAAACTTTTCTATATCCTCTATACTATTTTTTATTCTCTTTTTAGGATATTCATAGATGTACTCTCTTCTCTCTATCATCTCTGGAAAAGCTAAGTTTGGAAGAGTCTTTTTCACCATTGTAACTTTCAGACTTTCATCAGATATTAAGTTAAATCTCTCTTGTAACTCTTTAGTATCTCCTTTAAAATTACTACTTACATATAGAATATTTTCGGTAGCACTCACTTTAGCATCTGTTCTTCCCCCTTGCTGTATTCCCTTAGCCCAAGTGAAGCCAATCTTGTTCATTAACTCTTTAAACTGTCCCTTCACAGTTTTTTTTCCACTCATCTCATCAAAGGAATGAAACTTAGTCCCATCATATTTAACATAGAACATATATCCCCATTTTTCTGTTTTTTCTATGGCTCTTATATCCATTCTATCCCCACACCTGACTTATAAGTCTTCCATTTTTATAAGTAGTAGTTACATCAACCTCTCCATTTTCACGATATTTTACCCAAACACCATCTTTTCTCCAATTTTTATAACTTCCTTTTTCTAAGACATTTCCATTTTCCCAAAAATATTTCCATTCTCCTGTCCCTTTACTTAAATCACTTTTATGCAATACTGTTCCATCTACTGCTAAAGCTTCTATCCCTACTATTCTTCCATTTTTATATGTTACTATTGATTTAATATTTCCATTTTCATAGTAAGCTTTCTGCTCCCCTTCAACTTTATTATTTTTATAGTTTTCCTCAAGCACTATCTTTCCATCATGAGAATACCAAGTTTTAGCCCCATTTAAAATTCCATCTTTATATGTTTCTGTGTACTCTATAATATCTCCTAAAAATAGTGCAAATTTCCCTGTATATGCTACTTTTTCCTTTCCAGCATAAACTTTTCCATCTGCTCCCTTTCTTTTTATTCCAAGATCTTCTATTCTCTCTTTCATCTCTTCTTGAACCAATTTTTCACTTGTACTATCTTTTTCAATAGTTTCTTCTAAATTTTTTTCTAAAACTTTCTCCTCTTTTTTTACAGTTTTTTCAAGAACAACATTATTCTCCAATGGTTTTACTTCTTTAAACTCATTCCCTATCAATAGGCTATATGTAGTCATTGCTAATATAAATAATATTCCTTTTCTCACTTTTCTCTCCTTAAAAAAAATCTATTCTCCTTATTATACTATTTTTTTGAAAAAATTTTAATAGTTAATTTTAAGAAGATATTAGAAATCCCCTAAATTAAAACAAATAAAAAGAAGAAAATTTTACTAACTATTTATAAGTAAAACCCTCTTCTTTTCTTAATTAAATTATTTTATTTAGAATAGTTAGGTGCCTCTTTAGTGATTGTTACATCGTGTGGATGGCTTTCTCTTAATCCAGCACCAGTTATTTTTATAAACTTACCATTTATTTTTAAATCTTCTATTGTTGGAGTTCCACAGTATCCCATACCTGCTCTAATTCCTCCACATAGTTGGAATACAACATCTTTTAAGTTTCCTTTATAAGAGATACGTCCTTCTATTCCTTCTGGAACTAATTTTTTAGCATCATTTTGGAAGTATCTATCTTTAGATCCTCTCTTCATAGCTGCTATTGATCCCATTCCTACATAAAGTTTAAATCTCTTTCCTTCAAGGATAATTTCCTCTCCTGGAGCTTCTTTAGTTCCTGCTAATAATCCTCCTAACATTACACAGTCAGCTCCAGCTGCTAGAGCTTTTACTATATCTCCTGATAGTTTTATTCCTCCATCAGCAATTACTCCTATTCCTCTATCTTTACATACTTGATAAACATCATTTACAGCAGTAAGTTGAGGTACTCCAACACCTGCTACTACTCTTGTAGTACAGATAGATCCAGGTCCTATCCCTACTTTAACAGCGTCTACACCAGCTTCAATTAGATCTAAAGCCGCTTCAGCTGTAACTATATTTCCACCTATTAGATTTAATTTAGGGAAAGCTTCTCTAATCTCTCTTATTTTTCTAATTACCCCAGCTGAATGTCCGTGAGCTGAGTCTACAGTTATAATATCTACTCCAGCTTTTACTAGTGCAGCTACTCTCTCTAATGTATCTGCTCCTATTCCAACAGCTGCTCCTACTCTTAAAGTTCCATGAGCATCTTTACAAGCATTTGGATATTCTGCTAAGTTATCAATATCCTTTATTGTAATTAATCCTTTTAAATATCCATTTTCATCTGTAATAGGAAGTTTTTCTATTCTATTTGAAAGAAGTATCTCTTTTGCTTCATCTAAAGTTGTTCCCACAGGTGCAGTTACTAGATTATCCTTTGTCATTATCTCTCCAACTAACTGCTCCATATTCTTATGATATTTTATATCTCTATTTGTTACTATTCCTATAAGTTTTCCTTCCCCTTCAATTACTGGAAGACCAGAAATCTTATATCTTCTCATTAAATCTTCAGCTTGTCCTACTGTACAATCTGCTGTAAGAGTAACTGGGTTTCTTATCATTCCACTCTCTATTCTTTTTACTCTATCTACTTCAGCAGCTTGATCTTCTATACTCATATTTTTATGAATAAATCCTATTCCACCTTGTCTAGCTAAAGCAATAGCTAGATCTGATTCTGTAACTGTATCCATAGCAGCACTTAGTATTGGCACATTTAAAGTAATATCTTTTGTTAATTGTGTCTTTAAACTTACTTCGTGTGGTAATACCTCTGATTTTGCTGGGATTAATAATACATCATCAAATGTGATAGCTTCTTTTACTATTTTTCCGTTCATTTGCAACTCCTTTTAAAATAAATAATATAGATTAATTTTTTTTACGAACTTATTTAATTTTTATTTTTGGGATTTCAGATATTATAGCACGAATCTCTGGAAATTGTACAGTGTTTTTTTATTTTTTATTGTGATTTAAAACACAATTTTTTAAAGGTTATTATTTTCTATAAATATCAATTTTTTGGTATGGTATTTCTATATTATTAGCATCAAATTCTGCTTTGACAATCTCTGTAAAATCAAATTTTGCAGTCCAATAATCCTCTTTTTTCACCCAAACTCTAAATATAAAATCTAATGAACTTGCATTTTGTACACTCATTCTAATATTTAAAGGTTTATCTTTTAAAACAGCTGGATGCTCATTTGCAACTCTATTTAAGATCTCTTTTACCTTTTCTGTTGGTGTATCATAAGATACTGAAAACACCATATCTAGTCTTCTTTCTGGATTTCTTGAAACGTTAGTTATAGCATTATTAGCCAATTGACTATTTGGAACTATTACAACTCTATTATCTGGTGTTGTTAAAATTGTATAAAGAATTTGTATTTTATCTACTGTTCCCTCTACTCCACTACTAGCCACTATATATTCATCTTTAGTAAATGGTTTAAAGAATAAGATTAACATTCCTCCAGCTAGGTTTGCCAAACTTCCTTGTAATGCTAAACCAACAGCTAATCCAGCAGTACCTAAAACTGTTACAAGAGAAGTTGCTTTAACTCCTGCTATTCCCACTACTAAAAAGAATAAGATTACATATAATAAAGTTTTTAACATAGAACTTGTAAAACTTTCTAATAATGGATCAACATTCTTCTTTCTTAAAGCTTTCTTATACATTTTTATTAAAGCTTCAACAAACTTTGGCCAAATTGAAAATAATACAATAACTATTACCCCTCTTATTATAATCGTAGGTAATAAGTCTATTGTTTTTTCTAAAAATTTTGTCACTACACTATTCATTTTGTCTCCTTTTATCTTAAATATTATTACTATATTGGTATATTATATATCTTTTTTCATTATATATCAACTTTTTTTTAGAATTTTTTTTAAAAATATTATATAATAGAATTATAACAGAGTTTTAAAATTAATAAATTTTAAGGAGGAAAAATTTATGTACACTTGTGATTCTTGTCAAAAACACTCTTGTAGGACTGGAAATTTAGAAGATGCTCCTCTTAATTGTCCATGTAGGGAACTTGAAAAAATTGAAAAGATTAAAAAATATTATTTAGAAGAGGAAAATATGAAGTTAGCTCATAATTCTGCTTTAGTAGAAGCTGAAGGGTATTGTCAACTTACTAGAATTCAAGAGATTATCCTTTTTGTTAAAAAATGTAATTTCACTAAGTTAGGTTTAGCTTTTTGTACTGGCTTAGCTAATGAAGCTCAAATTTTTGCTAATATTCTAAGATATCATGGGTTTCAAGTAGAGTCTTTAATTTGTAAAAATGGTAGTATTTCAAAAGAATTTATAAATATAAAAAATGGAGAGCAAGTTAGACCACAGTGTAAATTTGAACCTATGTGCAATCCTATTGGACAAGCTAAACTTTTAAATGAAAGAAAAACTGACCTGAATATTTTACTTGGGCTTTGTGTTGGACATGATAGTTTATTTATTAAATATTCTGAAGCTCCAGTAACAGTTTTTGCTGTAAAAGATAGAGTTCTTGGGCATAATCCATTAGCTGCTATCTATACTGCTAATTCTTACTATAATAAAAAACTTTTTAATAAATAAAGGGGGATTCACATGGTAATTCAAGAAAATTCTCTTTGGATTAATAATAAAAACGGGAGAGATTATCAAGTTATTAAAGAGGCTATAGACTGCACTAATGAGAGAGATGGACTAACTGTAGTAGTATATGTTTGTAAAGAAGCTGAGGGAAAACTTTTTGTTAGAGAGAAAAATGAGTTTTTAAAAAAATTCTCTCCTAAACTTTAAAAATATATTAGATGGGCTGTTGCAATTTAAGAAATTAAAGTAATTATAACTAATTCAAGAATGACTTTCGTTCAAAGAATAAAGAGCAAGTATGGCTTGGCTCATTAAAAACACAAAACTCACTTCGTTCAAACAGTTGTGTTTTTTAGCATT